>JAFAQQ010000220.1 GCA_019246335.1 Actinomycetota bacterium | reverse complement strand
CATTTCTTAGCTGCTTGGTGCCGACGCTGTTCTTTGGCAGCGACGAGACCGCGTAGGCGCCGCCGCCGAGCGCAATGAAGACGGCAACCGTCGCCATGACGTTGGCGTAGGTGATACGTGGACGGAAGCGAGCCAGCATGCGAGTCCTCCTCTTGGGCTGGGTCCCTCCCAACGGCGACTCTAGCCGAGTCGCGCGCCACAGGCTTCCGTTGGGGGCTGGATGTCTCCGCGGCCGGCGACGCTACGGCATCGGGTCGTCCGGCGCCATCGCCGGCAGTTCGGACATCAGCGAGCTCGGATACCGGGGGTCGTGAAACAGCTTCGCGGTCTTCGGGTGCTTCGACGGGTGACGCCGAGACCACAGGAGGGCCACCGTCAAGGCACCGAGGGGCGGAGCCAGGAAGTAGAGCCACAGGTCCCTCAGGTCGCCAAAGGCGATCGCCGGGCCTGCGCTGCGGGCCGGATTCAAGCTCGTACCCGTGTAATCGGCGACCTGCCAGACGAATGTGGCGATCAGCGGCCATAAGGCGAGCGGCGTCCAGCGAGCGAGCTCCGCGCGGGAGACGAAGAAGAGAATCGTCATCACGACCAGGGCGGTCATCGCGGCCTCGAGGCAGATCGCCCCGGCGTGCGAGACGGTCGGGTGGGTGACCCCGCCACCGACCGACACGGCCTCCGAGCTCCAGAGCAGGTGGAAGGCGAGCGCGCCGCCGAGCGCGCCGACCAGCTGAGCTGCGATGTATCCCACCAGGTCGTGGCGGCTCACCCGGCCGAGCACGCCGAAAGCGAGTGTCACAGCGGGGTTGAGGTGGGCCCCGGATAGGCGACCGAGTGGGGAGATCGCGACGAGGCTGCCGCACCCCGCGAACAGCAATCCGGTCAGCAGCAGCCGCACCGAGTGCGAGCCGACCACGCTTGCTACGGGCGAATGCCTTCCGAAGTTGAGAGCGACGGCCGAGAGGCCGCCGAGCAACAGGAGCCCGGTGACGGACGCCTCGGCGGCCCAGATTCGCCAGTGGAGCCCTGCGTGCGCGGGCTGCGGGGCCGGCGGCGTGCGACCCGCCTAATAGCCCAGCGTGAACTTGAACTTGTCGCCCTTAGTCCTGCCGTTCGGGCACTTGTTGAAGGTCAGGACCTCTTGCTTCTTGCCGGTTTGGCTCAACGTGCCGGTGTCCGACGCGGCGCACCTCACGTCGACGGTGACCTTGCCCTTCAGGGCGCCGACCTTCATGTTGCCGCTGCCCCCCGTCGTGTCGCACGTAGCGTTGGGACCGACGCCCGCGCAGCCGAAGGGGCCCAGGGTCCACCCACCGACCTTCTTCTTCGCCTTCTTGCCCTTGCGTATCGAGATCTTCGTGCACTCGGACGCTTTCCCGTTCGAGGTGCAGCTCACGGTGCCTGAAACGATCCCGGTCAGCTTGACGTGATGTTTTGGCGCCGGCGGGTACGCCGCGTCGCGGAACGTCGGAGCGTGGGCCGCGCTCGAGCCATGGAACGCGAGGCCGGCGACCACCAGCCCGCCCGCCGCGCTGATCGCTAGGAGCCGGCCCCTCCCAATCGGCCGCACTTGCCTGCTTCTCATTGGGATCCACCCCGTTTGACGGCGACAGCTGTGTAGCTTGCGACGCTATCACCGGCCGCGAACGCCTGTCAACGACGGTGCCGAGGTCGTCCGAGTTCGTCCGCTCGGTGCCGTTGTTCGCGTACCCGCTGGCGGCGGCGGTCCTCATCACGTCGTTGGACGGCGCGGGGTTTACCCCTGGCTCCCAGGCCCTCCTGATCGTGCTTGGGGGGGTAACGCTTCTCGCTGTTGCGCTGTCAGAGGGCCCGCTGGTCCTGAGCGTGGCGCGGGCGCCGCTCGTCTGGGTGCTGGGCGTGCTCGGCTTGGTGTCGATCCTCAGCGCGGCGTGGACGGTGGGCTCCGCGCGCGACGCGGTGCGGTCCGGTCTCGTGATCCTCACCCTCGGCGTGCTTGCCGCGGGTGGCACGCGGCTGGCGGCGCGCGTCGGTTGCTGGCCGATCGCTGCGGGACTCGCGCTGCTCGCCGCCATCGAGGCCGTGCTGGGGCTCAGGGCCGCGGCCCTCCACTCGTTGCCGGACGCAGAGTGGTTGAGCGGAAGCTGGCGTCCCGGCGGAAGCTTTCAGTACCCGCCGGCGCTGGGATTGCTCGAGGTGGCGGCGTTGCCGGCGCTGCTGAGCGGGCTGGCGCGCGCCCGCGCGGTCGCGTCGGTGGCAGCTGCCGGCGCGGTCTTGGCGGGGGCGACGCTGGGATCCGCGGACAGCCGGATTGACCTCGGGCTCGCGGCAATCGTGCTTGGGATCGCGCTGGTCGTGATCCCGCGGTGCGAGCCGCGGCGGAGTGAGGTGGTCGCGGCGGTCGCGCTGATCGGCACCGCGGCCTTGGCGGGCCATCTTGTGCTGGGCCGACATGTGAGCGCGACGCAGGGCGGCGGCGGGACAGCGCGGCTGATCCTGCTTGGTTGCCTGTGCGCGGCGCTTGCCGGCGCTTGGTTGCCCATCCGGGCGCTAGCCCGCAGACGCTTTCGACCTCGTGCGGCGCTGGTGCCGGTCGCGGTGCTCGCCGCAGGGGTGATAGCGATCGGGGCGGCGATCAACACGGAGGGGGCGTCGCATTCGCGGACGCCGCGGCTGAGCTACCCGCTGGCGAAGTCGGCGGCGGCCCGAACCCGGCTATGGAAAGCCGCCCTCGAAACCTGGCGCGATCGACCGCTGCTCGGCGCCGGTGCGGGCGCCTACTACCGGGCGTCCGTCAGATACCAGGGCTCGCGGCCAAGCTCGTTTGCCCACAACCTCCCGCTGGAGCTCGCGGCGGAGCTTGGGGTGTTCGGCCTGCTCCTGGGCGTCTGTCTGTACGCGGCCGCGATCGACCTGGTGCGTCGGACAAGATCGCGCCCCGAGCTGTGGCTGCTTGGCCCCGCCGTCAGCGCGTTTCTCATCGCGAACCTCTTCGACTGGCCGTGGCACCTGGCGGGGCTGGGAGCTGCATGGGCGGTCGCCGCCGGGGGCCTGCTGTCGGTCGTATGCACGTAGCCGGCCCCCGGTGCGCCCCGAGGAACCAGCGTTTTGCCCACCGCTTTTTTGAAGCGGACGACGGGTCTCGAACCCGCGACCTTCGGCTTGGGAAGCCGACGCTCTACCAGCTGAGCTACGTCCGCGCGCTTCGCGGTCGAGTCTAGTTGCGGGCGGGCCGGCCCGCCAGTGACCCGCTTTAACCTCGTCGGAGGTGAAGCGCGTTCTGAAACCCGTCCCGCTCGCGGCCATCGCGTCGACGGCCGCGCTCGTCGCGCTGCTCGCCTACGGGGTCGTCCAGAACGAGCCCAACCGAAGCATCGACGAGGCGGTGGCGAGCGGGCAGCGCCCGAACGCGCCCGCCCTCGAGCTGCCACGGCTGGACGCGCCGGGGCGCCTCTCGCTCGCCTCGCTCCGGGGTAGGGTCGTGGTCCTGAACTTCTGGGCCTCGTGGTGCATCCCCTGCCGTCAGGAGTCGCCGCTGCTCGAGCGTTGGCAGCATCGGATCGCCGCCGCGGGCGGCACGATCCTCGGGGTGGACGTCCTCGACCTGACCACCGACGCCCGCGCCTTCGTGCACCGCTACCGCCTCACCTACCCAATGGTCCGCGACGGCCCTGGCCGTCGCCTCGCCGCGTTCGGCGTCCTCGGCTATCCGGAGACGCTGCTGATCGACCGCCGCGGGCATGTTGCTGCGACCAACCGGGGGCCGGTGACCGAGAGCTACCTGCAACGTGCCCTGCTGCCGCTGCTGAGGGAGCACGCATGAGGGCACGAGAAGAAGGACGCCGGTGGTCCGTTCGGCGGCGCTACGACGCCGCCAAGTCGACGTTCTCCACGACGCGGCTCGTCGCGCTGCTGGCGACCGCGCTGACGCTCGCCTCGGCCCCGGCCGCCGCGGCGGCGGCCCGGTGTCCGCGCACGACGCTGGGCGACGTCGAGGACGAGGTCATGTGCACCGTGTGCGGCGTGCCGCTCAACCTCGCCACCGACGCGCCGCAGGCGGCCCGCGAGCGCGCGTTCATCGTCGCGCTCATCCGGCAGTGCAGGACGAAGTCGCAGATCAAGCAGGCGCTGGTCGACCAGTACGGCGAGCGGGTGCTGGCCCTGCCGAAGGCGAAGGGCTTCGGCCTGGGCGCGTACGTAGTACCGGTCGTGGGCTTCTTGATCGCAGCCGCGCTGGTCGGCGCCGCCGCCGTGCGGTGGAGACGGCGTCGCCCCGACCGCCGCGCCTCACAGCCGGCCGCGGAGAGCCCAATCGAACCAGGCGCGTCCGCCCGCCTCGAGGCGGACCTCCAGCGCTACGACCTGTGAGCGCCACCCTGGATCGAAGCCGATGACCCCGCTGGCCGCCGGCCACGTCGACACCACCGTGCTCGCCGCCTTCGCGGTCGGCTTCATCTCCTTCGTCTCCCCGTGCGTCCTGCCGCTCGTGCCGGGCTACCTCTCCGCCATCTCGGGCGTCTCGTTCGCGGAGCTCTCCGAGGGAAAGGGTCGCGTCCGGGCGCTCGGCCCCTCGCTTCTGTTCTGTCTCTCTTTCACCGTGATGTTCGTGGCGCTCGGGATGAGCGCCACCGGGCTCGGACGGACCCTCCAGGACCACCGGGCCACGCTCCGCCACGTCGCCGCGATCCTGATCATCGCCATGGGCGCCCTCTTTGTCGCCGCGATGTTCGTGCCCCGGCTCAACCGCGAGTGGCGCCCGAACGCGCTGATCGGCCGCGCCTCGACCGGCGGACCGGTGATCGCCGGCCTCGCCTTCGCCGTCGCCTGGCTCCCCTGCACCGGGCCAACGCTCGGGGCGATCCTCACGGCCGCGAGCACGGAATCGACGGTGGGCAAGGGCGGCATCCTGCTCGCGTTCTATGCGGCCGGTCTGGCCGTCCCCTTCATCCTCAGTGCGCTCGCGTTCACGCGGGTCACCGGGATCTTCCGGTTCTTCCGCCGCCACTACGCCGTCATCACGGTCGTGTCGGGAGTCGTCCTCGTCGTGATGGGCGTCGCCCTCTACACCGACCAGCTCACGCGCGTGAACTCGTGGCTGAACGACATCGGGCTGAACGGGATCAGCAGTCTCTGAGGCGTATCCGCCCGAAGAAGTCGAGCGCGGCCCTACATCCGCTCCGGCGCCTCTACCCCGAGCAGATCGAGCGAGCGCGCGATCACGCGCTTAGCCTGGACGGCGAGCGTCAGCCTGAAGTCCTCGTCGTCGCCGTCTTCGGCGGCTCCCACCACGCGCGAGTCGCGGTAGAACGCCGAGAAGTCCTGCGCCACGTCGTGCGCGTACGTGGTCAGGCGGTGCGGCGCGCGGCGCTCGGCCGCGATCGCGATCTCCGCGGGGAGCTCGAGAACGCGCTTCACGAGATCGCGCTCCGAGGTGTTCAGGGCGTCGCCACGAGCCGAGAGGTCGGCGGAGAGCGCCTCCCGCACCCGCGCGTCGCCGGCCTTCCGCAGGATGCTGGCGATTCGCGCGTGCGCGTACTGCACGTAGTAGACGGGGTTGTCCTGGCTCTGCTCGCGGGCCAGCGCCAGGTCGAGGTCGAGCGTGGTGTCGTGGCTGCGCTGAAGCATGAAGAAGCGCGCGGCGTCGACGCCGATGTCGTCGATCAGGTCGTCGAGGGTGACGATCTCCCCCTGCCGCTTCGACATCTGCACGCGCTGGCCGCGCTCGACGAGGTTGACCAGCTGCATGATGAGCAGCTCGAGCGCATCCGGATCGTGGCCGAGCGCCCGCCACGCCGCCTGCACCCGTCCGACGTACCCGTGGTGGTCCGCGCCCCACAGGTCGACAAGCCGATCGAAGCCGCGATCTGCCTTGTCCAGGTGGTAGGCGATGTCCGCCGCGAAGTACGTGTACTCGCCGTCGGAGCGGCGCAGGACGCGGTCCTTGTCGTCGCCGAGCTCGGTCGTTCGGAGCCAGACCGCGTCCTCGTGCTCGTAGACATGGCCGCGCTCGCGGAGCAGGGCCAGCGCGCTCTCGATCGCTCCCTCGCGATGGAGCTCGTGCTCGCGAAAGAAGCGGTCGAAGCGCACCCGGAAACGCTCCAGGCTCGCGCAGATCTCCTCCACCATCAGCTCGACTCCGGCTTCGGCCAGCTCCGCCGCGCTGGCGTTCGCGCCCGCTCCCAGGCGGTCCGCGAGGTCCGCCACGTAGGCGCCCCGGTAGCCGTCATCCGGCGGCTCCTGACCGCGCGCGCGGGCGCGGATCGACTCGCCGAAGCGCAGCACCTGGCTCCCCTCGTCGTTCACGTAGTACTCGCGCTGGACGTGGTGGCCCGCCGCCTCGAGGATGCGGCAGAGCGAGTCCCCCCAGGCCGCGTGGCGGCCCGAGGCCACGGTGATCGGGCCGGTCGGGTTCGCGCTGACGAACTCGACCAGATGACGCAGCCCAGTTGCGGGCAGCCGGCCGTAGGCGTCTTCGGCTGCCGCCGCCGCGCCAAGCGCCTCGCGGAACCACGCGTCGGCCAGGAACAGGTTGAGGAACCCCGGCCCGGCCACCTCGACCCGTTCGAGCTCCGGGCCGAGGGCGTCCGCGACGCGCTGGCCGAGCCGCTCGGCCACTTCCCGCGGCGGCTCGCGCACTATCGGCGCGAGCAGCATCGGGGCATTGCTCGAGAAGTCGCCGAAGTCCCGCCGCGGCGGCCGCTCGAGCCTCGCGCCCGCCACGGGCGTGCCCCCGAGCTCCAGGGCCGCGGCCGATACGACGCCCTCAAGCGAGCGGATCGGGTCTGCGGTCGTGCCGGTCACCTGCGCCACGTCAGTAGTGATACGGCTCGCCGGCGACGATCTTGTGCGCGCGGAAGAGCTGCTCGAGCAGCACGACGCGCGCGAGCTGATGTGGCAGCGTCATCGGGCCAAGCGAGAGCCGCAGGTCGCACTCGTCGAGGTCGATGCCGCGCGGGCCGCCGATCACGAAGCACAGGTCCCGCGCCTCCAGCCGGCGCTCGTCGATGAATCGGCTGAAGCCAAGGGAGTCGAACGTCCGCCCCCCGCTCGCCAGCAGGCAGACGTACGCACCTTCCGGTATCCGGCCGTCCACCCCCTGCTCCTCGCGGACCTCCACGAGCTCGAGCCGCGTGTGGCGGGCCAGCAGCTTCTGGTAGTGCTGGACGTCGTCCGCATAGGGCGGCTGGAGCCGTCCTACGGCCAGCACGATCGTCCTCATGGGCGGGTGCGATACTAGTCGCCGTGCCGGAGGAGCTACCCGAGCGCCAGTTCAACATCCAGACGACGCCCGAGATCATGATGGGCGTCTACTCGAACTTCGCGAACGTCAGCCATTCGGACTACGAGTTCACGATCACGTTCGCCCGCGTGGACCACGAGGTCGAGGAGGGCGAGGTCCCGGGAGTCGTCGTCTCGCGCGTCAACCTGTCTCCGCGCTTCATGCGGGAGCTGATGGACGCGATGCAGGACAACTTCTCCAAGTGGCAAACCCGCGAGGGCATCCGCGACCTGCCCGAGTTCCCGGGTCACGGCGAGTCCTCGTAGCCGCCGGGCGAACGCGTCAGCCGCCGCGCTCGAACTCGAGCGCGTAGCCGATCCGCTCGATCGCGGGCGGGTGGGTGCCGAAGAGGTCGACGAGCCATCCCGGCGGATCGGGGTCGATGAGATTGCCCGTCGTTAGGCGCCGCTCGACGTCGATGAAGGCCCTAGGGTCGTGGGTCAGCCGGAGCGCGAAGGCGTCGGCGCTCGCCTCAACTCGCCGGGACAGCACGTTGCCGCCGATCCCTGCTGCGAAGGCGACGACGGCGATCGCGAGCGTCGCAACCGGGACGACCGCCGGCCCCGCCAGGCCGTCGGCAGCCGGCTCGGCCCGGCGGAGCTCCACCAGTCGCTGGATCAGCAGGGTGGCTGCGGGCGCGACGATCGCCAGCCACAGCAGCCCGCGGGGCACGTCCCTGTGCTTCACGTGCCCGAGCTCGTGCGCCACGACGGACCGGAGCTCCGCGGGCCGGTAGTCGCGAATCAGCGTGTCGTAGAGCACGACGCGCTTGGTCGCCCCGAGCCCGTTCACATATGCGTTCGCGCCGGTCGTGCGGCGGCTCGCGTCGACGCGGTAGACCTGGCCCACGCGCACCCCGGCGCGGCGGGCGAGGTCGAGGACCTCGGAGCGCAGCGGACCGCGCGGCAGCGGCGTGAACCGGTTGAACAGCGGATCCAGGACGACCGGCCCCAGGAACTCGAAGAGGGCGGCGACCGCGACGATGGCCACGGCTCCCGGGAGCCACCAGTGCCGCGGGAATCGACGGATGAGCAGCACGAGCAGCGCTCCGCCCGCGGCCGCGAATACGAGGTTGATCGCGTCGCTCTTGACGACGTCGCCGGCCCAGCTCGGCCAGCTCTGGGTGGAGAGGCCGAACGACTTCGCGCGATTCTGCGCGGCCGCGGAGAGGGGCAGCGTGACGAGGGCGATCGCGAGGAAGATTCCTCCGCCTGTCACCGCGGCGCCGGAGAGCGGGCGATCGCCCATCCGATCGACGGTCCGGCGGACGACGGCCGGCGGGCGAACGGCGAAAACGACGAGGACGGCGCCCGTCAGAGCCAGGCCGCCGAGCCCGAGCAGGCGCTGAGTCCCGACGTAGTCGTGAATCCGGTCGAGCTCGCGCGTGCTGAAGTAGGCTTGCGGCTTCGCCGGCGCGGCCTGGATCAGGCCGCCGCGCGGCTTGAGCGCCAGCGTCGCCGCCCCGGCGGCCACCACTGCAACCGAAGCGGCTAGCGGCAGCCGGATACGACGACCGTGCATCCCCCGGAGACTCTAGACAGCGACGATGGGCGGCCCGCGCGCGTGGCGCTCCTGTCGGACGTTCATGGGAACCTGCCGGCCTTCGAGGCCGTGCTCGAGGACATCAGCGAGGCGGGCGTCGACGCGCGATGGTGCCTTGGGGACCTCGTCGGCTACGGCGCCCAACCGGACGAGTGCGTCGCGCTGGCCGCGGAGGTGTGCGAGCTCTGCCTGACCGGCAACCACGACCTCGTGGTGCTGGGGCGGATCGACGTCAATACGTTCTCCCCGGCGGCCGCGGAGGCCGCGACGTGGACGCGCGAGAACATCAACGACGACTCGATCGCCTACCTGGCGGCCCTGCCCTCCGAGGACCTGGACCACGAGATCGGGCTCTATCACGCGAGCCCGCGCGACCCCGTGTGGGAGTACGTGCTCTCGGCCGTGCAGGCGGAGGCCGGCATGGATGCGATGACGGGGCGCGTCGGGGCCGTCGGGCACTCGCACGTGGCTCTGTGGTTCCGCCGGTCCGGCGAGGGAGAACTGGTCTCGGGCGACACCGCGCCTGACGGGACCGAGCTCGACCTCTCCGAGGGCGACTGGATCGTCAACCCCGGCGGGGTGGGCCAGCCGCGTGACGGCGACCCCCGCGCGGCCTGGCTGCTGCTCGAGCTGGACAGCTGGCGGGCGACGTGGCGCCGGGTCGAGTACCCGGTCGAGGAGGCAGCGCGGGCCATCGAGGCCGCGGGGTTGCCCGTGATGCTCGCCGAGAGGCTGTACGTAGGGCAATGAGGGGCGCGCTGACCATGATCGTCCTGGCCGCGGCGGCGGCCGGCTTCGCGGGGTGCGGGAGCTCCGGGCAGAAGATCCCGGCGTCCAACGCGAGCGACCTGATCGCGAGGCTGCAGGAGGCCCAGCAGCGAAGCGGCGGGAAGCCGGACTGCAACGGGCTCTCGTCGAGCACCCTCCCGGCGCTCGAGGCCGGGCTCTCCGGGCTCCCGCCCAGCACGGACAAGGACATCCGGGCGACGCTCAAGGAGGGCGTCGACAACCTCAGGAACCTGGTCCAGGCCAAGTGCACCCAGCCGAGCACCACGTCGTCGTCGTCGAGCACCACCAGCAGCTCGACGTCGACAGCCACGCCTCCGCCCACCACCACGCGGACGACGAGCACTACGACGACGGCGCCCCCGCCGCCCACGCCCCCTCCGCCTCCTACGACTACGACCACGCGCAGCTCGTCGCCGACCAGCACCAGGGGCGGCGGCGCCGTAGGCCCCTGATGACCACGCCGACCTCAGTCCCCTGATGACCACGCCGACCTCAGTCGCCGGCCGCTACGAGCTCGAGAACCGCCTGGGAGCGGGCGGGATGTCGACCGTGTTCCGCGCCAGGGACACCGTGCTCGAGCGGCCGGTGGCAGTGAAGCTGCTGGCCGAGCACCTGGCGGAGGACGAGGCGTTCGTGGCGCGCTTCCGGCGCGAGGCCCTCGCCGCGGCGAAGCTGCAGCACCCGAACATCGTGCAGGTCTTCGACTCGGGCGAGGATCCCGAGTCCGGGCGCCACTTCATCGTCATGGAGTACGTCGAGGGCCAGTCGTGCGCCGACCTGTTGCGCCAGCACCAGATGTTCGACGCCGACGACACCGTTCGGATCATCCGCGACGCCTGCCAGGGGCTCGACTACGCGCACCGCGCCGGGGTCGTGCACCGCGACGTGAAGCCGGGCAACCTCCTCGTGTCGAGCGAGACGGGCACCACCAAGCTCGCCGACTTCGGGATCGCGAAGGCGGCGGAGCAGACGCGGATCACGCAGGTCGGCTCCGTGCTGGGCACGGCCGCCTACCTCTCCCCGGAGCAGGCTTCAGGCGAGGAGGCCGGACCGGCGTCCGACATCTACTCGCTGGGCGTGTGCGCCTACCAGTTCCTGGCCGGCCGCCTCCCGCACGAGTACGCGTCGCTCACCGAGCTCGCACTGAAGCAGCAGCAGGACGAGGTGACGCCGATCGGCGACACCCGCCCGGACGTGCCGTCGCAGCTGGACCGTGCTGTGCGGGTGTGCCTCGAGCGCGACCCCGCGCATCGGTACTCGAGCGCGCTCGAAATGGCCGCGGTGCTCGAGGCCGGTCTGCACGGCGAGGTCACCTCTGCGACCCAGCGGCTGGCGCAAGGGGCGACCAGCGCCCTTCCTGCGACCGCCGCGACCCGGGCGCTGCCAACCCGGGCCCCGACCGTGGCGCGACCGGCGCCCGTGGCGCCGGTGCGGCGCGAGGCGCCGCCGAGCCGGGAGCCGGAGCGGCGGCGGCGTCGGCGCAACCCGGTCCGCGCCATCGCGCTGATCCTGATCGCCTTGCTCGCGCTCGCCGCGATCATCCTGGCGCTGTCGCTGCCCGGCAGCAACCGCCAGCACATCGACCGCGGAAGCGTGAACTCCCAGGTCAACGCGCTCATCAAGTACATCCGGGATCACACGAAATAGGCGGCGGGACGGCGACGCCCCCGCTCAGTACGGCGATGCGCCGGCCAACATCCCGCGCGCGTACTCGTCGAACCGGCCGTCGACCACAGCCGCCCTGATCCCTCGCATGAGCGCGGCCACGAAGGTGAGGTTGTGGAGCGTCAGCAGGCGGGCCGCGGTGAGCTCGCCGATGCGGGCGAGGTAGTGGAGGTAGCCGCGGGTGTGCTCGCGGCATGCGTCGCAGGGGCAATCCGGCGCGATCGGCTCGCGGCTCTCCGACCAGGCCCGCTTGGTCAGGTCCAGGCGCCAGCGCGCGCCGGGGTCGGCGACCAGCGCGGTCCCGTGCCTGCCAAGTCGCGTGGGGATCGCGCAGTCGAAAGTGTCGATTCCCGCCGCGACGCCGGCCAGCAGGTCGTCGACGTCGCCGATGCCGAGGAGATGACGCGGGGGCTCCTCCGGCAGGCCACCGACCGACCATCGGACCACCTCGTGCATCTCCGCCTTCTCACGCCCCAAGGAGCCGCCGACCGCGATGCCGTCGACGCCGGCGGCCGCGACGCGCTCGGCGGACGCGCGCCGCAGGTCCTCGAACACCCCGCCCTGGACGATTCCGTACAGGAGCTGACCGGCCGGCGCATGCTCGCGCCGCCAAGCGATGCAGCGATCGAGCCAGCGGTGGGTCCGCTCGGTCGAGCGAGCCGTGTAGTCGCGGCCGGAGTGGAATGGCGTGCACTCGTCGAAGGCGAGGGCGATGTCCGAGCCCAGCGCGGCCTGGATCTCCATCGACGTCTCCGGGCCCATGAAGCGCTCCGCGCCGTCGACGTAGGACCGGAAGCGAACCCCGTCCTCGTCGATCGAGAGCACGCGGGTCTCCCGATCCCCGCGGCGGCGCTTGATCTCCTCGGCGACCGACCCGTGCCCCATGGAGAAGACCTGGAACCCGCCGGAGTCGGTGACGATCGGGCGCCGCCAGCCCATGTACTCGTGCAGGCCGCCCATGCGGGCGATCAGCTCGTGCCCCGGCTGGAGGAAGAGGTGGAAGGTGTTGCCGAGCACCATCTCGTAGCCGAGCGCCTCGACCTCCGCGGCCGCGAGCGACTTGACGGTGGCGGTGGACGCGAGCGGGACGAAGGCCGGCGTGGGCACCGTCCCGTGGGGCAGACGAAGAACGCCCGCGCGGGCGTGGCCCGCACGGGCGTCGATCTCGAACGAGCGGGCGGTCACGCGGGCCGAGCGTAGCCCGCGAACCGCTCGCCTCCAGCTCAGGCGCCTGCCTGCTCGACGGCCGGGCGCTCGGTCGCGGTTCCCTCGACGGCCGGCTTGCCGCCGTTCTCGGCGGTGCCCTTGATCTCGACCCTGCGCGGCTTGCGCTGCTCGGGCTTCGGGATGCGCACCTCCAGCACGCCCCGGTCGAACTCCGCGGTCACCGCGTCCGCATCGATCCCCTCGGGCAGGGCCAGCGAGCGGCTGAACCGCCCGGTCGCGCGCTCGACGCGATACCAGCCGCGCTCGCGCTTCTCGTACTCGGACTTGCGCTCGCCGGAGATCGTGAGCGTGTTGTCGCGGATCTCAATGGCGACGTCGTCCTGACCGAGCCCCGGGAGGTCGGCCTTGAGCACGAAGTGGTCGTCGGCCTCGACGAGGTCCATCGGCGGGACCCAGCGGTTCGACTGCGTCTCGTCGAAGAGAGTGTTGAAGAGGCGGTTGATCTCGCTCGAGAACGGCTCTGGCTTCATCAGGAGAGCCATGTATCTCACCTCCTTGGTAAAGACGCTACTTCTAACCGCCAGCGAGTATAAAACCTAAGTCGATTGCTGTCAAGTCCCGTGAACGGTATCGCCCGGCGAGATCAGGGATTTGCCGGACATCTCCGGGGGCTGGTCCTCGCCAAGCAGGTCCAGCACGGTCGGCGCCACGTCGGCCAGGACACCGCCTCCACGTAGCTCGGCGACCGCCGCCGTGACGATGAGCGGAACCGGGTTGAGCGAGTGCGCCGTGTTCGGGCTCCCGTCGGCCTCGAGCATGTTGTCCGCGTTGCCGTGGTCGGCCGTTACGAGGCAGGCGCCGCCCGATGCATGGACGGCCGCCACGACGTCGCCGAGGCAGCCGTCGACCGTCTCGACCGCGGCCACCGCCGCCGGGATCGACCCGGTGTGGCCCACCATGTCGGGGTTCGCGAAGTTGATGATCCCGAAGCCGAAGCGGCCCTCCCCCCAGCGGCGCACGAACTCGCCCGCCGCCGCGCGCGCGCTCATCTCCGGCTTGTGGTCGTACGTCGGCACATCCCGCGGGGAGTCCACGAGGCACCGCTCCTCGCCGGCGTACGGCCGCTCCTCGCCACCGTTGAAGAAGTACGTGACGTGCGCGTACTTCTCGGTCTCCGCCACGTGAAGCTGCGCGACGCCTCGATCGGCCAGCACGGAGGCGAGCGTCGCGGCCGGGCGCTCGGGCGGAAAGGCGACAGGGTATGGCCACCCCTCGTGGTACTCGGTCAGCGTCGTGAGCGCTACCCGCGGCGCCCGCCCGCGATCGAACTCGCGAAAGCCCGCCTCCCCTAGCGCGCGGGTCATCTGCCGGGCGCGGTCGGGGCGGAAGTTGAAGAAGAGGACGGCATCGCCGTCACGGACGCGGGCCTCCGCGCCGACGACCGTCGGCGCCACGAACTCGTCGGTCTCGCCGCGCTCGTACGCGGCGGCGACGGCGGCCGTGCCGGAGCTCGCCGGCGCCACCGCGCCCGCCCCGTGGACGATCGCGTCGTAGGCGGCGCGGGCGCGGTCCCAGCGGCGATCGCGATCCATGCCGTAGAAGCGGCCGGAGACGCTTCCGACTCGCCCACCCGCGGCCGCGAGCCATCGCTCGATCTCCTCGAGGTATCGCGCGCCGGAGTCCGGCAGCGTGTCGCGGCCGTCCGTGAACGCGTGGAGAACCAGGTCCGGAACGTGCTCGGCGGCAGCCAGCTCGACGCATGCGCGGATGTGCTCCCACCCGGAGTGCACGCCGCCGTCGGAGGTGAGGCCCATCAGATGCAGGCGACCCGCCTCGCGGCCCGCCGCGCACGCTCGGCGGAGCACGTCGTTGCGCGCGAACGACCCGTCTGCGATCGCGTCGTCGATGCGGGTCAGGTCCTGACGGACGACGGCGCCCGCGCCGAGGTTCAGGTGGCCGACCTCGGAGTTGCCCATCTGGCCCTCTGGCAGGCCGACGGCCCGCCCGCTCGCGGTGAGCGTGGTGTGCGGATGCCCCGCCCACAGCTCGTCGAACACCGGCGTCACGGCCAGCTCCACGGCGTTCCCGGGGCTCGGCGGCGCGAGCCCCCAGCCGTCGAGGATCACCAGGCATACCGAGGGCACCGGCGGGTGCCCCGGCCCGGGTGGCGCGATCACGGGGCCGCGGCGACGATCTTCGCGAACTCCTGAGCGTCGAGGCTGGCGCCGCCGACGAGCGCGCCGTCGACGTCCGGCTGGGCGAGGATCTCCGCCGCGTTCTCCGAGCTGACGCTGCCGCCGTAGATCACGCGCACCTCGGCCGCGGCGGCCTTGGACCGGTCCCCCACGAGCGCGCGGATGAATGCGATCGCCTCCTGGGCCTGGTCGGGGCTGGCCACGCGGCCCGTGCCGATCGCCCAGATCGGCTCGTAGGCCACAACGACGTCCGCGAGCCGGTCCTCGTCCACGTGCAGCAGGGCCTCCTGCACCTGGTGGCGCAGCTTGCGCTGCGTCTCCCCCGCCTCGCGCTCCTCCTCGGTCTCCCCGACGCAGAGGACGGGCGTGAGCCCGGCAGCGAGCGCAGCCGGGACCTTCTCCTGCAGCGCGCGGTCGGTCTCGCCGAAGTCGCGCCTGCGCTCCGAATGCCCGAGCACCGCCCCGTGCACCCCTAGCTCCAGCAGCATCCGCGCCGAGATCTCCCCGGTGAAGGCGCCTGCCTCCTCCTGGTGCATGTTTTGGGCGAGGACGATGACCTCGGAGTCGCCGGTCAGCTCCACCGCCGAGGCCAGATCCGTGAAGGGCACGCAGAGCGCGACCTGCGCCGCGTGCCCGACGTCGAGCTGGCCGAGCAGAGCGGGGACGTACTCGCGCGTGTCGGCGATCGTCTTGTTCATCTTCCAGTTCGCGGCGATGAACGGCACGCGCGGCACGGGCTCAGGCATCGTCCAGAGCCTCCACGCCGGGGAGCGTCTTGCCCTCGAGCAGCTCGAGGGCGGCGCCGCCGCCCGTCGAGAGGTGCGTGACACGATCGGCGAGACCGAACTGCTCGAGGGCGGCCGCCGAGTCGCCCCCGCCCACCACGGTCGTGCCGGGAGCCTCGGCAACCGCCTCCGCCACCGCACGCGTGCCGGCAGCGAACGGCGCGAGCTCGAACGCCCCCATCGGCCCGTTCCAGAACACCGTCCCGGCCGCGGCGATCTCATCCGCGAACGCGCGGCGTGACCGGGGGCCGATGTCGAGCCCCATCCAGCCCGGTGGTACGACCGGCTCATCGGTCACGCGGAGCTCCGCCGCCGCGTCGAACCGGTCGGCGATCACCAGGTCGACCGGAAGGAGGAGGCGGCACCGGGAGTCCTCGGCCTTGAGGATCGCCCGCCGGGCCAGGTCGACCCCCTCCGCTTCGACAAGCGAGTCGCCGGTCGATCGCCCGAGGGCCCGGAAGAAGCTGAAGCACATCGCGCCGCCGATCAGCAGCGCGTCGGCGAGGTCCAGGAAACGGTCGATCAGCTCGATCTTGTCGGTCACCTTGGCGCCTCCGAGGACCACGACCAGCGGACGTCCGGGGGCATCGACCACGCCCCGGAGGGTGCGCACCTCACGCTCGAGCAGCGGACCGGCGACCGACGGAAGGTGCTCGGCCACGCCGACCGTGCTGGCGTGCGCGCGGTGCGCCGCGCCGAATGCGTCGTTCACGAACAGCTCCCCCAGCCCCGCGAGCTCCCGGGCCAGAGCCGGGTCGTTTTTCGCCTCGCCGGGCTCCCATCGGGTGTTCTCCAGGACCAGCGTCTCTCCGGCCTCCAGCCGGCCGACGCCGCGGCGCACCTCCGGCCCGATCACCTCGGGCGCCTGGTACACACCGCCGCCAACCAGCCCGCGGAGAGCGTCGCTGACGGGCGCCAGCGAGGTCGAGGGATCTCTCCCGTTCGGGCGGCCCAGGTGCGAGCACAGCACCAGCCGCGCACCGCGCTCGCGGAGCCAATCGATCGTCGGGAGCGCGGCTCGAATCCTCGTGTCGTCGGCCACGCGGCCGCCGTCGAGCGGCACGTTGAAGTCGACCCGCACGAGAACCGGTTGGCCGGGATCGACCGACGCGTCGCGCAGCGTGCGCTTCGCGAAGGTCACCGTCTTCACCAAAGGCGCCGCGACGTCTAGAGGACGCGCTGGGCGAGCTCCACCACTCGGTTCGAGTAGCCCCATTCGTTGTCGTACCACGCGATGACCTTGACCAGCGTTCCGTCCAGGACCATCGTGAGCTCCGAGTCGAAGATCGCCGAGTAGGGGGAACGCACGATGTCGCTCGATACGAGCGGCTCGTCCGCGTAGCTCAGGATCCCCGTGAGCGCACCGGTGTCCGCCCGCTCGCGGAAGGCGGCGTTGACCTCCTCCGAGCTCGTCTCGCGCGAAACCGTGCACACCAGGTCCACCACGGAGCCGGTCGGGATCGGCGCGCGCACCGCGATCCCGTTGAGCTTCCCGTCGAGCTCCGGTATCACCTGGCCGATCGCCTTCGCGGCGCCCGTCGAGGTCGGAACGAGGTTGATCGCCGCGGCGCGGGCGCGGCGCAGGTCCTTGTGCGGAAGGTCCTGGAGGTTCTGGTCGGCGGTGTAGGCGTGGATCGTCGTCATCACGCCTTGCTCGATCCCGATGGCCTCGTTGAGGACCTGCGCCACCGGCGCCAGGCAGTTCGTCGTGCACGACGCGTTCGAGATCACGTCGTGGGTCTGGGGGTCGTACGCGTCCTCGAAGTTCACCCCGAGGGCGACGGTCACGTCAGGCTCCTTGGCCGGAGCGGAGATGATCACCTTCCGCGCGCCGGCGGCCAGGTGCTTCGAGGCGCTCTCGCGGTCGGTGAAGAGGCCGGTGGACTCGATCACGACGTCTGCGCCGAGGTCGCCCCAGGGCAGCGCGGCGGGATCCCTTTCGGCGAAGACCTTGAGGTCCTTCCCGTCGATCCGGACGCCTGAATCAGCGGCCTCGACCTCGCCCGGGAAGGGCCCGAGGATCGAGTCGTACTTCAGCAGGTGGGCCAGCGTGCGGGTGTCGGTGATGTCGTTGACGCCGACCCAGTCGATGTCGGCACCGGCCTCATAGGCGGCTCTGAAGACGTTCCTCCCTATCCGCCCGAAGCCGTTGATTCCGGCGGTCGTGGCCAATCCGGTCCTTTCCGTGGGGTACGCGGTCCCCGCCAGCTACCCGCCAGATGAGCCTATCAGCGGGGTTGGGCCGAACTTGGCCGGCGGTTCGTCCCCCGCGGGCGCCGTCTACGGCCGCCGCGGCGGCTTGCCAACGTCGCGGTGGATCACCTCGACCATGTAGTCGCCGCGCTCCGCGTACTCGCGCGCCAGGCGCTCCCCGATGACCACCGAGCGATGGCGGCCGCCCGTGCAGCCGATCCCGACGGTCAGGTGCGCCTTTCCCTCGCGCACGTACGCCGGCAGGAGGTAGTCGAGCAGCGGGATCAGGTGGTCGTAGAAGTCGGCGATGCCGTCCGAGCGCTCCACGTAGTCGATCACCGGTTCGTCCAGGCCGGTCAGCTCGCGGAGCTCCGACTCGTAGTGGGGGTTGGGCAGGAAGCGGACGTCGAACAGGAGATCCGCGTCGCGCGGCGCGCCGTGCTTGAACCCGTAGGTGAGGAACGTGACCGCCAGCGTGCCGCGGACGCCCTGCGGGAGCATCTTGTCGGCCACCACCTTGCGGAGCCGTGACGCCGACAGATCGCTCGTGTCGATCACCACGTCGGCCTGCTCGCGGATCGGCGAGAGCAGCCTGCGCTCCTCGTGGATCGCGGTGGTGACCTGGCCGCCGTCCGCCAGGGGATGGCGCCGGCGCGTCTCCTTGAAGCGGCTGAGCAGCACCTCCTCCGACGCGTCGAGGAACAGCACGCGGTGGGGAAGCCCCTCGGCCGCGAGCTGGTCGAGGACGCGCTTCATGGCCTCGAAGTAGGTCCCGCCGCGTACGTCGCACACGACCGCCGCCCGCTCCACCTTGCTGCCCTCGTGCGCGAAGAGCTGCGAGAGCGACGCGATCATCTCCGGCGGCAGGTTGTCCACGCAGAAGTAGCCGGCGTCCTCGAAGCAGGCCATCGCCTGCGACTTGCCCGCTCCCGAGAAACCGGTGATGACCACGAAGTCGGCTATCCCGCCCTTCGGCCGATCCTCCGTGCCGCGTCCGCGTGAGCGACGCTCGCCCCTGACGCGCCCGAGGAACCCGCTTCGCTCGCGCGTCATCTTCATGGACCCTTACTAGCGGATCTTGTGGACGTACTCGTAAATATCTCGCGCCACCTTCCCCGGAACACCCGACACGGCCTCGAGTTCCTCGCGCGAGGCCTGGAGGAAGCGCTCCGGCGTCCCGAAGTGCTGCAACAGGAGGCGCTTGCGCGCCGGGCCCACGCCCGGGAGGTCGTCCAGGACCGACCGCGTCATCGCCCGGTCGCGCCTGCCGCGGTGGAACTCGATCGCGAACCGGTGCGCCTCGTCGCGCACCCGCTGGAGCAGCTGGAGCGCGGGCGAGTCGTGCGGGAGGACGAGCGGTTCCCGCCGCCCCGGCAGGAAAACCTCCTCGATCCGCTTCGCGAGGCTCGCCACCGTGACGCCCATGTCGCGAAACGGTCCGAGCGGGCCCAGCCCCGACGAGAGCTGGCCCTTGCCGCCGTCGATCACGATCAGCCCCGGCACGGCTGCGAAGCTCGCGTCCCAGTCGCGCTCGTGCGGAGATCGCTCCCGCTGGGCCACGTACTGCGCCATCCGGCGGGACAGGACCTCGTTCATCGCCGCGAAGTCGTCCTGCGCCGTGTCCCTTATCCCGAACCGGCGGTAGTCCGACTTCTTCGGCGCCGCCCCCTCGAACACGACCATCGACGCGACGGTGTGGGCCTCGCCCAGGTTGGAGATGTCGAAGCACTCGATCCGCATCGGAAGCTGCTCCATCCCGAGCGCCGCCTGAAGCAGCTCGAGCGCCTCGACCCGCTGGACGCGCCGCCGCTCCGAGCGCAGCCGGTCCTGGTCCAGCGCCAGTCGCGCGTTGCGCTCGGCGAGCTCGAAGATCCGGCGCTTGTCGCCGCGCTCCGCGTGCCGGACCTCGACAGGCGCCCCCCGCCGATCGGTCAACGCCTCCGCGATCGCGCCTCCGCTCAAAGCGGCCACCTCCCGCCGGACGATCACCTGCGGCGGGATCGCCGGCGAGGTGGCGTAGTACTGGAGCACGAACTCCTCCGTGACCTCCGCCTCGTCGCGGCCCGCTTGATTGTCGAGGTAGAAGCTCTGGCGGTCCGCGAGCACGCCGTCGCGCACCTGGAAGACCTGGGCGTTGGCGTCGGTGTCCTCGGCGGAGACGGCGATCGCGTCGAGCGTCCCGACCGCCGAGTTCGAGATGCGCTGGCGCTCGAGCAGGGAGCGCACCGCCTTGAGCCGGTTGCGGTACATCGCCGCCTGCTCGAACTTCTGGGCATCGGCCGAGCGGTGCATCTCATCCTCCAGGTCGCGCTCGATCTGCCGGTAGCGACCGGACAGGAAGGCGACGATGGCGTCGATGCTCTCCCGGTAGCCGGCGGCATCGACGTAACCCACGCACGGCGCCTGGCAGCGCTTGATGAAGTAGTCGAGGCAGGGGCTGCCTGAAGCCCGGCCGGGCTCGACGCCGTCGCAGGTCCGGTACTGGAAGACCTTGCCGAGGAGGTCGAGCGTCTCGCGCACCCGCTTGGCGTTCGAGAACGGGCCGAAGTACGCCCGCCCCCGGCGGTGCTTCTCGCGCGTGAAGTAGACCCGCGGGAACTCCTCGTCCAGCGAGATCCCGATGTAGGGATACGACTTGTCGTCGCGAAGGCGGACGTTGTAGCGGGGGCGGTACTGGCGGATGAAGTTCTGCTCGGCGAGCAGGGCCTCGGCCTCGGTCTGCGTGGCGATGAACTCGATGTTGGCGATCTCGCCGAGCAGCCCGCCGGCGCCCTTCGTGGACGGGTTCGAGAAATGCGAGGCGACGCGCTTGCGGAGCGACTTCGCCTTGCCGACATAGAGGACCCTCCGCTTCGAGTCGCGGAACAGGTAGACGCCCGGCGCGTCGGGTAGCGCGCGCCGCTGAGCGGATATTCGCTCCTCGGCGCTCGGGGGGGCGGTGGCGAGCTCAGGCACT
>JAFAQQ010000121.1 GCA_019246335.1 Actinomycetota bacterium | reverse complement strand
ACCACCTGCAGCGCCTGCAGGACTTCCTCGACTCGCTGGGCCACACCGCGCAGGTGCACGGCCTCGACCTGGCGATCGAGGCGGTCGAGCACATCGGCTGACGACCGCGCCATCCGCGAGGCGTTCCAGGCGGCCATGTCCGGGCGGCTGCCCGGCCTGTTCGGCCTCGAGCTGGTGTCCATCGGGCGCGGCTCGGCCGAGGCGCGCATGGACGTTCGAAGCGAGTTCCTCGCCCCGAACGACTTCCTCCACGCCGGAGCGGTGATCACGCTGGCCGACAGCTGCTGCGGCATGGGTTGCATCGCCACGCTTCCGGACGGCGTGGCGGGATTCACCACCGCGGAGCTCAAGACGAACTTCCTGCGCTCGGCCAAGGCCGGCGACGCGCTTCGATGCCGGGCGACGATCGCCCACGAGGGGCGCACCACGCAGGTCTGGGACGCCGTCGTCGTGCGCGAGTCCGACGGCCGCGACCTGGCCCTGTTTCGCTGCACGCAGTTCCTGCTGCCTGACGACGACGCGCGCACAGCCGGCCAGCGTCGCTGACCGCGTAGATTGCGGGCGGTGCGCGTCGGCGTGCTCACCGGCACCGGCACCTACTCGCTCTCCGGCGCGGGCGACGCTCGTGCGGAGACCGTCGGCACCGGTTTCGGCGACGTGCATGTGACGCGTCTCGAGGAGGGGGAGGTGGAGGTCCTCCACATCTCGCGCCACGAGGCCGGACACCACCGCCTCTCGAACCAGGTCGCCCACCGCGCGAACATCGCCGCGCTGATCGAGCTCGAGGCGGACGCCGTGGTCGCCGTGACGGTGTGCGGGGCCGTCGACCCCACGGTCCCGCTGGGTTCCCTGATCGTGTTCGACGACCTCCACTTCCTGGCGAACCGGCTGGCGGATGGCACGCTCTGCACGCTCTACGACCAGCCGGGCGATCCGCTGCGGGGCCACTGGATATACGAGGCGCCGTTCGCGGAGAGCCTGCGGCAGGCGCTGCTCGCGGGATGCCGCGAAGCTGGGATTCCGGCGCGCGACTCCGGTTGCTACGGGCACGTCGACGGCCCTCGCTTCAACACGCGCGCGGAGATCCGGTCGCTTGCGGCGGCCGGGGTGACGGCGGTCAGTCAGACGGCGGGTCCGGAGACGGTGCTGGCCGGGGAGGCCGAGATCCCGTACGCGCTGCTGGGGTACGCAACCGACTACGCAAACGGCGTGAAGGACGTGCCCACGCCGGTCGAGGAGCTGCTTCGCCTCATCCACGCGAGCGGCGAGGTCTTCAGCTCGGTGCTCGATCGCGCGCTGCCTCTGATCGCACACGCCGCGCTCAGCCCGCCCGGCGTGATCTACCGGTTCGAATAGCGCTCGCGAAGGCGCCGTCGGGCGCCCGCCACGGCCCATCGCAGCCACAGCGAGACGACGTCGGCGGCGGTCGACCAGAGGTGCCCGAGCGGGCCCGTGTACAGCCACGCGAGGAGCCGCCGCGCGGCGTGCGCGCGGGGGAGCGGAGCTCTCGGCCCACCCCGTATCTCCCGGTCCTGAGCGGCCACGGCGCCACGCTATCGTCCGCCGGCCATGCCCGCTCATGTCACAACCGCGACCCGCGAGCTCGGCGATTCGCGCGTGCACGTCGACGTGGAGGTCGCCCCCGACGTCATCGAGCAGGAGGTCCGCAGCGCCGCGCGGACCCTCGGCCAGGACCTGAAGATCCCCGGGTTCCGCAAGGGGCATGTGCCGCCCGAGGTCGTCCTTCGCCGCGTTGGCCGCGACGCGGTCCTCGACGAGGCCGTCCGCCGGGCCCTGCCGGGCTGGTACGAGGAGGCCGTGGTGGACGCGGGGCTCGCCGTGGTCGGGGATCCGCAGCTCGACCTCGCCGAGCTCCCGGGCCGCGGATCCCCGCTCCAGTTCTCCATCGAGGTGGGAGTGCGTCCCCTCGCGGAGCTGGGCACCTATCAGGGCCTTGAGGTCGGACGGCGGGAAGCGGCCGTGGCCGACGAGGAGATCGACGCCGAGCTCGAGCGCCTGCGCACCGCTGCAGCCTCGCTCGAGAACGTTGACCGTCCAGCCGCACGCGGCGACTTCGCGGTGCTCGACTTCGTCGGCACGATCGATGGCGAGCCGTTCGAGGGCGGCGAGGCGCGCGGCTATCTGCTCGAGCTCGGATCTGGCCGGCTGGTCGAGGGTTTCGAGGAGCAGATCGAGGGCGCCGCGCCGGGCGAGGAGCGCACCGTGAGGGTCGAGTTCCCCGATGGCTACGGGGCCGAGCGCCTGGCCGGCAGGGAGGCGCTGTTCGAGGTCTCCGTCAAGGAGGTCAAGGAGCGGAAGCTGCCCGAGCTCGACGACGACTTCGCCGCGGATGCCGGCGGGTTCGACACGCTCGAGGAGCTGCGGGCGGACGTCGAGTCGCGGCTGCGGCAGGTCCGCGAGCGGGAGATCGACGCGGAGTTTCGGGAGGCCGTCGTGGATGCGGTCGCGGATGCCGCCAAGATCGACGTCCCGCGCGAGCTCATCCACGCCAAGGCCCACGAGATGTGGCACGCCACCGGACGCAGGCTCGAGCGCCAGGGGATCCCGGCCGAGCGCTACCTCCAGATCGCCGGGAAGACGGAGGAGGAGATCGTCACGGAGGCGGAGCCCGACGCCGAGCGAGCGCTGAGGAGGGAGAGCGTTCTCGCGGCGGTGGTCGAGGCGGAGGGGATCCAGGTGAGCGACGAGGAGATGCTGGACTCCCTGCGGAAGGCCGTGAGCGCGGGCGGAGGCGATCCCAGCGACAAGCAGCTCGCGAAGGCGCTCGACCGCGCGCGCTCGCGCAGGACGGACGAGGAGCTGCGCGCCGACATCGCGATGCGGAAGGCGGTGGACCTCCTGGTCGAGAGCTCGAAGGCGATCCCCCTGAGCCAGGCCGAGGCGCGCGAGAAGCTGTGGACGCCCGACGAGGAGCGCGGCGAGCGCGCCGGGCAGCTCTGGACGCCGGGCTCGTAGCGCGCCCCCGGGTCCCCGCGGACACCCGTTCGGGGGCCCGCCAGACCGCGCGAAATGGGTATGGCGGCCACGGCGCGCCGGTGTTAGTGTCCGTCAAGGACTCGGAGAGACTGACGATCGCCACGGGAGGGCACGCGCCATTCGGCTCCGACGCCTCCGACACAAGGAGCCACGCAGTGCTGCAGCCAGCGGAGTCCGCGATATCCCAGCACCGACTCGGTGACATCCGGGTCGTCGTCCCGAGGTGCGACCTCGACTACCTCACCGCCCCGACGCTGGTCACCGAGCTCGACCGCGCCATCGACGAGGGCACGAGCAAGGTGGTGGTCGACCTGTGCGACGTGACCTTCATGGACTCGAGCGGCGCCCACGCGCTGCTCGACGCCTCCAAGCGGTTGAAGCTCGAGGGCCGGCCGTTCTCGGTCATCTGCCTGCGCGGCTCGATCTCACGCCTGCTCGAGCTGCTCGGCCTCGGCCACCGGCTGGCGCTGCACGCGGACTGAGCCGGACCAGGCCGCCGCTCGCGGCCACGGGCAGGAATCGCCCGCCGCGGGCGAAAGAGAGCGCGCGATGAGAGCCGCGCGGCGACTCCGCAAACTGGCCAGAACGGCGCTCCCGCGCTACCGTGCAGCCTCGAGGACGGCGAATGGAAGCCTGACGCCGGAGCGGGCGCCGTTCGTTAGCCTCGCTCGGGAGGAGCGCCTTGGCACGGCCCACTGACTCGAACGAACA
Organism: Actinomycetota bacterium; assembly: GCA_019246335.1. GTDB lineage: Bacteria > Actinomycetota > Thermoleophilia > Solirubrobacterales > Thermoleophilaceae > AC-37. The sequence continues at coordinate 4,386 of JAFAQQ010000121.1, read as the reverse complement.
GCTTCTCTGCAGCTTCTGCGGGAAGTCTCAGCGCCAGGTCAAGAAGCTGATCGCCGGACCCGGCGTGTACATCTGCGACGAGTGCATCGATCTCTGCAACGAGATCATCGACGAGGAGCTCACGGGGCCGGCGACGTTCGACCTCGAGAACCTGCCGAAGCCGAAGGAGATCTACTCGGTGCTGCAGGAGTACGTGGTGGGGCAGGAGCCGGCGAAGCGCACGCTGTCGGTCGCCGTGTACAACCACTACAAGCGCGTCCAGATGATGCAGTCCGAGGAGCAGGACCTCGAGCTGCAGAAGTCCAACATCTTGCTGCTCGGCCCAACCGGCTGCGGCAAGACCCTGCTCGCACAGACGCTCGCGAAGATCCTGAACGTCCCGTTCGCGATCGCGGACGCCACGGCGTTGACGGAGGCCGGCTACGTGGGCGAGGACGTCGAGAACATCCTCCTCAAGTTGATCCAGGCCGCCGACTTCGATGTGAAGAAGGCCGAGACCGGGATCATCTACATCGACGAGGTCGACAAGATCGCGCGCAAGGCAGACAACCCGTCGATCACGCGCGACGTGTCGGGCGAGGGCGTGCAGCAGGCGCTCCTGAAGATCCTCGAGGGGACCGTCGCCTCGGTGCCGCCCCAGGGCGGCCGCAAGCACCCGCACCAGGAGTTCCTCACGATCGACACGACGAACATCCTGTTCATCTGCGGCGGGGCGTTCGCGGACCTCGACAAGGTGATCGAGCGGCGGATCGGCCACAAGGGTGTGGGCTTTGGAGCGGCCGTCCGGTCGAAGACGAACAAGGACACCGGCGAGCTGTTCGAGCAGGTCCTGCCGGAGGACCTCGTCGACTACGGGCTCATTCCGGAGTTCATCGGGCGCCTGCCGGTCATCTCGGTCATCCACCAGCTCTCGCGAGACGACCTCGTGTCGATCCTCACAGAGCCTCGCAACGCGCTCGTCAAGCAGTTCGGCCGGTTCTTCGAGTTCGATGGCATCGAGCTCGTCTTCGCGGACGAGTCCCTGACGTCGATCGCCGACCGCGCCCTCGAGCGGGAGACGGGCGCGCGCGGCCTCAGGTCGATCCTCGAGGAGACCCTCCTCGAGGTCCAGTTCGAGCTTCCCTCCCGCCGCGACGTGAAGAAGTGCGTCGTGACCAAGGAGACGATCGACCGCGGCCTGAAGCCGACACTGGTGACCGAGGCCGCGAAGGACGAGCCGCCGGAGGAGCTGGCGGAAGAGTCCGCGTAGGGATTCGCCCCCCGCAACATGCCTTGCATCGCGGGCGGTGGACACGCCCCGCTAGACGCATGTTCGACGCCGGGATGAGGTAGTCGCGAGACGGGCCCGCCTGCCGAGGATCAACCTAGGCGTGCGCGACGGCAAGCAAGATCACGCAGGCGTCTCCCTCCGATGAGCCTCGACGACGATCGTAAGACCAACGCTGGCCAGGAGCCCGCCGACCTGGCAGAGGCCGCCCTCGGGATCACGCCCGAGCAATCAGAGCGCTACCAGAAGGTGATCGACGGCCTGCTGCAGGGCCGCTACTTCTCGCTCGACGAGGAGGGCAAGGTCAGCGGGTGGAACGCGGATGCCGAGGCGCAGTTCGGATGGCCCGCCCACGAGATCCTCGGTGAGGACTTCTTCGAGTTCCTCGCGCCGCTGGAGGAAGGCGACGACCTCCGCGAGCTGATCCTTCCGATTCTCAACGGCGAGGACCAGCAGGGGACGCCCGGGCGGCAGGCCAAGATGGCCACACGGCGGCGCGACAGCTCGAAGATGGTGACCGAGGTCTCGCTCATCCCCATCCGCGTCGGCGACGGCTACCGGCTGAACTGGCTGCTGAAGGACATCGCGACCCACCGCGGCAACCCCGTCGAGCACCACCGGATGAAGAAGCGCCATGCGGAGGTGCTGACCCTGATCATCGACGCGCTCGACGGGGGCGAGATGCCGCCGCCCCTCGACGACGACGGCTGGCGGCCGAACGGCAAGCGCGTGGAGGAGCGCTGGCTCCCGGCCGGCGCGCTCGTGATCTTCGTCGCCGACGCGCAGGGGGCCGCGGCCGCGAAGGCCGCGGCGGCCTCCGAGGGCTCGGGCTCTCCACGCATGCGCGCCGCGGCCCTCGGCGAGCTCGACGACCTCCGCGAGGAGAACCAGCAGCTCCGCAAGAAGCTTCGCGACGCCCAGGAGCAGGTCGAGAAGCTCCGGGAGGAGCTCGACGACGTCCGCACGGGGGTCGTCGGTCGCCGCGCCAAGGCGAGCGCCCTCGCCGACCCGAGCATCTCACCCGCCCACATCCAGAGGGCGCTGCGCGAGGACGGCTTCACGCTGCACTGCCAGCCCGTGCTCGACTTGAACAGCGGTGAGATCGCCCAGCACGAGGTCCTGCTGAGGATGGTCGCGCCCGACGGCGCCCTGCTTCTGCCGCATACGTTCCTGGGCACAGCGCGCCGCGCGGGCCTGCTGGCGGCGATCGACCAGTGGGTCGTGCGCCGCGCCATCAGGACCATCGGCGAGCAGGCGCAGGTCGGCCGCGACGTGTGCCTGGAGGTGAACCTCTCGGCGGAGGCGCTGCACGACGCTTCGCTGATCCCTGCGATCGAGGGCGAGGTCGCGCGCACCGGGATCGAGCCGAACCGGCTCGTGCTGGAGGTCCCGGAGCAGGTGGCGATCACCGACCCGGACGGGGCGCGCTCGCTCGCGAAGCAGCTCCGTGCGATCGGCTGCAGCTTCGGCCTCGACGACTTCGGCTCGAGCTTCGGGTCGTTCCGCTTCTTGAAGGACCTGCCGGTCGACTACCTCAAGCTCGACGGGGACCTGATCGTGACGCTCTCCGAGAGCCGCACGGCGCAGCTGGTGGTCAAGGCGCTGGTCGACGTCGCCAACGGCACGGGCGCGGAGACGATCGCCGTCTTCGCCTCGGACGACGACACGCTTCGCCTCCTGCGGGAGCTTGGCGTCGGGTTCGCTCAGGGGCACAGGGTGGGGCGGCCGCGTCCGATCGGCGAGGCGCTGTCCGAGGTCGATGTCCAGGGCCTGCGCCCGGTCGAGACGGCCGAGCCCGTTCAGCGCCTGGCGGGGGCCTCCGGGACCCGGAAGCGCGCGAAGTAGGCGAGCCGGCCTCCGACGCGGCGCTCGAGCTCGAGCCCCGCGGCCTGCGCCCGCGAACGCAGAACGTCGAAGGTGACCATGTGCGGGTCCGCCACGATCTCGCCGACCACGACGCGCCCTCCCGGCTTCACGACGCGCGCGAGCTCGCGCAGCGCCGCTTCCTGATCGGGGATCTCCCCCAGCACCACGGTCAGGTACGCGCCGTCGAAGCGGTTCGCCTCGAACAGCAGCTCGCGAGCGTCGCCCTGCCACGCGACGATGTTCTCGACGCCGCGCTTGCGCGCGACGCCCATCACGTGGTCGAGCATCTCCTGCTGGATGTCGAAGATCTCGAGCCGGCCGCGGCCGAGCCGCTCGGCCACCGACATCGAGTAGTAGCCGGTGCCCGGCCCGATCTCCAGCAGGCGCTCGCCGGCGCCGGGCTCGAGGATCTCGATCAGCCGCGCGCGCGTGATCCCGGGATGCGGGAGCTCGACGAACAGGCGCTGCCAGTAGGGGATGGGGGAGGGGTTCCGCCGCCACCAGGCGGCACCCGCGCCGAGGCCGACGCCCGCGGCCAAGATCGCCGCTCGCCGCTTTCGCATGCGCGGGAGTCTGCCACCGCAAACGGCCGGTGTGGCGCCACCGCCCCGGCGCCCGGGCACCCCGGTGCGCGGCCGACCCCGAACCACCATTAGTCTGCGCCCGCCATGCGAATGCTCGCGCAGGACGTCTACCAGCTTCGAGGCTTCCCGCCGAACGCGATCAACGTGTACCTGGTGGGCGACGTGCTGGTCGATGCCGGGTCGCGGCACGCAGGGGGGCGGATCGCGAGGCAGCTCGAGGGCCGCGAGGTCCGGGCGCACGCGCTCACGCACGCGCACCCCGACCATCAGGGCGCGAGCGCGGAGATCTGCACGAAGCTGGGGATCCCGTACTGGGTTGGCGAGGGTGACGTCCCCGCCGCCGAGGACGGCGACATGGTCTCGCGCCAGCCCTCGCACCCGATGCCGAGGCTGAGCGCAAAGGCATTCGGGGGCCCGGGCCATCCGGTCGACCGAGCGCTCCACGAGGGAGACGACGTGGCGGGGTTCCAGGTACTCGAAGCGCCGGGGCATTCAGCCGGCCACATCGCGCTCTGGCGCGAGTCCGACCGGACGCTGATCCTCGGGGACGTCCTGAACAACATGAACCTCATAACGGGAGTCCCGGGCCTTCACCAGCCGCCCGACTTCTTCACGCCCGACCCCGCCCGCAACCGCGAGTCCGCCCGGCGGCTCGCCGGCCTCGAGCCG
>JAFAQQ010000053.1 GCA_019246335.1 Actinomycetota bacterium | reverse complement strand
CCTACACGACGCTCTTCCGATCTACGGGGGCGGCGGCGCGCCTGGCGGCGCGGGGCGCGCCGGGTCGGGCTCCGGCGGCGGCCAGGGCGGCAGCGGCGGCGGCCTGCACTCCGCGGCGTCGTCGAACGGCACGGTGCCCGCCGAATACCGCGACCCCGGCGGCGACAAGCGCCTCCGCACCGACGTCCAGGCCCTCTCCACGTGCCTCGGCGTCCTTCCCTCGCTCGAGCATCAGGTCCTTGCCCTGCGCGCCGGTATCGGCACCGCGCCGATGTCGCGGTCGGCCACCGCAGCGCGGCTAAACATCTCCAGGCAGCAGGAGATGTCCGCCGAGGGCCGCGGGATCGAGGACCTCGAGTCCGCGGCGCAGGCCGGCGGCTGCGCCGCCGAGTCCGGTCCGGCCACGCTCGCCGCGCGGGGCGACCTGATCGCGGCCAACCTCGGCGCGGTCCCGCAGCTCCAGCCGGCCCTCCTGCTCGGACGGCCGCTCGAGACTCCCGTGGCGCTCGCCAACCCGCAGGTGAGCGCCCTCAGCGGCGTCGACGCCGCCAGCGCCTCCGGCGGCTCCAGCCCGCTCGCCACCGCGCCGGTCCAGCTCGCGGCCACGGAGCCCACGATCCAGCACCCGCAGCTGCTCATCGCCTTCCTGCTCGCCGCCCTGCTGATCACCGCCGCGACCGCCCTGCGAGGGCGGCGCGAGGCGCGACGCGCCGAGCAGCTCGCCGTCCTCGAGGGCGGCCTGGATGCGGGCGTTGGCCTCAACCCCATGGATGCCTCGGCCGCCGTGCTCGAGCCCGTCGCGGTCTACGCGCCCTCTGCGGGGCACGAGGACGGGGCTGCGCCGGCCGGGGCGCGGGAGCCTGAGGTCGTGGATGGCTCAGCCGTACCGATGGACGAGGCCGACGAAGGCGTCGACCCCGTGCACCACGGCGCAGCGGCGATGCACCCCGCGCGCACGAGCGCGCGGGGGTCGCGCGCCGGCACGACGGGCACCGCGGCTGCCGCCCGCTCGGGATCGCGCCGGGCCGCGGTGGTCGCCGCCGGGCTCGCCTCGCTGGCGCTCACCAGCCTGGTGGGACGCCGCCGCCGCGGCTGAGCACCCCGGTGTGGGAACGCTGAGGCGCGCCGGGCTCGCCGCGGCATTCGTCGCGGCGATCCTGGGCCTGACCGTCGTCTCGTTCCTAGTCCCCGACAACCTGAAGATCGCGGGCTTCGGCACCCCGGGCTCGCAGAGCCAGCGGGCGACCGCGGCGATCCACCGCGCGTTCGGCTACGACCCGGAGCCGGGGATGGCCGTGCTGGCTCGGGGCCACGGCCCGATCGGCGGAGCGCGCGGGCGCGCCGAGGTCCGCAGCCTCGCCCGGGAGATCGCCTCGGACCCGGCGGTCGCCCGCGTGCAGACGCCGTTCGACAGCCAGGGCAGCGGCGTGCTCCTCTCCCGCGACGGCCTCTCGGCGCTCGTGCTCGTCCACTTCAGGGGGATCGGGGAAGAGGGCGCCTCGGCCGCAATCGGGCGCATTCGCAAGCACGTCCGCTCACCGTCGCTCTCGGTCCGCTACGGCGGGTTCGACGTCGGCTTCGTCGACGACAACGACGTGGTCAGGAAGGACCTCCTGCGGGCCGAGCTGATCGCGTTTCCGATCCTCGCCCTGGTCCTGATCACGGTGTTCAGGGGCATGGCCGCGGCCCTGCTTCCGCTCGTGATCGGCGGCCTCTCGGTCCTTGGCACCTTCGCCGCCCTGAAGCTGCTGAGCCACGCGATCGACATCTCGGTCTACGCCCTGAACCTCTCGTCCGCCATGGGTCTCGGGCTGGCGGTGGACAGCGGCCTGTTCCTGGTCACGCGCTACCGGGAGGAGAGCGCCCAGCACGGGGTCACCCCGTTGGCGCTGCGAAGGACCATGTCCCGGTCCGGAACGGCGGTCTTCTACAGCGCCGCGACCGTGGCCGGGGCGTGCGCGGCGCTCCTGGTGTTCCCGCAGCAGTTCATCTACTCGATGGGGATCGGCGGGGTCCTGACCGCCTTCCTCTCGGCGACGGCCGCGCTGATCGTGGTGCCTCCGCTGCTGCCGAAGGTCGCGCACCGCACGCACGGCCGGATCGGCCGCCGGGAGCTCCCCGAGTCGCCGGGCGTCGAGGCCCATGCGGGATGGTGGTACCGCTTCTCGCGCTGGGTGATGCGCCACGCCGTGCTCGTCGCGGTCGTGAGCGCCGTGTTGATCGTCAGCGCGGGCATCCCCGCGACCGGCGTTCGGTGGACCTTCCTCGACGCGAAGGCGCTTCCCCCCGGGTTGGAGTCACGCACCGTGGCCGACGCCATCGCGCGCGAGTTCGTCCCCAACCTCGAATTCCCGATCAGCATCGCGCTGAGCCCCAGGCTCGCCGGCGATCCGGGCAGGGTCCGCGCGCTCCAGAGCAGGATCGCCGGGCTGCCCAGCGCCGGGATCGTCAGCCAGCCGCAGCGGGCGCCGGACGGCACCGGCCTGCTGCAGGTGGTGTCTCGCGCTCCGCCGCTGTCGGGCGCGAGCCAGGCGCTGGTCGGCGAGCTGCGAAGCCTCGGCGAGCCGATCGCCGCCGGTGGCCGGATCGCCGACTTCGTGGACCTCAAGGCGAGCATCCGATCGCATGCGCTGCCCGCGCTGATCGTGGTCACGCTGACGACGCTCCTCGCGCTCTTCCTCCTCACGTCGTCGGTCGTCCTGCCGCTCAAGGCGCTGCTGATGAACAGCCTCACGCTGGCGGCCGTGTTCGGCGCGATGGTCGCGATCTTCCAGGACCGTCTGTTCGGGATCGCGAGCCTTGTCGGCTACCACGGGCCGCCCGCCATCGAGACCGCGATCAGCGTCGTCGTCATCGGCGTCACGCTGGGGCTCGCCACCGACTACTCGATCCTGCTGCTCTCGCGCGTGAAGGAGGAGCACGACAAGGGCCGGCCGAACGAGGACGCCGTCGCGCTCGGCCTCGAGCGCAGCGGCCGGGTGATCACGAACGCCGCGCTGTTTCAGGCCGTGGCGCTCCTGGCGATGGCGTCGTCGCGGGTCTTCGTCGTGAAGCAGCTCGCGGTGGGGATCGCCGTGGGCGTGGCGATCGACGCGACGATCGTGCGGGCCTGCCTCGTTCCTGCGCTTATGCGCATCCTCGGCCAGGTGAACTGGTGGGCCCCGCGGTGGCTCAACCGCGCGCACCTGCGGGTCGACGCGAGCGTCCGCGCCCTGATCGCGCGACTTTCGTCGCGCTCGCCCGGGGATGCGGAGGTGGGCGCCGCCCCCGCTACGGGCAGCCCGACGGCCTCGGGGTGAGGGTCGCGCAGTAGATGCGGAAGTAGAGCGCGAACTCCCGGTCCAGCGCCTGGAACTGGTCGCGGAGGGACTGGATCGTCGCGTTGAGCGTGCCAAGGGAGCCCTTCAGGCCCGACGTGTTCTCCCGAACCGATGCGATCGTGGCGTTGGTCGCGCCGAGCGCGCCGTTCATCGCGTCGAGCCCGCCGACCACCTGCCTGAGCTGGCCGTTGGTGATGGCGATCCCGCCGTTGGTCGATTGAAGCTGGGTTCCGAAGACGTTGCCGCTCGTCGCGAGCGCCTGGAGGTTTCCGGCGATGCTGCTGGTCGCGGCGGGCAGCGAGCCCAGCGACGCTCCCGCCGCGGAGAGCGGCTGAAGCTGGCTCTGCAGCCCGTCGAGGTGCCTGGTGAGCGTGCGGGTGAGGCGGTCGGCCTCCGACGCCGCGGCGCGGTTGCTGGTCCCCGTGGTGGGCGGCGGCAGGAGCTGGCTGTTGCCGGCCTGCTGCGCCGAGCTCGCGGGCCGCCGCTTCGGCGAGGTCCCTTGATCGACGAGCTGAAGCAGCAGGATGTTGGCCATGATCAGCAGGGCGACGAGGGCGGCCGCCAGTGCGCCCACGAAGCGCAGGAGCCCCTGCTGGAGATCGCCTCCGCGCCGTACCGCCGGAGACCGGGGCGCGCCGGTCCCGCGGTCCTCAGCCACCGGCGCCTCCCGGGGTGAGCGACCGGAGGCTCACCCGGTAGCTCAGCCTCTCGGTGGCGCCACCGAAACGCAGGTCGGAGCTGCTCTTCTCGCGCAGGACGAGCGATCGCCCCTCGGCGAGCCACGTGTCGACCTTCTGCGTGCCGTCGACCTCGCCGCGGAACCTCGCCGTCGAGGAGAGCTCGACGGCCTTGACGTTCTGGCCGCCGACGGCGATGGCGCGCCGCCCGAGGATCTCGACGCTGTAGGTGCCGCTCGTCCGCCCCCCGAAAGCCCCCGACCAACGCGTACCGGCGCCGGCGACGGCGAGGATCGCCGGTCGCGGAAGGATCGTGGCGACGAAGTTCGGCGTGTCGAATCCGCTGGCCGCGATGTAGACGTCGTCGCCGCGGATCAGGTAGACGCGACTCGTCGAGAAGCGGTCCGAGTAGCGGCTGTGGACGCCGAAGCAAGACACGCCCTGGGACCGCGCGGTCGGGGTGACCAGGCTGGTGCTCGTCGCAGGCAACCGCCGCTGGCCGGTCCCCGGAACGGTCTCCGTGCCGGAAAGGTCGTACGTGTAGGTGCCGGCGCTGGGCGCCGTGGTCGCCCCACCGGCTCCTCGCTGCGGCCCACGCAGCTCGCCGAAGCCGCATTCACCGCTCGAGGGCGCCGCACCCGCCTGCAGCACGAGCCGGTTCGTGGCGGGCGCCTTCGGCGATCCGCGGCCGGACGCCCCGCAGCCGGCGAGCAGCGCCGCACCCCCGACCGCCGCCAGCACTGCGCCTCCCGAAAAGCGGGTTCCCCTCACGTATTCACGGTATGGGTGGCATCCCCCGCAGTCAAGCGGGCGGCCGCGGCTGGGCGTGCTACTGCACCTTCAGCAGGTCGATGTCGAAGACCAGCGTCTCGTTCGGCCCGATCGTCGGCGGCTGCCCCTGCGGGCCGTACGCCAGATCGGGCGGGATCACGAGCTGGCGCCGGCCGCCGACTCGCATCCCGATCACGCCCTGGTCCCAGCCGGGGATCACCATCCCCGCCCCGAGCTGGAACTTGAACGGCTGGCCACGGTCCCACGACGCGTCGAACTGCTTGCCGTTCGACCACGAGATCCCCACGTACTGGACCGTGACGTTGTCGCCCGTCTTCGCCTGCTTGCCGGTCCCCTTGACGATTTCGCGCTTCTGCAGCGTCCTCGGCGGCGTCCCGGCCGGCGCGGCGATCTTCGGCTTCGACCCCAGCTTGTCCTCGCCGGGCGAGGGCGGCACGCCGCCGGGCTTCGCGGCCGTCGTCGCCGTCGAGGTCGTCGTCGGCCCGCTGGCGCTGGAGCTCGGGCTCGACTTCGACTTCCCGCCGCACCCGGCCGCGACGAGCGCGACCAGCGCGAGCGCGAGAACCACCGCGCTCCTCAGCCGCCGGTCAGACATGCTTGTCCACCACCATCGCGGCGAACAGTAAAGCGAGGTACGCGAGGGAGAAGAGGTAGAGCCGGAGCGCGGAGAGGCGATCGCGCCTGCGCTTGAGCTCGAGCGCGAGCGTCACGAGGGCGCCGCCGAGCAGGAGCGCCGCCGTGGCGTAGATGCCGCCGAACAGCCGACCGACGACCGGCAGGAACGTCACCGGCACGAGCAGCAGCGAGTAAAGGACGATCTGGACGCGGGTCTCGCGCTCGCCCTTCACGACCGGGAGCATGGGCACGGCCGCCCGCCGGTACTCGTCGGTCATCAGCAGCGACAGCGCCCAGAAGTGCGGCGGTGTCCAGTAGAAGACGATGGCGAAGAGGTAGAGCGCGCTGCCGCTCAGCCGGCCGGTCGTGGCCGCCCACGCGACGAGCGGCGGAACGGCGCCCGCCGCCCCGCCGATCACGATGTTCTGCGGCGTGGTGCGCTTGAGCCAGCGCGTGTAGACGAGCACGTAGCCCAGGAGGCCGCAGAGCGCGAGCACGGCGCTCAGCACGTTCACGGTCAAGGCGAGCACCACGAACGAGGCGGCGCCGAGGGCGATCCCGTACCTCAGCGCCGCACGCGGCGAGATCCGTCCGCCGGGGATCGGCCGGTTGCGCGTGCGGTGCATGAGCGCGTCGATGTCCCGGTCGAGGTAGTGGTTGATCGCGCCCGCCCCGCCGGCCGACAGCGCCCCGCCCAGGCAGGTGAGGACCACGCGGCCGACCGGCGGCGTGCCGGCGACGTACATCGTCGTGGCCGTCGTGAAAAGCAAAAGCGACTGGACCTTCGGCTTCGTGAGCGTCAGGTAGTCGGCGACGACGGTCCGAAGCGAGGCGCGCTCGGGCGTACGCCGCTCTTCGTTGGTGCGGACGCCGGCTTCCATCTACGTCGCGACCGCCCTCTCGGGCCGCCCGAGCCGCGGTGCCGGCTCCCGCGCCGTGGCGGGGATGCGGAAGAGCTGGAGGTTGATCGTCGTGAGCGTTCCCCACAGCAGGGTCGCCGTCGCGAGGTGGGCCAGGATCAGCAGCTCGTACTCGTGGACGAGCCACACGTTGAGCGCACCCAGAAGGATCTGAAGCACCAGGAGCCCGGTCAGGGCCTGCGCCGCACGCACCACCGTCCCCGCGGGGCGCCGGCGCAGCGCCGCGGCAATCAGCGCGATCGCCGCCGCCGAGAACAGGTAGACGAAGGCGCGGTGGGCGAGGTGGATGTCGACGAGCCGGCTCTGCCCGAACGGCATGAAGCCGCCGTTGCACGTGGGGAACTGGTACCCGCAGGCGTGGTGCGCGCCCGCGGTGACGCGCTGGTCCGCGCGGCCGAGGTGCTCGGTCCCCGCCATGTAGCCGCCGGCGACGATCGCGCCGAAGAGGAGGGCCTGGGAGGTCACGGCAAGGCCCCGGAACCGCCGGCCGCCGTCGACGGCCGGGGCGCCGCCGTCGTCGGCGCGCGCGGCGCGCAGGACGAGGAGCGCGACGGCGAACAGGAGCATGGCGGCGCCGAGGTGCGCCGCGACCAGGGGCTCATCGAGGCTCTTCTCGACGGTCGCCGCGCCGAGCAGGGCCTGGACGACGACCAGCACCACGCCGGCGGCGCTCGCGCGCACCAGCCAGCGCCGGCCGCGGTAGCGCCGCCACGCCCAGACGGCGAGGACGATCATCTCCACCACCACGATCGAGGCGACCGCGCGGTGCGCGTACTCGATGCCGGTGTGCAGCGAGAACCCGGGGATGAGGTCGCCGCGACACAGCGGCCACCCGCGCGTGCCGCTCCCGCCAGCTCCGCAGCCGAGGCCGGAGTCGGAGACGCGCACGACCCCGCCCAGGACGATCAGGAGGAAGGTGGCCACCGCCGTGCTCGTGGCGAGGCGCCGGAAGCCGGGCGAGGTGGACGTCACGTGGCGCCGGTCGTCGCGGGCTGTGAGACGGTCTCCGTGCCCTGGCCGGCGCGCCGCGCCACCTCACGCCGGATGTCCTTCATCGGCTCGACGGAGCGGACCCGCGGGATCACGTCGAAGTTGTTCTCGGGCGGTGGCGACTGCGTGAACCACTCGAGCGTGTTGGCCTGCCACGGGTCGTTACCCGCGCGTCGCCCGTTCTTGATGCTGAGCAGCACGTTCACGACCGTCACCAGCACGCCTGTGCCGAGGATGAAGGAGCCGATCGTCGAGATCAGGTTCAGCGTCTGCCAGTTGCCGTGGTTCGGATACCAGTAGATCCGCCGCGGCATCCCCTCGAGCCCGAGCGAGTGCTGGACCAGGAACGTCACGTGGAAGCCGACGAACATGAGCCAGAACGACGTCTTCCCGAGGGCCTCGGACATCATCCGGCCGGACATCTTCGGGAACCAGTAGTAGAGGCCGGCGAAGATCGCGAACACGCTCCCGCCGAACAGCACGTAGTGCAGGTGTGCGACGACGAAGTACGTGTCGTTGAAGTACCAGTCGACGGGGAAGATGGCGAGGATCACCCCCGAGATCCCGCCGATCACGAACGTGGCGAGGAAGCCGCAGCCGAAGTAGAGCGGGGTGCGGAAGACCAGCGAGCCGCGCCAGAGCGTGGCCAGCCAGTTGAAGACCTTCACGCCGGTCGGAACGGCGACGGCGAACGACGAGAGCATGAAGAAGGCCAGGACCACCTCGGGCACGGGCGTGGGGAACATGTGGTGCGCCCAGACGAGCATGCTCGTGAACGCGATTGCGGCGGTGGAGGCGGCGATCGCCTTGTAGCCGAAGATCGGCTTGCGCGCGAACACCGGCAGGACCTCCGAGATCATCCCGAATGCGGGCAGGACCATGATGTAGACCTCGGGGTGGCCGAAGAACCAGAACAGGTGCTGCCAGAGCAGCGGGTCGCCGCCCCCGGTGTTGTCGAAGAACGCCGTGCCGAAGTGCCGGTCGGTGAGCAGCATCGTGACCGCGGCCGCGACGACCGGCAGGGCCAGGATCAGCAGGTAGCTGTAGATCAGGATCGTCCAGACGAACAGCGGCATCCGCCCCCAGCCCATGCCCTTCGCGCGCATGTTGTGGATCGTCGCCGTGAAGTTGATCGCGCCAAGCAGCGACGAGATGCCGGTGAGGTGGATCATGAAGATCCACGCGTCGATGCCGTTGTCTGGCAGGAACGCGTTGTCCGAGAGCGGGGCGTAAGAGGTCCAGCCGGCGCTCGGCGGCGTGAAGAAGATGCTCGTGTAGAAGGCGATCCCGCCGAAGAGGAAGAGCCAGTACGAGAGCGCGTTGAGGCGGGGGAACGCCATGTCGCGCGCGCCGATCATCAGCGGGACCATGTAGTTCGCGAAGCCGGCCAGCACCGGCACGACGAAGAGGAAGATCATCGTCGAGCCGTGCATCGTCAGCAGGGCGTTGTAGGTCGGCGGCTCGATCAGCGTGTTGTTCGCGTGCGCGAGCTGCAGACGCATGAGCAGCGCTTCGACGCCGCCGAGCAGGAAGAAGAAGAAGGTCGTGTAGATGTAGAGCAGGCCGATCTTCTTGTGGTCGGTCGTGCTCAGCCACGCTGTCCAGCCGCGGGGGCGCTCGCGGACGCCGCGGACGACGATCTCGGGCGCCCCGCCGTTGGTCGTGCGTGCCGGCGCGCTTAGGCCGGGGTGGGCGGCGGGGGCGTACTCCTGCATCCTCACGGCCCCTGCCCCCTCAGCCGGCGCGAGATCTCGAGCAGCCGCTGTGACCGGAGGATGTCGCGCGCCTGCCGCCTCATCCAAGCCTGGAACTGGGCGGGCGGGAGCACGATGACCCGTGCACGCATGTCCGCGTGGTGGTTCCCGCACAGCTCGGCGCACTCGCCGTAGTAGGTGCCGGGCTTGTCGATCCGGAACCACGTGTCGTTCGTGTGGCCGGGGATCGCGTCGGACTTGCCGCCGAGCTTGGGGATCCACCACGAGTGGGCGACGTCCGACGAGGTGATCTTCAGCGTGACCGTCGTGCCGGCCGGCACGTACATGTCGTGGTAGCTAAAGACCTGCTGCGGACCCGGGTAGTCGAAGCGCCAGATGTACTGCTGTCCGTTCACGCCGATCTTCAGGGCGTGGTCGCCGGGCACCGCCGGCTGGTGGAGGGCGGCGACCTGCGTCGCGCCCGACGACTTCTCAGGGGTCGTGATGTCGCCCAGGTAGGCGAAGGTCACCGTCGCCAGGACGACGAGGATCGCGATCGCGCCGAGCGTCCATCCGACCTCGAGCGGGGTGTTCCCGCGGATCTGGGCGGGCTCGGCGCCTCCGCGGCGGCGGCGGAACCGGATGATCGACGTCAGGAGGACCCCCTCGACCAGCACGAAGATCAGCGCGCCGATGATCAGCGCGAGCACGTAGAGGGTGTGGATGTCGGCGGCGTTCCGCGAGGGGCTCGACTCCGGCGTCAGTGCGTCGGCCCAGGCGGCCGGGGCGGCGACGAGAGCCAGGACGATGCCGGCGGGGACGGCGCGCGGAAGCGCTCGGATCGCTCGGATCGCCCGAATGCCGCGGGGCAGGGCGCGGATCACTCGAATCCGCGGCATGCCGCGGGGAACCGCGCTCTGGATGCGTGGGAGCCGGGCGGCGCGCAAGGCGGCGGGATTGTACCCGGGGGCCGGCGCCGGCCCGCGCGGCAGGCCGGGCGAAACGGGCCCATCGACGGAAAGATCCCCCGGTGCCGACGGGCCCTCCACCACGGGGAGGCGCCGGGGGGAGAAGTTTTGCGCACCATCCTGCTTAACCCCCGGTATGCGGGGGTCATCCAGGACGGTGGAGCAGAGACTCGCCCGGCGCGCGGGTCGTCAACACGGTGTGCTCACCCGGCGGCAGCTCTTGACCGCCGGCCTCTCGTCGAACTCGATTGACAGGTGGGTGAAGAAGGGAAGGTTGCTTCGGCAGCACCCCGGCGTCTATCGCCTCGGGCACCAGGCGCCGAGCGTCGACGCGAGCTACCTCGCGGCGGTCCTGGCCTGCGGCGAGGGGGCATTCCTTTGGCGCCCGCGCGGCCGCCCACCTCCTCGGCCTCCTGAAAGGGGCAGCGCCGGCTCCCGAAGTGACGGCGCCAACCGAGCGACGGATCAAAGGGATCCACACGCGCAGGATGCGGCTCTACCCGATCGAGGTCGCACGCGCTCACGGGATTCCCGTGACGAGCGTGCCTCGGACCCTTGTTGACCTCGCGGCCGTCCTGGACCTCGATGCGCTCGCCCTTGCATGCCATGAGGCGGGCGTCCGCTACCGCACGACCCCGCGCCACATAGCCGCCGTGCTCGAGTCCGCGCCAAGCGCCCGCCTGGGATCGCGAAGCTCAGAAAGGTCATGGTCGGCGACGTCGACGTGCTGCTCGGCAAGCTCGAGCGTGGCTTCCGGGTCCGCCTTCGGCGGGCGGGCCTGCCGCTGCCGGTCACCAACAAGGTGGCCGGGGGTCGGCGAGTCGACTGCCGCTGGCCCGACCAGCGCCTCACTGTCGAGCTCCTGAGCTATCGGTTCCACAACTCGCGCCACGCGTGGGAGCGGGACCACGAGCGCCGGCGCCAGGCCCGGGCGCGAGGCGACAAGTTCCGGACATACACGTGGGCAGATGTGTTCGAGGACCCCGAGTCGATGCTCGACGAGCTCCGGGAGCTGCTGAGCCGGCCGGCAGCCCGCCCCTCACAGCCAGCCCACGACGCCCAGCACCACTCCCAGCGCCACGTCCACGGCCGCCAGCCCGCCGACCACCCGCACCTGCCGGCGCCGGTTGGCTCCCATGTCGTAGACCCACGTCGCGATCCCGTAGAAGGTCATGTAGCCGAGGACCACGATCAGCGGCACGAACGGCACGTTCCACCACCAGTAGTGCCAGTGGAAGACGCCGATCGCGTGCAGGAGCACCTCGACGAAGACCGACAGGCAGGAGAACCCGAAGACCAGGAGCCAGCGGTTGGGCACGCCGAGGATCCGCGTCGCGGGATCGGGCGGCAGCTGCTTGACGAACACAACGCCGGCGACCGCGAACAGGAAGGTGATCTCGATCGTCAAGCCGATCAGGATGAGATAGCTCGTGTGGCCGGTGACCGCCCACAGCGGCGCGGTGCCGCTCGCATGCCACACCGCGGAGTTGACGAGCTCGTTGAACCAGTCCATCAGCCAGAAGGCGAGGCCGGCCAGCACGACGTCGATCCTGCCGCGCTCGATCTCTACCGCGTACACGTAGAAGACGAACCCGATCAGCGCGATCGTCGACCACTGGAACATGCTCCCGTCCCGCAGGATCCGCTCGGCCTGCTGGGTGGCGTGGGTGTAGGCGGCGGCTGAGGGAACCGTCAAGTGCCCGTGAACCCCGCCTCGCGCTTCTCGACGAACGCGCCCACGCCCTCCACGAAGTCATTGCTGCGCGCCAGCTCGTGCTGGATCTCGGCCTCGAGGTCGAGCGCGCGCGCTGGGACGTCGTGCTCGCGGGGCTGGCGTTCTGGCTGATGGACTGGTTCAACGAGATCGCCA
>JAFAQQ010000048.1 GCA_019246335.1 Actinomycetota bacterium | reverse complement strand
TGTCCTGGACGAGCTCCGACGGCGCGGTTGGAAGCTTGGCGGTGAACAGTCGGGCCACATCATCGACCTCGGCTTCGGCCCCTCGGGCGATGGCATCGCCAGCGCCCTGCTCACGCTCGAGGCGCTCGGCGACCGCGACCTGTCGGAGCGCGACGCGATGGTCAAGCTCCCCCAGCGGCTCGTCAACGTCGAGGTGGGCAACCGCGACGGGCTGGAGGCGGCGAACGGCGTGCGGGAGGCGGTGGAGCGCGAATCCGCCGGGCTCTCCGGACGCGGCCGCGTCCTCGTGCGGCCCTCGGGGACGGAGCCGGTGGTGCGCGTGATGGTCGAGGCGCCCGACGGCGACGAGTGCGAGGCCGTGCTCGAGCGGCTGGTCGAGGTCGTGCAGCGCGATCTGGCGTAGCCAAACCGCCGCCTGGCGGTTACCCTCTTCGGTGACGCGAAAGGGTCCTGGGGCCGCCTCCGAGGGCGGCTCTATGCGTTGCGGTCGCGGGTACGCAAGGACTGCCATGCCCCAGCCGAAAGCAAGGAGATAGCTGATGTGCGGGATCGTGGGATACGTGGGCGGGCGCCCGTGCCGGGAGCTCCTCCTCCAGGGGCTGGAGCGGCTCGAGTACCGGGGCTACGACTCCGCCGGCCTCTCCCTCCTCGTCGACGGGCGGATCGAATCGGTCCGCACGGTGGGCAACCTCTCATACCTCCGCGAGGCCGTGGGATCCGCGACGAGCGGGAGCGCCGAAGCCGCGTCCGTCGCGGTGGCGGACCGCGAGCCCGAGGCGACGATCGGGATCGGCCACACGCGCTGGGCCACCCACGGCCGCGTCACGGAGGAGAACGCCCATCCCCACTTCGACACCGCCGACCGCATCCACATCGTCCTGAACGGGATCGTCGAGAACCACGCCCAGCTGCGCGAGCGTCTCAGCGGAGCCGGGGCGCAATTCACCTCGGAGACCGATGCCGAGGTGGTCGCCCACCTCATCGCGGAGCACTACGCGGGGGATCTGGTGGACGCCGTGCGGGCGGCCTACCGCGAGCTGCGCGGCCACTACGCGTTCGTCGCCATGTCGGCTGACCACCCGGACATGCTCGTCGCGGCCCGGAAGGAGTGCCCGCTCGTGGTGGGTGTCGGGCAGGGGGAGAGCTTCATCGCCTCGGCGATCCCGGCGTTCCTCCGCCAGACGCGGCGGGCCCAGCTCGTGGGCGACGACGAGATCGTGAGGGTCACCGCGTCCGGCACGGCGTTCATCGACGCCGGCACCGCCGACCCGCTCGACCGCGAGGTCACCGAGGTGGACTGGGACGACGAGGCCGCCGAGAAGGGCGGCTACGAGACGTACATGCTCAAGGAGATCCACGAGCAGCCCGACGCGGTCGCGGAGACCGTGGCGGACCGTGTGGCCGGCGATCGCGTGGAGCTCGGCGACATCGGGATCTCCGACGACGAGCTGCGCGAGATCAGGCGGATAGTGATCGTGGCGTGTGGGACCTCGTACCACGCCGGTCTCGTCGGTCGGTACGCGATCGAGGAATGGGGCCGTGTGCCGGTCGAGATCGACATCGCGTCCGAGTACCGCTACCGCAACCCGGTCGTCGACGAGAGCGACCTCGTGATCGGCATCACCCAGTCCGGCGAGACGGCGGACACCCTGGCCGCCATGCGCCTGGCGCGCACACGGGGGGCGCGCGTGCTCGCGCTGACCAACGTGATGGGCAGCCAGGCGACACGCGACGCCGACGGCGTGCTGTTCACCCGCGCCGGGATCGAGATCAGCGTGGCCGCGACCAAGACCTTCGTCGCGCAGGCGGCCTGCATGTACATGCTCGGCCTGAAGCTGGCCCAGGTGCGCGAGACGCTGCCGCCCGAGCAACTCGACGCTCTGCTGGACGGGCTGCGCCGGATCCCGCATCAGATCGAGGAGCTGCTCGAGCCCGCGGACGCGGTCGCCCGGGAGATCGCGGAGCACTACTTCGCCGAGTCCGACTTCTGCCTCTACCTCGGGCGGCACGTCGGCCTGCCGGTGTGCCTCGAGGGCGCGCTGAAGCTGAAGGAGATCTCCTACATACCCGCCGACGCGTACGCCGCGGGCGAGATGAAGCACGGGCCGATCGCGCTGCTTTCCGAGCGGACGCCGGTCGTCTGCGTGGCGACCGACGCTCCCGTGCTCGACAAGGTCCTCTCGAACGTCGCCGAGGTGCGCGCCCGCGGAGCTCACGTGATCGCGGTGGCCACCGAGGGCTCACCCGAGGTCGAGGGCAAGGCCGAGGCGGTGCTGCGGGTTCCGCGCTCCGACTGGCTGCTGCAGCCAATCCTCGCGATCGTTCCCTTGCAGCTGCTCGCGTACCGCGTGGCGCGGCTGCGCGGCCTCAACGTGGATCAGCCGCGCAACCTGGCCAAGACCGTCACCGTCGAATAGCGCCCCGCTCGGGGGCGAGATTCGCATTCGTTGGTGGATCCACCGTGCTATGGCACGGTCAATTCACCAATGAGTCCGGTTGCCGACCGGTCACCGGCCAAGCACCCGGGCGCAATGGCCCCACCGACGGCCCGGGCGGGGATACGCTCCGGCGCGATGCCTCTGCCCGACTGGCTCGACCCCGTCTACACGGCGGACGAGATGCGCGCCGCCGACGGGTGGGCGATCGACGACGCGGGCGTTCCGTCCATCGACCTCATGGAGCGCGCCGGGGCGGGGCTCGCGCGGGCCGTGGCGCGTGTGGCGCGAGCGGGTCCGATCCGCATCGCCGCAGGCAAGGGCAACAACGGCGGCGATGGCCTCGTCTGCGCGCGCCTTCTGCGGGAGGAGGGCCGCGACGTGGACGTCCTCGCGGTGGGCGACCTCGATGAGGCTCGCGGCGACGCCCGCGAGAACCTCGAACGCCTCCCGGGGCCGAAGCCCGAGCCGTTCGAGGCCGATCGCCTGACGGGCTCCGGCGCCATCGTCGACGCCGTGCTCGGCACCGGCTTCGAGGGGGCCCCGCGCGAGCCGGTCGCGGGGGCGATCGCCGCGATCAACCGCCACGACGCGCCGGTCATCGCATGCGACGTCCCATCCGGCGTCAACGCGTCAACGGGTGAGGTAGAGGCCGAAGCCGTCGACGCGGACGCGACGGCGACGTTCCACGGCTCGAAGGTCGGCCTGCACGTGGCGCCGGGCGCGCTGCGCTCGGGGCGCGTCGAGGTCGTCGAGATTGGGATCCCGCGCGGTGCGCCGACCGGCGAGCGCGCCGGGCTCATCTCGCACCGCGTCGTGGAGCTCGTTCCCCACCGCGCGCGCGACGGCTCGAAGTTCTCCTCCGGCACGGTCGTGATCGTCGGCGGGGCGGCCGGGTACACAGGCGCCCCATGCATGGTGGCGCTGGGAGCTCAGCGCGCCGGAGCGGGCTACGTGCAACTCGCCGTTCCGCGGTCGGCGCAGCAGGCGGTCGCCCTGAGGCTGCTCGAGGCCGTGACGCGCGGTCTGCCCGAGGAGGACGGCGCCCACGTGCCGGCTGGGGCGGGCGAGGTGCGCGAGCTGGCCGAGCGGGCCGGATGCGTGGTGCTCGGCCCCGGTCTCGGCCGAAGCGAGGGCGCGCAGGAGCTCGCGCGCGAGGTCGCGCGAACGGTCGAGAAGCCGATGCTCATCGACGCCGACGGGCTGAATGCCCACGCGGAGCACCTCGAGTCGTTGAGGTCGCGTCCCGGACCGACCGTCCTCACGCCCCACGCCGGCGAGCTCGCGCGCCTCCTCGACACCGACTCCGCCGAGGTCTCGGCGCATCGCCTCCGCTCCGCCCGCGACGCGGCCGAGCGTACGGGCGCCGTGGTCCTCCTCAAGGGCGACGACACGATCGTCGCGGCGCCCGGCGGGCCCGTCGCGATCAATCCGGGCGCCACGGCCGCGCTCGCGACCGCGGGCACCGGCGACGTCCTGTCGGGCGTGATCGGCGCCCTCCTCGCGAAGGGGCTGGACGCTCTTGCGGCGGCGTCCACCGGCGCGCTCGTGCACGCCGAGGCCGGCCGCGTGGCGGCGGAGCGCATCGGCGCCGACCACACGGTTGCCGGCGACGCGATCGAGGCCCTGCCGGAGGCCGTGCGCAGGCTGCGGGCCTGATCCGCGTTCCTCGCGGAAGCGGTTAACTAGCCATATGGGCGACGCATTCACGCGCCGGGAGGCGATCCGGGCGGGCGCCGCCGCGGGCGCCGGCCTGGCCGCCCTCGCATCACCCGGTCTCAGAGCGGCCCTAGCGGCTCCGCGGCGCGCAGGCCGGCTCTCCGACATCGATCACGTGGTGATCTTCATCCAGGAGAACCGCTCGTTCGACCACTACTTCGGCACGCTCCGCGGGGTCCGCGGGTTCGGCGACACGAGCACCAAGACGCCGTTCGCCCAACAGGGCTACCCGGTCAAGGGATACGGCGGGCGCCTGCTTCCGTTCCACCTGGACTCGAACCGGGACGGGGAGTGCACGCACGACCTGACGCACGAGTGGGGTCCGCAGCACCGCTCGTGGAACCGCGGCCGGATGGACTCCTTCGTGCGCGAGCACATGAGGGCGGAGGGTCAGGTCGACGGCGCGCTCACGATGGCCTACTACGATCGCAGCGACCTCGCGTACTACTACGCGCTCGCCGAGGCGTTCACGCTCTGCGACGGCTACCACTGCGCGGTCATGGGGCCGACCGACCCGAACCAGCTCTACCTGGTGTCCGGCACGCTCGACCCGGCGGGGCGGAACGGCGGGCCGATCCTCGAGACATACGGGTCGAACCGCCCTCAGAAGTTCGGCTCGCTGTCGTGGACGACGATGCCCGAGCAGCTTCGCGCGCTCGGCGTCAGCTGGAAGGTCTACACGACGCCCGACAACCTCAGCCCCGAGGGCGATACGCCGCTGCCGCTCTTCAAGCAGTACCAGACGGACCCCGGCCTCGGCGCCGCCGCCTTTGGCAACCAGTTCCCGCAGCAGTTCCAGGCGGACTGCGCGGCCGGCACGCTTCCGCAGGTGTCGTGGATCTGGGGACCGGTGACCCAGAGCGAGCACCCGCCTGCCCCGACCGAATGGGGCGAGTACACGACCGATCAGATCCTTACGGCCCTGACCGGCAACTCGTCGCTCTGGGCCAGGAGCGCGCTGCTCGTGACATGGGACGAGAACGGAGGGTTCTTCGACCACGTGCCGCCCCCGACCCCGCCGGCGGGCACGGCCGGCGAGTACGTGACCGCGAGGCCCCTTCCGGCCGCGGCGGAGGGGATCGCCGGGCCGATCGGCCTCGGCTTCCGCGTCCCGCTGCTGATCGCGTCGCCCTTCAGCCGCGGCGGGTTCGTCTGCTCCGACCTCTTCGACCACACCTCCACGCTGCAGTTCCTCGAGCGCCGCTTCGGCGCCGAGGTGCCCCACCTGAGCGCGTGGCGCCGCTCGGTCGCCGGCGATCTGACGTCCGCGTTCAACTTCGCGGCGCCCGACGCGTCCGTGCCGAAGCTGCCGGCGACCTCGCTGTCGGACCAGCGGGTGGTGGGCCCCGGTGCGAACTGCCCGACCGAGCCCGCGAGCCTGGCCGGATTCGAGGCGACGCCCTACACAGTCCCGCCGAGCAGCAGGCCCCGGCAGGAGAAGGGACGGGCGAGGAGGCCGAGCGGGCCGCGACCGGCCCACGAGCGGGCGAGGGGCCGCAGGCGCCGGTAGCGCTAGAGGCTCGCCAGCACGTCCTGGGCGGCGGCCTGGCCCGACCTGATCGCGCCGTCCATGTACCCCGGCCACTGCGGCGAGTCGTCGGCCCCGGCGAAGTGGATCGGACCGACGCGCGGCGATGCATACCGGCCCACCCCGGTGAGCACCCCGGGCGGGTTGTAGGTCCCGTACGCGCCACGCGTGTACCGCTCCGTGGCCCACACCATGTCGAAGTACGCGCTCGGACGCCGGGCCTCCTCGCCGAAGTAGCGCCCGAGCGCATCCAGCGCCGCCGCGCGCCGGCCCGCGGCAGAGGCGCCGAAGAGCACCCGGCTGTCCATCCCCTCGAAGAACCCGACGAGCACGCCGGGCTTCCCGGTGACGGGCGAGTTGTCGTAGACGATCTCGAGACCGCCGTCGGTCGAGACGACCGACCCGCTCAGCCCCTGGTCGCGCCAGAACGGCGTCTGGTAGACGGCGTTCACCTTGATGACCGAGCCCATGGGCTGGCGCTGGAGGAGCTGGTCCTCCATCGCCGGCAGCGCCGGTGAGAACGGGAGCCTCGCGATCACCGGCTTCGGTGCGGTGACGATCGCGCGCCGCCCGCGGAAGCTCTCCCTGGCCGTGTGAACGGCCACGCGATCGCGCCCCCAGTCGAGCCCGACCACGGGCGAGCGGCGCCGTACGGCGCGGCCGAGCATGCGCGCGAGCCGCTTCGACATCTGCTGCGGCCCCTCGACGAAGCGGACCGACTGGGCCGAGCCGATCAGCGTGTTGAAGTCGCCGCCCACGCCGGTGATCGCCGCGAGCAAGTCGAGCAGCGAGACGCCCTCGGCGTTGTCGCCGTACACGCCCTTGACCGAGACTCGGGCCAGGTCGCGAGCCTCCTGGGTGTGGCAGGCGCCGTCGACCCAGGCGGCCACCGTCTGCTGATCCCAGTCGTGCGCGCTCGAGGCCGTCCAGGGATGGTCGGCGGGAACCTGCGCCGCCATGTCGTTGAGCTGGATGATCGTGGCCTCGACCTCAGCCAGCGAGACCGGATTGGCCGGCGGGATGTCGCCACTGTAGGTCTGCTTCTGCCCGCCCCGGTAGTAGATGCTGTTGCCGCTCGAGTAGGTGTCGAACGTGTGAAGCCCGAGCTCCTTCGCGAGCGCGAGCACGCGATCCTGACCGGGCCCTGTCCATTCGCCGCCGAGCTCGACGACGTGGGAGCTGCCCGGGAGGCGGCGGTCGAAGTTGCGGCCGCCGACGCGGTCGCGCGCCTCCAGGACGACCACGGACCGCCCCGCGCGCCTGACGGCACGCGCGGCGCTGAGCCCGGCCAGGCCCGCGCCCACCACGACCACGTCGTAGCGGCGCAGCTTACGGCGAGGATGCTCGCCCGCCTGCGCAGTTCCGGCGAGCCCGCTCCCGCCGAGCGCTCCCGCCGCTCCGAGCGCGCCGGCGGCGCCCCGCGCGAGCGCGTCCCGACGGGTCAGATCCGCCATGGGGGCCAACCTATACGCTCAGCGTGTGGCACTGGTACGCCAGATCATGACCGCGGACCCCGTCACGGTCCTGCAGGACACGAGCGTGGAGGAGGTGGTCCACACGCTGCGGGAGCACGAGCTGCCCGGCGTCCCGGTGGTGGACGGGGACGGGAAGCTGCTGGGCATCATCACCGAGTCGGACCTCGTGATCTCGGATGACGAGGAGGACCTGCACATCCCGCACTACGTGGAGCTGTTCGGGGGCCTCGTCTTCCTCGAGCCGCTGCGTCGGTTCGAGAGCCGGCTCCACAAGGCCGTGGCGGCCACGGCGGGCGACATGATGACGCCCGGTCCGGTGACGGTGGATGCCGACGACAGCGCGCGGAAGGCGGCGCGGCTGATCGCCGACACCGGCCACAACCGCCTTCCGGTTGTGGACGGCGAGCGCCTCGTCGGCGTCGTGACGCGGGTCGACGTCCTGAACGCCCTGGCCGGCGACGAGGAGTGAACGGCGGCCCGGAGCGGGCTGTCGCACGGGTCGACCTCGGCGCGGTGGAGCGCAACTGCGCGCGGCTCGCCGGGCTACTGCGCGAGGGGTCGCGCCTCTGCGTGGTCGTCAAGGCCAACGGGTACGGCCACGGCGCGGTTCCGTGTGCGCGCGCGGCCCTCCGCGGCGGTGCGGCGTGGCTGGCGGTCGCGACCGCCGACGAGGCCGCCGAGCTGCGCGCGGCCGGGATCGACGCCCGGGTGCTCGTCATGGGCGCGCTCACCCGCGCGGACCTCGACGTCGCGCTCGACGCGGACTCCGACGTGGTCGCGTGGACGCAGGACTTCGTCGATTGGGTCGACCGCCCGGCGCGGCTGCACGTGAAGCTCGACAGCGGGATGGGCCGGCTCGGGACGGCGGACGCGGACGAGGCGCGCAGCCTGTGCGAGCGGATCGCCGCGGACGACCGCCTCGACCTGGCCGGCCTGATGACGCACTTCGCCACGGCCGACGAGGTCGGCGACGCCCACTTCGGCGCGCAGCTCGGGCGCTTCGCCGCGTTCGCCGGCGCGATGCGGGGCGCGTACGGGGGCGACCTCGTCGTTCACGCGGCGAACAGCGCGGGCGCGTTCCGCGATCCCGAGGCCCACTTCGACATGGTGCGCTGCGGTGTCGCGGTCTACGGCCTCGACCCCTTTCAGGAGGATCCCGAGGAGCGCGGCCTCGAGCCGGCGCTTACGCTCGAGTCGTATGTGGCCGCGGTTAAGCGCTTCGAGACCGGGATGAGCGCGGGATACGGGCGAACCTGGCGGGCCACCGAGCCCACCTGGGTCGGCGTCCTCCCGATCGGCTACGGCGACGGTTGGCGGCGGTCGCTGTCGAACAACGCGCGCGTCCTGGTGCGCGGCCGCCCGCGTCCGCTGGTCGGCACGGTCAGCATGGACAACGTAACGGTCGACCTCGGCCCCGAGACGGACGTCCGTCCCGGCGACCGCGCGGTGCTGATCGGGCGCCAGGGCGGGGAGCGGATCCTGTGCGAGGAGGTGGCCGGCCGGCTCGGCACGATCAACTACGAGGTGACATGCGGGCTGACGCAGCGCGTCAGGCGCGAGCATCAGGAGGCGTGACGCGCGGGCTCGACGCGCTTGTGTCGGCGCCGCCGGTCGCCGCGGTGCGCGACGCCCTCGGCGAGCGCTCGGGGGCCGCCTGGCTGGTTGGCGGGACCGTGCGGGACGCGCTCCTGGGTCGCGACGTGCGGGACGTGGACATCGCCGTGGACGGATCGCCGGAGGAGGCGGCCCGGATCGTCGCTCGCGCGGTGGGCGGGACCGCATTCCGGCTGTCTGAGTCGTTCGGCGCCTGGCGGGCGATCAACCCGCGGGATGGATGGATCTGCGACGTCTCGCGACTGCAGGCGGCCACGATCGAGTCCGACCTCGAGCTTCGCGACTTCAGCGTCAACGCGATGGCGGTGCCCATGGCGGGCGAGGCCCCCGAGCTGATCGACCCAGCCGGCGGCGCGCGGGACCTCGACCGGCGGGTGCTTCGGGTGCTCGGCGGGCCGGACGTGCCGTCGTCCTCCTTTGCGCGCGACCCGCTGCGGCCGCTGCGGCTCGCACGGCTCGCCACCGAGCTTGGATTCGAGCCCGACCCGGCCAGCGAGCGGCTGACGCGCGATGCCGCTCCCGGTGTGGCCGGCGCGTCCGCGGAGCGCATCTTCGCCGAGCTGCGGCGCATCGTTATCGCGGACGCCGTCCTCGAGGGGCTCGCGCTGGCCGGGCGGCTTGGGCTCGTCGCGGTCGTGCTCCCCGAGCTCGACGCGCTGCATGGAGTCGAGCAGAGCCCGTACCACCACCTCGACGTCCACGGCCACACGATCGAGGTGCTCCGCCGGTATCTGGAGATCGAGCGCGACCCGGAGGAGACGCTCGGCGGCCTCGGCCGCGAGGTGGCGGCTGCGCTGGCGGAGCCGCTCGCCGACGAGCTGACCCGCGGCCAGGCGCTGCGCTTCGGCGCGCTGCTGCACGACCTCGGCAAGCCGCAGACACGCAAGGTCCTGCCTGGGGGCCGGATCTCCTTCATCGGCCACGACTCGGTGGGGGCGGAGATGGTGGCCGGGGTGTGCCGCCGGATGCGTACGAGCGAGCGGCTGCGGACCTACCTCGCCGCGCTCACCCGGCACCACCTCGTCCTCGGGTTCATGGTCCACGAGCGGCCGCTCTCACGGGCGGCCGTCTACCGCTATTTGACCACGTGCAGGCCGGTCGAGCTCGAGGTCACCGTGCTCTCCTGCGCGGACCGGCTCGCCACGCGCGGCCGTAACGCGGACGTGGCGATCGCCGCGCACCTGGAGGTGGCGCGGGAGCTGACGGCGGACGCGCTCGACTGGCGGCGCGACGGCTCTCCGCAGCCGCCGATTCGCGGCGACGAGCTGGCCCGCGAGCTCGGCCTCCCGACCGGCCCCGAGATCGGGTCGCTGCTCGCGCGGCTGAGGGAGGCAGCCTTCACCGGCGAGGTCCGGACCCGCGAGGACGCGCTGGCCCTCGCCCGGCGCCTGCGACAGAATCCCGGGTCGTGATCGTGGACCTAGTGGACGTGGCGAGTCGGTGACGGTGGAGGCGGCCCAGGCCGCGACCGCGCGGACGCCGGAGGTCCTGCCGCTCTCGCAGGTCGTCGGCGGCGCGCTGCGCGACAAGGAGGGGGGCCGGATCGGTCGGGTCGACGACCTGATCGTCCGGCTCGGAGGCACCGGGTATCCGCCGATCACCGGCTTCCTGGTCACGGTGGCGAACCGCCAGTCGTACGTGAGCGCCGACGTGGCCGCCGAGATCGCCACCGGCTGCGTCTCCCTCCACACGCCGAGCATCGACCTCCGCCCCTTCCGGCGCCGATCGGAGGAGGTCCTGCTGCGGGCGGACGTGCTCGACCAGCAGCTCATCAACCTCGACGGCGCCCGGCTGGTTCGCGCGAACGACATCGAGCTCGCCCGGGTCGAGGGGTGGTGGCGGGTGGTCGGCGTGGAGACGGGCCCGCGCGGCGTGCTCAGGCGCCTGCTCCCGCGCTCGATCGGCGGGCGAGTCGAGCCGCGCGAGTTCCTCGACTGGGCGAAGGTGGAGCCGTTCGTCGGGCACGTCCCAACCCTCAAGCTCCGGGTCCCGCACCCGAAGGTGGCGAGGCTCCACCCGGCCGAGATCGCCGACCTCGTGGAGGCCGCCTCGTACCAGCAGGGCGAGGAGATCATGCGGGCGATCCAGGGCGACGACCGCGAGCTCGAGGCCGACGTCTTCGAGGAGCTCGACGAGCAGCACCAGCTCGAGTTCATCGAGGAGCGCTCGGACGCCGAGGTGGCGGCCGTGGTCGCCCGGATGGCACCCGACGACGCGGCGGACCTCGTCGCGGAGCTCGAGGAGGAGCGCCGCGACTCGGTGCTCGCGCTCGTCCCGGCGTCGCAGCGGACCAAGGTGCGGGCGCTGCTCGGCTACGACCCCGGGGAGGCGGGCGGGCTGATGAGCCCCGACTTCGTGGCGCTCTACCGTCAGGCGACGGTGGCGGAGGCCCTCGACCGGGTCCGCAGCGCGCGCGTGCCGGCCGAGGTCCTGACGACGGTGTTCGTGATGGACTCGCAGCGGCGGCTCGTGGGCTCGCTCCCGCTCGCCGAGCTCATCCGCGCCGACCGGAGCGCGTCGCTCGTCGAGCTGGTGGTCCGCGATGCGCCTCGCCTCGTGGGCGACGCCGAGTTCGAGGAAGTGGCCCGGCTGATGGCCGACTACAACCTCACCGCGGTGCCGGTGGTCGACGACGACGGCCGGATGATCGGGGTGATCACGGTCGACGACGTCCTCGAGGTCATGCTCCCCAAGGGCTGGCGGCGCCGCTTCGGCCTCCTCGGCGAGGACTGAGTCCAGGCGACCCGATACGGTGCGCGGCGATGACCGCGGCGCCCGAAAGCCAGCACGATGGCGGTCCGAGTACCCGCTCTACGGCGGGCGGCGCAGACGCTCGTCCGCGGCCGCCCGCGGCTTCCGGCGCGGGTCACCGCTGGTCGTAGGCGCCTCCTCGCCTTCATCGGCGTCCTCGGCCCGGGGCTGATCGCGGCGAACGCCGGCAACGACGCCGGCGGCATCGCCACCTACTCGTCGGTCGGCGCCAAGTACGGCTTCGACCTGCTGTGGATGATGGTGCTGATCACGTTCTCGCTGGCGATGGTCCAGATGCTGGCGGCGCGGATGGGGGTCGTGACGGGCAAGGGGCTGGCCGACCTCATCCGCGAGAACTACGGCGTGCGCTGGTCGGCGTTCGCGACGCTCGCCGTGGTCGTCGCGAACACGGGGATCTGCCTGTCGGACTTCGTGGGGGTGGGCGCGGCGGCCGGACTGGCCGGCGTGCCCACGCAGGTCTCGGTGCCGCTCGCCGCGATCGTCGTGTGGTCGATCATCGTCCGCGGCTCGTACAGGGCAGCGGAGCGCATCTTCGTGGCGATGACGATCCCGTTCTTCGCCTACCCGATCGCCGCCGTCCTCGCGCACCCGAAGTGGGGTGAGGTCGGAAAGGCGATCGTCGCACCGCACATCCACACGAGCTCGGCGTACCTGCTGCTGTTCATCGCGACGGCGGGCACGACCGTGACGCCGTACATGCAGCTCTACCTCCAATCGGCGGTCGTCGAGCGGGGCGTCCGCGAGGAGGACCTGCCGAAGGAGCAGCGCGAGGCGGTTGCCGGGGCCATCTTCGCCGACCTCGTGGCCGCCTTCATCATCATCGCGACGGGCGCGACCCTGTACCGCCACGGAATCCACGACATCGGGTCCGCGGCCGAGGCAGCGAAGGCGCTCGTGCCGTTCGCCGGCAGCTACGCCGAGGTCCTCTTCGGGCTCGGCCTGGCGGGCGCGAGCCTTCTGGCCGTCGCGATCCTGCCGATCGCGACCTCCTACGCGATCTCCGAGTCGCTCGGGTTCGAGAAGGGGATCGGCCGCGGCCGCGAGGCGCCGGTGTTCGTGGGCATCATCACCGCGATCATCGCCATCTGCGCGGGGGTTGCGATGGTGCCCGGGATACCGGTCATCGGCCTGCTGGTCGGCGTCCAGGTGGTGAACGGGGTGCTGCTGCCGATCAACCTGTTCTTCATCTGGAGGCTGTCGCGCAACCGCGAGCTGATGGGGGAGAGGCGCAACCGCGGGGCGCTCGACCTGCTGGCGGCCGCGACTGTCGTGGTCACCTCATCGCTCTCGATCGCGCTGGTGATCATCACCATCCTGGGCCTCTGATCGCGGGCGGCCGGGACGCGGCCCGCGCCGCGCCGCGGGTAGGCTGCCGGCTCCGTGGACCCCGACTGCATCTTCTGCAAGATCCTCGCGGGCGAGCTGCCGGCCGAGCGCGTGCACGAGGACGAGCACACGGTCGCGTTCATGGACATCAACCCGTGGACGCGCGGCCACGCGGTGGTGATCCCGCGGGAGCACTCGCGCAACCTGTACGTGATCGGCGATGAGGACCTCTCGCGGACGATGGCCGCAGCGCAGCGGCTTGCGCTCCAGTTGCGGGATCGCCTCGGGTGCGACGGCATCAACCTGATCAACTCGTGCGAACCGGCGGCCTGGCAGACGATCTTCCACTTCCACGTGCACGTCATCCCGCGCTATGAGAACGACCCTCTGCAGCTCCCGGTCCGGCCCGAGCAGGCCGAGCCGGAGGAGCTGGCCGCAGTGGCCAGGGAGATCCGCGGCGGTGGCTGAGAAGGCCCGCTTCGAGCGCGACGGCCACGTGGGGATCGTCACCCTCGACTCCCCGCCGCTGAACCTGTTCGGCGACGAGCTGATCCGCGACATCGGGACGGCGTTCGACGAGGCGGAGGACGCCTCGGTGCGGGCGCTCGTGGTCCGCGCGGAGGGGAAGGTCTTCACCGGAGGCGCCGACGTGCACGTGTTCGAGGGGCGCACGCCGGAGCAGGCCTCGTCGGGCACGCTGAACCCGTTGACGCGGCTCGTGCAGCGACTGGAGGAGATGCCGTTCCCCTGCATCTCCTCGGTCCACGGCCTGTGCCTCACGGCCGGGCTCGAGCTCTCGCTTGGCTGCGACCTGATCTTCGCGGCCGAGTCGGCGCGGTTCGGCCGCGTCGAGCGCGTCGTGGGACTCACCCCCGGAGCCGGCGGAACCCAGCGGATGGCCGAGCGGGCGGGCCCGGCGCGGGCTCGCGAGTTCGTGATGAGCGGCGCGCTCTACGACGCCGCGACCCTCGAGCGCTGGAACGTGATCAACCGAGTGCTGCCGGACGGCGAGCTGCGGGAGGAGACGATGAGGTTCGCCCGCGACCTTGCAGACGGGCCGACGCTCGCGCACGCCGCGACCAAGAAGATGGTGAGGGCGTTCCTGGAGCACGGGGTCCGCGGCGCGGACGAGCGGATCGGTGAGATAGCCGGCTCCCTGTTCGGCACCGAGGACCTCCAGAACGCCGTCAAGACCTTCCTCGAGCACGGAGGGCCGGGCCACGCGACCTTCCACGGACGTTGACCCATTCCGGGGACAGGGGCTCGCCGCACCAGCTCGCACGCGGCGGTAGCGGGTCCGGTCGCGCGCGCCGGGTCTGAGCGGTCGCGCGCGCCGGGTCTTCCCGCGGCCCGTGCTGCTAGGGTGCGCGCCGGTTGCCGGACCGACTCCGGCTCGAACAACGTAGGCCCCGAGGTTCGGGTCGCACTAGCGGGACTCCGAAGCAGGGCTGCAGGAAAGGAAGGGTGCGCGTCAGCAATGGCGACCGGAACCGTCAAGTGGTTCAACGATGAGAAGGGCTACGGCTTCATAACCCCCGACGAGGGCGACCGTGACCTCTTCGTCCATCACACAGGGATCAACGGGAGCGGCTTCAAGACGCTCCAGGAGAACTCCAAGGTCTCATACGACGAGGAGTCGGGCGACAAGGGCCCGAAGGCGGTAAACGTCACGAAGATCTGACGCAGGGGCGCGTCGTGCCCCGGCGCTGCGGCCGGGTGCCGGAATAGACTCTTCCGCAGTGCCGAAGGAAGAGAAGATCGAGATGGAGGGCGAGGTCACGGAGGCCCTGCCCAACACCATGTTCCGCGTGAAGCTCGACAACGGGCACGACGTGCTGGGCCACATCTCGGGCAAGATGCGCCGCCACTACATCCGGATCCTCCCGGGGGACCGGGTGAAGATCGAGCTTTCCCCGTACGACCTGGACCGGGGCCGGATCACCTACAGGCACAAGTAGGCGCCCGGCGGCGGGACGGCCCCGGCCGCGCCGGCAGGCGGCCGGCCCCGAAAGGGGGGCTGAGAGGCCATTCGATAGCCCTATGGCTATATGAAATGGCCTCTCAGGTCCGAGCGCTCGCCGCAGGGCAAGCCGACGTCGTTGCCGCATGGCAGCTGCGCTCGGCCGGCTGGTCCTGGGGAATGATTGCCCACCACCGGGCTCGGCACGGTTGGCGAGCGCTTCACCCCGGCAGGCGGAGCGTGCTACGGCTTCTACCGCTTCGAGCGACCGTACGAGGTGGTGACGCGGCCTGGCGCGGGCGGCCGCAGGCGCCTTGGCGGCGTCCTGGTGTTCCGATCCAAGGCGCTCGACGGGGAGACGACGGACCTCGCAGGCGTCCCGATCACCACCGCCGAGCGGGTGCTGGTGGACCTTGCGCCGTGGTTGGACGACAAGCGGCTGGGGCGCGCATTCCGGGAGGCGATCCGGCTAGGCCGCGTGACGGCCGCCTCCGTTCGACGGACCGCGGAGCGCCATCGGGGGCGCCGCGGAGCTGCGGTCCTGGATGGCTTCGCGGTCCGGTACGCGCGCATTCCGTACCGCCGGACCCGCTCCGACGCTGAGGGCCGCGCACTCGAGGTGCTGCACGACGCCGGCTGCCCACCGCCGCTCGTGAACAGCCGGATCGCGGGCGAGGAGGCCGACATCGCTTGGCTCGACCGGCGGCACATCGTCGAGGTCGACGGTCCGCAGTACCACCGGTTCGCCGGCGAGGACGCGCGGAAGGCAGCCGTCTGGCGACGGGCCGGCTTCACCGTCCGGCGTGTGCCGAGCGACGTCGTATACGAAGCGCCCGGCGAGCTGGTCGCGGCGGCCTGGAATCGGTAGCGCGGCCGCCTCGAAACCGCCGACCCCTACGGCGGGTTCGGCCAGGTCGTGTCCTCGCCGGCCGCGTACAGGAGGTCGTTCGGGAACGTCGCGCACCTCGTGTCCGCGTCGCGGAACTGCATCCCCTTGCCCAGCAGCTCTCCGGCGCCGCGAAGCAGCGAGCAGATCACCCTCTCGCCGAGGGTGTGGGAGACGTTGAAGGCGTAGTTGTCGTTGCCGATCGGGTCCGGCTGGTAGGGGAGCTGGTCGCCGCGCGCGAGGAACGTGGCGATCACCGGCGCCGGGTACGCCTCGTACGGCGCGATGATGTACCCGAGCTGGTCGTTGGCGAGCCCCGCCGTCATGAACCCGTGCGGCCGTATGCCGGTCACGGCGTTCTGCACGTACAGCGCGATCTGCGGGTAGATCTCCCCAGGCACCGTCGAGAGGAGCACGTCACCGATGCGCACGCTGCCGGTGACCGTGCCGAGCACGTTTCCGGTCACCCAGGGCGGCGATAGGGAGCGGTCGATCGGCACTCCCAGCGGCGCACCTCCAAGCCCGGCGCCCAGGTAGACGATCCCCTGCTGCGCCGGGTCCTGGATGAGGTAGGTCTTCGAATCGACGATCGGGCTGCCGGAGATGAGCTGCGCTCCCTTCAGCGCCTGCGCAGCGCGGTCAACCACCCGGCCCGCGTAGTCGTCGAGCTTGCAGAGCGCCTCGGCCGGGTTGCTGTCGGACGCGTTGATCGTCTTGCACTCGCGGTTGCCCGGCTGCGTGCGGCCGAGCGTGCCGACGATCGTCATCGCCTCCCCGCCGAAGCGCTGGGCGAGCATCGCGTTGGCCTCCTGTGGCCAGTCGCCGGTGATGTGCTGGTTGCTCGAGCCGAGGACCGTCGGGTGTGCCGAGAAGTTCAGGATCGTGGCGATCGGCTTGTCGTCGGCTCCCCGCGCCTGCAGGACTCGGAGGTCGGAGTCCATCGTCTTGTTGGACTGGTCGTAGTCGAACTGGTTTGACTGCAGGTCGCGTGCGGGGGCCCAGCCGTAGTAGAGGTTGGCGGGCCGAAGGTGGTGGAACGCGTCGATGATCGCGCTCACGGTCTGCTCGAACATGAAGCGCCGGAAGTCGAGTGGCACGTTGCCCCAGACGCCCATCGGGTCGGCGCCGCCGTGGGTGTGGTCGGACTGGACGATCACCTGCTCCGCCTTGAGCGCGCCGCCCGTCCGCTGCTCCACCGCCTTGCGCATGTCGATCAGCCCATAGGGCGCGTCCTTGTTGGCGACGAACCAGCCCTGCGTCTCGATCGTCGCGAACGCGAACGGGTGCTTGCCGTCGGAGAGCGCGAACGCCGTGACGTGCGGTCCGCTCCCCAGGATCCCGTTGGCGGCGCGACCCTGATCGAGCCCGCCCGGCTGCCCGCCGCTGATCCCGTAGCCGCCGAGGTAGACCTTCTGACCCTTCCACTGGCCGTCCGGGTCGGGGTTGATCGAGCGCGAGGCGAGGCCGATCGAGTAGAGGAGGGGCGGCCCCTTCGTCGGGTGAGCGCAGGTGGAGGCGAGGTTCGGCAGCCGCCGCTCCCCGGTGCTGGCCCGGCGGCGGGTGTGCTTGCCGGTCCGGCCGACAACACGTATGAGCAGCGGCTTGCAGCTTTGCGCGAAGAGGCCGCGGCCCGAGCTGGTGAGGTCGAGGCGCAGGTCCTCGCGCTTGCCCGCGCCGAGGTGGACGGTCCGCAGCGACGAGATCGCCGTGCTCTTCCCGAGCCGGCGCACGAACGCGCGCACGCGTATGACGGCTTCGTGCTTGGCCCGCAGCTCGACGCGCAGGACGCCGCTCTTCTGAACCTCGCCCTGCGTGAGGCTGAGGACGTTCACGGAGACCGGGGGCTTGGGCGGCGGCTTCGCGGCTGCAGGCTCCGCTGCGACCAGCAGCGTTGCGAGCAGCGCCACCAGCGCGCACGCCACGGCAAACCCCCGTCGCTGGAAGCCCCTCAGCTCCACCGTCTTGGATTGTGCCACCCCGAGCCCAGGCCAGGCGCCGGGGTGGCGCCGTGTCAGGCCGGGGCGCCCGCCACCGGCGGCAGGGCGTCCACGTATGCGCGCTCGGTCACCCGCTCGAGGTGCTCGGCGGCGTCGAGCAGCACGGATTCCCGCCCCCAAGCGGCCTGGAGCTGGAGACCGATCGGCACACCGGTCGAGTGCAGTCCGACGGGCACGCTGATTCCGGGCACGCCGGCAAGGTTGCCGAAGCCCGACTGGCGGACGTTGGGGGCGTCGGCCGGGTGCTGACCCGACGGAAGCTCGACGACCGGCGCCTCGATCGCCGGGGCGGGCGCCGGGACCGTCGGCCAGGCGATCGCGTCACAGCGCTCGAAGGCGCCGAGGAGCGCGCGGCGGATCCTCGCCCTGATGAGGTCGGCGCGCACCAGGAGCTCGGCGGGCAGCAGCTTCTCGTACTTGACCAGCGCACGCATGATCGGGTCCGCGTCCGCGAGCGCGTCGGCGTCGATCGTTTGAAGCCCTTCGAGCGTGAGGCGCGCGACCGCCGCGATCTGCGCGTGCTCGGCTCCGGTGATCTCCATCTCCTGGAGGGTCCAGCCGGATACCTCGAGCGCGTCCTCGCAGGCCCGCTGCACCTCGGGGTCGAGGTCCGTCCAGAAGGGGTCCCGGACGATGCCGATCCTCAGGGCGCTCGGCCCGCCGGCCGGGATCGGGGCGCCGGCGAGCACCTCGCCGAGCAGGCGCGCGTCGGCTGCGTCGCGGCACATCGGGCCGGCCGCATCCATGCTCGCGAACTCGTGGGTGTATCCCTGCAGCGGGATCCGTCCGTACGTGAACTTGAGCCCGGTGATCCCGCAGTAGGCGGCAGGCAGGCGGATCGAGCCGCCGCCGTCGACGCCCACGGCGCCGGCGATCATCCGGGCGCCGACGGCCGCGGCCGACCCGCCGGAGGAGCCCCCTCCGCAGCGAGCCGGATCCCACGGGTTGCCGACCGGGCCGTAGGCCGACACGTGCCCGGTGGACCCTCCTCCCCAGAAGTGCATGTTGGTCACGCCGACGATCACGGCGCCGGCCTCGTGGAGGCGCCGGTAGACCGCGGACTCGCCGGGCGGCAGCTGCTCGCGCGCGGTGCCGTCGCGCGGGCCGCGCCAGGGCAGGCGGAACATGTCCTTGACTCCGATCGGGACCCCGTGGAGCGGACCGCGCGGCGCCCCATCGAGCATCTCGCGGCTCTCCTCCGGGAAGACGACCGGCACGGAGCGCAGCGCCGGATCGCGCTCCCGGATGCGGTCGAGCGTGGCGTCGAGGACCTCGCGGGGGTCGATCTCGCCGCTCGCGATCGCAG
The DNA here is from genome assembly GCA_019246335.1 of Actinomycetota bacterium. Lineage (GTDB taxonomy): Bacteria > Actinomycetota > Thermoleophilia > Solirubrobacterales > Thermoleophilaceae > AC-37. The sequence goes on along the minus strand of JAFAQQ010000048.1, from coordinate 4,221 downwards.
CGGCCTGCTGCACGAGCGAGAGGTCCTGCGGGTGACTCACGCCTCTCTGAGCTCCCGCGGAGGCCCGGAGGGATCCAGGCCGACCTCGGGCATCGCCCCCGCGAGGTCGGCGTCGAGGAGGCGCCGGATCGCCGGGCCGTAGACGGCGTCGGCGGCGCGCATCACCGCCACGTCACTTTCGTCCGCGGGAATTCCACGCAGGTCCAGGCCGGCGCGCACGAAGCCCTCGAAGGCGTCCACGGAAGCGAAACCTAGATGATCGACGGGGACCGCGACCGCTGCCGCCGTCCGCCGGGCGGGAGGCGAGCGAAACATCGACCGCCAAGTCGTGTTCAATGCCGCCAGTGAGGCGACGACTGGCCCTTGTCCTGGCCTGCGCGCTGCTGCTGATCGCAGCGCAGGCGGCCTTCGCGGACTCGACGCGCGTCGACGAGCTCGGCGAGTACTCCGACGCCCCGTTCCCGAACGCGAGCTGCCCGGCGCCCCCGAACACCCCGCCGGACAGTCCGAACCAGTGCTTCGTGATGGCGCGTGCGACCGGCGTGACCATGCAGATCGGCAACCACCACAACCCCTTCCACGTGAAGCAGCGCGGGGACATCGTGGCCCTCACGCTCCAGCTCAGCAAGCCGAACGCGAGCGAGATCGACTACTTCAAGACGACGTTCGGCGGCAGCAGGAAGGACCCGAACACGCCGTACGGCGCCGCGCCGCAGGTCCGGGTGGCGGTGCTCAAGCCGCTGCACACCAAGCACCGCTTCGTGCTCGAGGCCGAGAGCGAGGTGATCGACGTCGAGAACCACCTCGGCCAGACCGTGACCTTCGCCCTGCGGACCGCGGTCCCGATCCACAAGGACCGCGTCGTCGGTTTGACCGTGCCCACCTGGCTGCCCGCGCTCGGGCATCCGCTCGGAAGCAATCAGGCCTGGCGCGCCTCCTACCGCGACACGGAATGCAACCCGGCGGCGGGCAAGACGCGTCCGCCGCGGGCGCACGAGGCGATCGGCACGTACAAGCAGTACGGCTGCTTCTTCCGGTACGAGCGCCCGCTCTACACCGTCACGTACGTGCCCAAGCCGGCTACGACGGGCACCTCCGGTCCCTAGCCTCGCGCGGCCGGACGAGGGCGGCGTGCCCGCCGTCGGCGGCTTCGCCTGGCGACCGATTCGGCGCTACCATCGCGGGGTGTCCACCGAGGGTTGGATCTTCATGGTCGGCTTTCGGATCTTCGACGTCGGCCTGCTGATCGTCTGGCTGGTCTGGTTCTTCCGACTTCGCGACGATGACGATTCGACCGAGGACGACGGCCCCGGCGGCGGCGGGTCGGACCCGCGGCCCGGCCGCGGTCCCGGCCCCGGTGGGCTACGACTCCCGCTCGGGCGGGCGGGCCAGGCCACGCTCCGCGTCCGTGACCACGTGCGGCCCGGCCATCCGCTGCGGCGGCGCGGTGCCGAGCCGCTGCCCAACCCCGTGCCTGCGCGCGTACGCCAGCCACGCACGCCGGCACCGGCGCACCGCCGCGTCGCGTAACTAACCCGGGCGCTCCTCGGCGAGCGCCGGCAGGCGCCTGCCGCAGTGCGGACAGTCGTTCACGTCCTTCGGGGCGAGCTGCTCGAGCGAGCAGCCGCAGAGCCTGAGGTTCTCGACGGCCCAGGGGAGGTTGCTCTTCGACGGCGCGAGCGGTAGCACCTTGCCGACGATCTCGAACTCCTCGCCGGTGTCGCGATCGACGTAGACGGTGCCCGGCTCGACCTCACGGATCAGCTCGCGGTCGGACCGCGACCGCAGCCGGTATCTCTGGCGCTCGCCCACGGCGGCGGAAAGATATCGGCTGGCGGCCGGGGCGCCGGCCGCTGTCCGAGCGCCGGGCGACGATGCCGCGGCGTGCGAATCCTCATCTTCCACGGCTACCTCCTGCGGGGTACCGGCAGCAACGTCTACAACGCGTCGCTCGTCCGGGCGCTCGTCGACATGGGGCACGAGGTGCATCTCCTGTGCCAGGACCGGGACGCGGGGGAGCTCCCGTTCGTCGACGCCGTGGGTCGGTTCGATGGCGCGGGCCTTTCGGTGGAGGCGAGCCGTGAGCCGGTGCGCTGCACCGCATACCTGCCCGACATCGGGCGAACCCTGCCGGTCTACGTCGCGGATCGGTACGAGGGCTTCGAGGCGGTCCCGTTCGCGGAGCTCGACGACGAGGCGCTGGACCGCTACCTCGACGCCAACGTCGAGGCGGCCCGGCGCGTCGCCCGCGAGGCGGCGCCCGACGTCGCCCTCGCCAACCACCTGATCGCCGGGCCGGCCGTGCTCGCGCGCGCCATCGGCGGCCGGGTTCCGTACGCGGTCAAGGTGCACGGCAGCGCGCTCGAGTACGTCGTGCGGCCGCACCGGCGGAGGTTCCTGGCCCTGGCGCGCGAGGGGCTGGCGCCGGCAGGCGGCGTCCTGGTCGGATCGCGGCACACCGCGGAGAGCCTCTGGGAGGTCATGGACGACCCCGCGCTCCCCGAGAGGACCAGGCTTGGGCCACCGGGCGTCGACGTGCGGTCCTTCAGGCCGCGGGAGCCCGGCGAGGCGGCCGGTCGCCTCCACGCGCTCGCAGAGCGTCTCTCAGGCAGCGCGCCCGCGGGATGGGGTGGCGAGGCGGAGGCGCCGGACGCGCTGCGTGCGATGGACCCGCGACGCGACCGGATCGTCGCGTTCGTGGGGAAGCTGATCGTCTCCAAGGGCGTCGACCTGCTGCTCGCGGCCTGGCCACTGGTCGTGGCCGGGCAGCCGGACGCTCGGCTGTGCGTCGTCGGTTTCGGGACCTACCGCGACGCGCTGTTGGAGCTGTCCGCGGCGCTCGGGCGAGGCGATCTCGAGGCGGCGCGCGCGATCGCGGCGCGAGGACGCGAGCTCGAGGGCGGCCCGCCCGGAGAGCTCAGGCACCTGGCAGCGTTCCTCGACGGGCTGGGCGGCGACCGGCGCGGGCGGTATCTCGAGGCGGCCCCGGGCGCGTTCGACCGCGTGAGCTTCACCGGCAGGCTCGAGCACGACGACCTCCCCGACCTGCTCCCCGCATGCGAGGCCCAGGTGGTGCCGAGCACGTTCCCCGAGGCGTTCGGGATGGTCGCCGTCGAGGCCGCGGCGTGCGGGGCGCTGCCCGTCTCTGCCGGGCACTCCGGGCTCCTGGAGGTGAGCCGCACGCTGGCTCCGGCGGTGGGGGAGGACATCTCCCCGCTGTTGTCGTTTCCCGTCGGCGATTCCGCCATCGAGGAGATCGCCTCGCGGCTCGTCCGGTGGCTGGCGATGCCGCCTGCCGAGCGGGCAGCGGCGCGGCGGGCCCTGTCGGACGCGGCGCGTGGTCGCTACGGGTGGGAGCGGGTCGCCGAGGGGGTGATCGCCGCGGCGGAGAGCCGCCTCGACGAGCTCCCGCGCCCCGGCGGCCAAGCGACCGCCAGCGGATAGGCTTCGCGCGCCTTGGGCGAGGCAACGAACAGGACGGCGGTGGCCCTGGTGGCGTCCGGGCTCGCGGTGGCGCTCGTCGGCGCGGCCGGCTGCGGCAAGCAGCGGCCGGATCTCGTGCGCGGCAAGCAGCTGTTCGCCGGCAAGGCGACGTGTGGGAGTTGCCATACGCTCTCGCGCGCGAACGCGCACGGCACGGTTGGCCCCAACCTGGACGACGCGTTCGCCGCCGACAAGCGGAACGGCCTGGGAGTGAGCTCGATCCAGGGGTTGGTCGAGGACCAGATCGCGCATCCCCACCGGGGCAGCGCCATGCCCGCGGGCCTGGTGAAGGGCAACGACGCGATCGACGTCGCGGCCTACGTGGCCTACGCGGCTGCGCTGCCGGGCCAGGACGCCGGCGCTCTGGCCACGGCCGTGCAGCCGAAGATCGGCCCGCCGGCGGTGGCGAAGGGCGGCGTGCTGACGATCGCGGCGGACCCGACCGGCGCCCTCTCCTTCGTCACGAAGAAGGCGTCGGCAACCGCCGGGGCGATCAAGTTCGTGATGCCGAACAAGTCGCCGATCCAGCACAACATCGCGATCCAGGGACCCGTGACCGGATCCGGCCCGATCGTCGGCTCGGGCGGGACCTCGACCTTCACGGCGAACCTGAAACCGGGCACGTACATGTTCTTCTGCCAGGTGCCTGGGCACGAGGCCGCCGGAATGAAGGGGACGTTGACGGTCAAGTAGGCGCGGCGGCGGCGGCCGCGCCGGGCCGCCCAAGGGGCGGCGGCC
>JAFAQQ010000138.1 GCA_019246335.1 Actinomycetota bacterium | reverse complement strand
AGGGACGTGACGCCCATGTGACCGGGATAGACCGTCGTGTCCTCCGGCAGCGAGTCCACGAGCGAGCGGATGGACTCGAGGAGCGTCGGCCAGTCTCCTCCGGGAAGGTCGGTCCGGCCCACCGAGCCCTGGAAGAGCACGTCGCCGGAGAAGACGGCTTGCTCGTCGGCGATGGAGTACGTGACGTGGCCCGGGCTGTGGCCGGGCGTGAACAGCACGTCGATCTCGAAGCCGGCGAGCTCGAGGCGCTCCCCGCCGGAGACGGTGTGCTCCGCGTCCCAGCTCTCGAACGGGCCGAACCCCGGCCACGGCACGTAGCTCATGATGTCCGCGAGCACCGGCTTCTCGATCTCGGGCACCCAGACCTCGGCGCCGGTGGCCTTGGCAACCGGCGCGACCGCGCCGACGTGGTCGAAGTGCGTGTGGGTGAGGAGGATCGCGTCGAGCGCCACCCCCAGCCCCTCGACGGCCGACAGCAGCTTCGGCGCCTCGTCGCCCGGGTCGATGATCACCGCGCGGTCGGAGCCATCGCGGCGGGCCAGGTACGTGTTCTCCTGCACCAGACCCACGGTGAACATCCGCACGTCCATGGTCGCGCAGGCTAGAAGATCGATTCCGAGTCCGCGTGCGCCTGGGGCCGGGCAAATCGCGTCTAGCGTGCCGTGCGGGCCTGCTTTTGCCGCTGCCGGCGGTTGTAGATGAAGCGGTCCGTGTAGTAGCTCATCGGCAGGTACACGAGGACCATGGCGACGCCGAGGACGGCCGCCGCGGCGACGGGGCGCTTGAAAAGCACGACCACGACCAGAGCGAAGATCACGGCCATCACGACGGCGCGATTCAGCGCTCCGCGCCAGGTCGGCGGCTTGTCCAGGCGGTGGGCGCGGCGCTCGCGCGAGATCGCCTTCGCGTCGGCGCGGGTGGAGGTCGGGTGGCCGGTACGGCCCCGAGCCTCGATCGTCCCGGCGGGCGTGCCGCGATGCTTTCGCTGGCGCTTGCGCTTTGCCTTGGCCACTGGCTCGTCAGCTTGGGTGATCGTCCAAACGTGCTCGCTACAGGTGGCACTCGTGGACTAGCACGCTGGACCGAGTGAGCGTAACGCGTTCTCGATGATGTGCCGGTCGGGATCGAATGCGCGGAGCGGCACGCCGGCCGGGACGCCTTCGAGCGCCGCCGCCGGAGCCAGGCCGACCAGCTCGAGCTCCGCGATCGGCGCGCGCCGCGACACCTGGTCGACGAGGGCGCCGATCGGGGCCACGCGGTAATCGTGGACGTTCAACGAGACCTGCACCCGGTCACGGTGTTGCAGGCGCAGCCCGATGGCGCGGACGCCGGGCGGGCCGCCGCCGGACTCGCGCAGATCGCCGGCGATGGACCGGGCGAGGTCGAGGTCGTCGCTCACGAGGTCGATGTTGAAGGCGACGAGCGGCGGGCGGGCGGTCACGAGGACCGCGCCGCGCGCGGGATCGACGGACGCGGGGCCGTAGTCGGGCGGGAGCTCGCCGGCGGCGATGCGGCGCGCGAGCGCGGCAGGCCCGCCCGCGCGAAGCAGGGACCGCTCGCGGCGATCATCCGCCGTCGCGAGATCGCCGTACAGGAAGACCGGCAGGTCGAGCTCGTCGCCGATCAGGCCGGCGGCGGTGAGCGCCTCCGCGGTCGCGGCTCCGCGTGCCTCGTCATCGAGGTAGACGACGGGCGCCACGTCCAGCGCGCCCACGTGAGGGTGGGCGCCGCTGTGCCCGCGCAGGTCGATCCGCGCCGTCGCGGCGCCGGCGCCGGCGAGCAAGGCGGCGGCGACCTCGCCCTGCCGGGCGGCGAGCGTGTAGACGGTCCGGCCGTGGTCCGGGTCGCTGTGGACATCGAGCAGCGTCGCGGGCGCGAACGCCTTGCCGATCGCCTCGATGGTGGCGCGGTTCTCGCCGTCGCTCACGTTTGGGACCGAGAGCAGCAGCGGCGGCTCGCGCATCCCGCAATCTTCGCGCCCCAGGCGGCCCGGGGGAGGCGGACCAGCCCCGGGGGGAGGCGGACCAGCCATCTAGACTCGGGCGCCCGGCTCCGTAGCTCAGCGGTTAGAGCGCACCACTCATAATGGTGAGGTCGCTGGTTCGAATCCAGCCGGAGCTACTGGGATGCGAGACCACTTTCGCTCGGCGAGGGATCGTCGTGGGCGGGGGCGGCCGCCGGCCGCCATCGCCATCGGCCTCGCGCTGCTGCCGGGTGCCGTGGCCCTCGGCGCCGCGCTGCTACCGGGCGCCGCTGACGCGGGCTCGGCCACGTCGCCATCCCCCGCCGAGGACACGAGCCCGAAGGTGAAGCCCCGCCACGGGGAGCCCGGCACGGACTTCAAGCTCTCCTTGACGGCGCGCCACGACCTGGGCGTCCACGGGGAGAGCAGATCGGACTACCGCGTGGCGATAAGCGGCCCGCGCGAAGGTTGCGGGCTGAGCTTCCAGATCGGTCACGGCGCGGCCGGAACGCGCATCCACCGCCGTCTGGCTCATCCCGGCGGAGCCGGTTGGTGCCTGGGGAGCTACAAGGGGACGGTGAGCTACGAGACCGGGCCGTACTGCCCGCCCCAGCCGGGGCATGCGTGCCCGCTGTTCGTCGTCCAGGGCGTCCCGGCCGGTCGCTTCTCCTTCCGCGTGGAGCCCGCGAAGGGCACGGTCGAAGGCGAGGTCCGGGAGTGCAACACGCCCACGACCTGCGCGACGAACGACTTCACCGTCTCGGCCTACGACGGGGCCGGCAGGCTCGCCGGCAGCACGCACACCGATCACAACCACTACAAGCTGCGCCTTCTGCCCGGCTCGTACTCGCTCGTCGCGCGGTCCGACGGCGGGCTGAAGTGCGACGGCTCGGCCATGGTGCAGCCGCACCGTACGACGCACGCGGACATCACCTGCCTCGTGCCATAGCGGATCGCCGCGCCGCCCCCCTGTCCCGCCACCATCCTGCCTGGCCCCCGCATGGCGGGGGTTATCCAGGATGGTGCGGGCAGCTCCGCGCAGGCGCCCTCGCTTCATTAAGTAAAGTAAGGCGGCGTGCGCGTCTTCGTCCGGCTGATCGGCTTCCTCCGCCCGTACCGGCGCGGGGTCATCTCGTCATTCGCCCTGGCGGCGGTGGCGATGGGGGCCGGCGTCCTCATCCCGTTCATCGTGGGCCGGACGGTCGACCGGATCCGGCACGGGAGTACGGACCTGTGGCCGCTCGTCGCGATCCTCCTCGCGGCCGGGCTCCTGCGGCTCGGCTTCAGCGCCGCGCGCAGGCTGGTGGCCGGGCGCGTCTCCCTCGGAGTCGAGTACGACCTCCGCAACCGGATGTATGCGCACCTGCAGTCGCTCGAGGTCGCGTTCTTCGACGAGCAGCAGACCGGCCAGCTGATGTCGCGCGCCACGGTGGACCTGCAGGCCGTGCGCTTCTTTCTGGGCTACGGGCTGATCTTCATCGTGCAGTCGGCCATCACGATCCTTGTCGCGGCGGCGGTGATGATCGCCGTGAACCCCGGGCTCGCCGCGCTCGCGCTGTTCCCGACGCCGTTCGTGCTCTGGGCGGCCTACCGGTACGGCCGCCGGAACCGCCCCGCGAGCCAGGAGGTCCAGCAGCGGATCGCAGAGCTCACCGCCGAGGCGGAGGAGAGCATCTCGGGCATCCGGCTCGTGAAGGCCTTCGCGCGGGAGGAGCGCCAGCTCGCGCGCTTCAGCCGCGGCGCGCGCCGGGTGTTCGATCAGTCGATGGTGTCAACGCGCCTGCGCGCCTTCTACGGGCCGTTCATCGGTTTCCTGCCCACGCTCGGACTGGCCGCAGTCCTCGTCGTCGGCGGCCGCCAGGCCATCCACCACCGGATCACGGTCGGCGAGTTCGTGGCCTTCTACGGGTACGTGACGCTGCTCGCCTCGCCGGTGCGGATGCTCGGCATCGCGCTGGGCATGGCGCAGCGCGCGGTGGCGTCGGGGGCGCGCGTCTTCGAGATCCTCGACCGCGCGCCGCGCATGACCGTGCCGGAGGGCGCGCCGCCGCTGCCGGCCGGCGACGGGCGCGTGGAGCTGCGCGGCGTCTCGTTCACCTACCCGGATGGCTCGCGGGCCCTCCAGGAAATCGACCTCGCTGTGCCCGCCGGTCGCACGCTGGCGATCGTCGGCCCGACGGGCTCGGGCAAGACCACCCTCGTCTCCCTGCTGCCGCGCCTCTACGACCCGACGGCGGGGCAGGTGCTGATCGACGGCGCGGATCTGCGCACGATCGACGTGACCTCGCTCCGTCGCGAGGTGGGACTCGTGCCGGACGAGGCCTTTCTCTTCTCCGCGTCGATCCGGGAGAACATCGCGTACGCGCGGCCGGACGCGCCCGACGAGGCGGTGGCGGCGGCTGCCACGCGCGCCGGCATCCACGATTTCGTCGCCGGGCTTCCGGAGGGCTACGCGACCCAGGTCGGCGAACGCGGTCTGACGCTCTCCGGGGGGCAGCGGCAGCGCGTGGCGATCGCGCGGGCGCTGCTCAAGGACCCTCGCGTCCTCATCCTCGACGACGCGACCTCGAGCGTGGACGCCTCGACCGAGGCCGAGATCAAGTCCGCGCTGCGCGAGCTGATGCGCGGCCGAACCACCTTCATCATCGGCCACCGCCTCTCGACGATCGCGCTCGCCGACGAGATCGTGGTGCTCGAGGAGGGGCGCATCGCCGCGCGCGGCACGCATGAGGAGTTGATCGAGGCGTCGGACCTCTACCGCGAGATCGCGGAGAAGGGGATGCCCGACCGCGTGTTCCTCACGCGCAAGCCGCTCGAGCCGGAGGTGGCGGGCCTGTGATCGGCCGGGTTCGCAGCCTTGTCCGGCTCATCCGCGGCGAGGAGGCGCAGCGGGTGCGCAACGTGCGCGGCGTCCTCCGCCTGCTGAAGCCATACCGAGGCCGCACGGCGCTGATGTTCGTCGCACTGCTGCTGGCCACCGGCGCCGCGCTCGTGCCGCCGTACCTCGCGGGGCGCGCGATCGATGACGGCATCCGGAAGGGAGATTTCGGCGCGCTCCAGCTGATCGTCGTGCTCTTTCTCGCCGCCGCCCTCGTGAACTGGGGCGCGACCTACGCCCAGACGTACCTGGTCAACTGGGTCGGCGAGCGCGCGCTGCAGGACCTGCGGTTGCGCATGTTCCGCCATCTGCAGCGGCTCTCGATCGGGTTCTACGCGCGGCGCAAGACGGGCGTCCTGATATCGCGCATCACCAACGACGTGGAGGCGCTCGACCAGCTCGTGACCGACGGCATCGTCACCCTCTTCTCGGCCTCGCTGACGCTCGTGGGCACCGTGGTGATCCTGCTGCTGCTCGACGTGAGGCTTGCGCTCGTCACGTTCGCCGTGTTCCCGCTGCTGGCGGTCGGGAGCGTCGCGTTCCGCATCGCGTCAGCCGGCGCCTACCGCCTGACGCGTGAGACCGTCGCCTACGTCACGGCCTACCTCCAGGAGACGCTCTCGGGCATACGCGTGGTCCGGGCGTTCGGGCAGGAGGAGCGGCACAAGGCGCGGTTTGCCGAGCTGAACGACGACAACCGCGTGGCGAACATGAAGACGGTGTACCTGAACGCCGCGTACTTCCCGTCCGTCGAGCTTCTGTCGGCGCTCGCGACGGGGGCGATCCTGCTCTACGGCGGCCATCAGGTCGTGACTGGCAACGGAGTGACGATCGGCGTGCTCGCCTCGTTCGTCTTCTACCTGCAGTCCTTCTTCGACCCGATCCAGCAGCTGTCGCAGCTCTACACGACCTACCAGGCGGGAATGGCCGCGCTCGACAAGATCTTCGAGCTCCTCGACGTCGAGCCCGAGATGGTCGACGGGCCGGACGCGACGGAGCTGCCGAGGGTGGCGGGCGAGGTGCGCTTCGAGCACGTCTCGTTCGCCTACGACCCGGACGACCCGTCCACGCTCGCTCTCTCGGACATCGACATCGCGATCCCGCCCGGGCAGACGGTGGCGCTCGTCGGCGCGACCGGCGCCGGCAAGTCGACCTTCGCGAAGCTCGTCGCTCGCTTCCACGACCCGACCGGGGGTCGCGTGCTGATCGACGGGCACGACCTGCGGGACGTGGCGGAGCGCTCGCTGCGATCGCAGCTCGGCATCGTCCCCCAGGAGGGCTTCCTCTTCTCGGGGACGATCCGGGAGAACATCGCTTTCGGGAAGCCCGGCGCGACCGACGAGGACGTGGTCGAGGCGGCACGGGCCGTCCGCGCGCACGACTTCGTCGAGCGCTTGCCCGCGGGCTACGACACGGAGGTCGGTGAGCGCGGCGGTCATCTGTCGGCGGGGCAGCGCCAGCTCGTCGCATTCGCCCGCGCGGCCGTGGCCGACCCGCGAATCCTCATCCTCGACGAGGCGACCTCGAACGTCGACGTACGCACCGAGTCTCGGATCGAGCAGGGCCTGCGCCGGCTGCTGGCCGGGCGCACGGCGATCGTCATCGCCCACCGCCTGTCGACCATCCGCGGAGCGGGGCGGATCGTCGTGCTCGACCACGGGCGGATCGTCGAGCAGGGGACCCACGACGAGCTGGCGGACGCGGGCGGCCCCTACGCCCGCCTGCTGCGGGACTGGGCCGAGCAGGCGGCGGCGTAGAGGCGCGGGAGGGGTCCCCGCCGAGGCGACAGCGCGCTACTTGACGGTCAGCGTTCCCTTCATCCCGGCTTGGCGGTGGCCGTCGACCGGGCAGTAGAACGTGTAGGTCCCCGGCTTGAGCGCAACGGTGATCATCGAGCTACCGCCCTGCCCCGCGACCTTGCCCTTCTTGTCGATGCCGCTGCCCTCCACGGCGATGGCGTGCGGTATCGAGGACGGGTTGGACATCGTGATCGTGACCTTGCCGGACTTCGCGGTCAGCGACGACGTCGTGAACTTCAGCGCGCCGCTCGGATCGGCGGAGAGCTTGAGCTGGGCGCCCCCGGCCGCCTTCCCCTTGGTCGGCTTGGCCGTCGACGACGGCGACTGAGTCGAGGTCGCGGTCGAGCTGGAGGACGTGCTCGAGCTCGACTTCTTGCTGCTGCCGCACCCCGTGGCGACGAGAGCTGCGACTGCGACCACGGCGACGACTGCGATGCGGTTCATCAAGGTTTTCCTCCCCGGATCGATCCTGGTACGCGGCACGCTACCTCACGATTCCTCAAGAGACGCTGAAGACGCGACTCAATACGCCACCTGCCCGGCCATGACCCGCGTGGCGGGGCCGTGGCGCGCCGCTCTCTCGACGCTCAGACGGTGATACTCGCCGAGGCGCGCCGCGGTGGTCAGGTGGACGTAGGCCTCGCCACTGCGGTCTACACGGAACGTGCCGGCGCTCATCCTGCTGCCGTCGTCGCGGATGCACCAGAGCTCGTAGACCGCGCCAGGCGAGGGCTGCAGGCCGGACACCGACAGCTCGACGCTGGTCCCCGCCGGCAAGCTCGCGAGCCTGGCGCTGGCGCGTGCGGAGCCATCCGTCGAGAGGCCGTGCAGCGTCGCGGCGTAGACGCGCTCGCTCCGAGCCGTCCTGTCGATGACGCTCATCACGCCGAGCGTGACGGCTGCGCCCGCGACGGCCGCGGCCACCGCGACCGGCAGCGGTCGCGCGAGCCGGAAACGCCGCGCGGGCCGGGCGGGACGCGGGCGGCCCTCGCTCCGAAAGCCGTGAAGCACGGCCTCTTCGAGGGTGGCCGGCGGGACGGCGGGCTGCGGCTCGATGCCGGCGGCCGTGTCGAGCAGCCTGGGCAGGATGACCAGGTGCGCACGCTCGCGCGAGCAGAGCTCGCAGGCCTCGATGTGGGCCTGAACCTCGCCGGCCTCGTCCGGCTCCAGCGCGTCGAGGACGTAGCCACCGAGGAGCGCGCGGCACTCGTCGCAGGAGATGGAGGCGCCTCGCCGCGTCAGGGCTCCACCCCCATCTCCTCGAGCGCGAGCCGAAGCGCGCGAAGCGCGTAGGAGATCCTGCTCTTCACCGTGCCGAGGGGCAGCCCGGTCTCGTCCGCGATCTCACGAAGCCGGAGGCCCTGGAAGTGCGCGAGGCGGATCACCTGCTGGTGCTCGGGCGTCAGCCGGCTGAGCGCGGTCGCGACCTGCCAGCCTAGGAGCGCCCGTTCGATGGAGTCCTCGCCGACGCCCTCCGCGAGCTCGGCGGGCTCGACGGCCAGGGCCGGCCGCACGGCGCGGCGGCGCTTGAAGTCGACGACGGCGTTGCGCGCGATGCCGTAGAGCCAGGTGCGGAAGCTCGCACGGGAGTCGTCGTACGAGTCCGCATGGCGCCACACGCGGGTGAACACGTCCTGCACGAGCTCCTCGGCCAGGCCGCGGTCGCCGAGGCAGTTGAGGGCGAATCCGAACAGCTCGCCGGAGTAGGTCCGGTAGAGCGTGCGCATCGTGTCTTCGTCGTGATCCTCCTGGAGGCTCTTCAGCAGGGCGGCGGACACGTCGCTGGGGTATACGGGCGCCGGGCGGCGCGGGTTCAAGGCGAGGCTACGCGAGCCCTCGACGCGTAGCGCCGCATGCCTTTGCCACGGCCTTTTCAGGGGCGGCTCGGCCGCTGCATCGCGGGCTAGACTCACGGTTCGTATCGCCCCTGCGGGGGTTCGATGGGGAATGGTGTAACGGCAGCACGAGGCGCTCTGGACGCCTTAGTCCTGGTTCGAATCCAGGTTCCCCAGCTCCGAGCCGCAACGTTGGGGGCGCCCCTACGCCTCCGCCAGGTCCGTTCCCTCGGCCGCCAGCGCCTCCGGGTCCGGCGTCGCGCGCTCGGCGATCATGCGGCGCGCGTGCTGGAGGTCGTCGGAGCGGCCGACCGAAAGGGCCGACACAAGCCTGCCGTCGTCCAGGGAGAATGCCGTGAACCTGCCCTCGTCGAGCGAGCCCCGGATCACCCGCTCGCCGCCGCCCACCCCGACGTACTCCAGGCCGGTCCAGTCCGACAGGTCCGACCAGAAGTACGGGATCTCCTCGTGCGGCTTTTGCTTCCCGAGCATGTTCGCCGCCGCCGTCTTGCCGTGGTTGAACGCCACGTCCCAGTGCTCCATCCGAGACCATCCTCCGGCGAGCCCGTAGCTCCACTCGGCGATGTCGCCGGCGGCGAACACCCCGGGGGCGGAAGTCTCGAGCAGCTCCGAGCACCGGACTCCCCCGCGGTCCCCGAGCTCTAGCCCGGCCGCTCGCGCGAGGTGGACGTCCGGCAACACGCCGGCGCCGACCACGACGCATCTTCCCTCCAGCTCGAGCCCGCGCTTGGTCACCACCTTCGTAACGCGCCCACCGTCGCCCTCGAACCGCTCGAGGTCGTCGCCGCCGTTCACGTCCACCCCGTGCTCTTCCAGGACGTCCTGGAAGAAGCGACCGATCTCGGGGCCGAACTGCCGCTCGAAGGTGATCTCCTCCTGCATCACGATCGAGCAGTCGTGGCCCAGCGCCGTGAGCGTCGCCGCAACCTCGCAGGCGATGAAACTCCCGCCCACGAGCACGACGCGCTCGGTCTCGCCGGCGTCGTCCAGGATCTCGTCGGCGTTGCGGAACGCCCGCAGGTAGTGAAGGCCATCGAGGTCGCCGCCCGCGGCGTGCAAGCGGCGCACGTTCGCGCCGGTCGCGAGGAGCGCCTTGCCGAAGGTGATTTCGTCGCGATTCGAGAGCGTCGCGCGACGCTCGCCGGGGTCGAGCTTCATCACGCTCGTACGCGTGAGGACCTCGACGTCGATCTCGCCCCATTCGTCGAGGGACTTGACGTACTCGTCCGCGCGGCCCTTCTCGCCGGCCAGGTACTCCTTCGACAGCGCCGGCCGGAAGTACGGCGGATCGGGCTCGCGCCCCACGAGCAGGACGGACCCCTCGGCCCCCTCCTCGCGGAGCGTCCGCGCCGCATACCCCCCGGCGACGCCGGCGCCGACGATCAGGAAGTCGACCGAACGCTCGGCCACGCGGCCGCTACGAGGACGCCGGCGCGCCCTCGGGCGCGCGGAACCGCGGGCTGATCTGCTCCTCGAGCCCGGTGTCGAGCACGACGAGCACCTCGTCGCCCGCCGCGACCCTGGAGTCCGAGAGCGGAACGAACCCGGTCCCGTCGCGTAGGATCGCGATCGCGAGCGCTCCGTCGGGCAGTCCGAGGTCCTCGATCGTCGACCCGTCCGCAGGCGACCCGGGCGCCACCTCGACCTCGATTATCTCGAGGCGCTCGCGCGGCAGGTCCAGCAGGTGCAGGAAGCCGTAGCGCGGGACCTCGTGCTCGATCAGCCGCAGGATCAGGTCGGTGGCCGAGACCGCCGGCTGGATGTCGAGCAGCTTGAAGTGCTGCAGGTTCCGCGGGTTGTTGCAGCGCGCGATCACGCGCTCGACCCCGTACTTCTCCCTGGCGACCTGGCAGATCAGCAGGTTGTCCTCGTCGTCCCCGGTCACCGCGATCACCATGTCCGCTCGCTCGATCCCGGCGCGCTCCAGAACCCAGAGCTCGGAGCCGTCTCCGTACTGCACCGAGTGCTCGAGCTCCTCCTCGACCGTCGCGTAGCGGGCCGCGTCCGACTCGATCACCGTCACCTCGTTCCCGCGCGCGATCAGCTCACGCGTCAGGTTCCAGCCGACCTTGCCCGCCCCGACGACCAGCGCGTACACGCCTACCCCACCGCCTCGTGCACGGCGCCCTCGAGCATGTCGATCGCGATCTTCGTGGGACAGACGGTGCGCAGCCCCTGCTGCTCGTACCAGGTCGCCCGCGCCGGGTCGAGGACCCGTACGACCACCGTCGGCACCTCGTACCGGCGCTGCGCGATCTGCGCGATCACGAGGTTGGTGTTGTCACCGTCCGTGGAGGCGACGAACGCGTCCGCGCGCTCGATCCCGGCGGCCTCGAGCGCCTCGATCTCGAGGGCCGTTCCCACGGTGAACGATCCGCCCTGGTCCACCCACTCGCGCTCGGCGCCCTTCTCGAGCTGCGCGATCGCCTCGGGATCCTCGTCGAGCACCGAGACCTCGTGGCCCTCCTGGAGCATCTTCCGCGCGACCGCCGAGCCGACGCGGCCACATCCCACGATGAGAACGAACATCCAGGCGTCACTCTAACCGGCGCCGTCCCGCCCGCGGCGCTCCTGCTCCGGCGGTGCGGTGAGCACGACGCGGCACGGCGCCTTCTCGAGGACGTATCGCGTGGTCTCGCCCACGAAGCGATCGCGCGGCCGGCCCCTGCCTCCGAGGATCTTCCCGCCGCGCATCCTCGTCGGGGGCTCGGCGGCGAGCACGATCGCCTCGACCCCGCGGCGCCTCGCCTCGGTCACTATCGCCTCGCCCGCGGCGCGCGCCCTCACCATGGCGGTGGCAACCGTCACGCCCTCGTACTCCTCACCGACGTCCTTCGCGCGCATGACGGCCCGCTTCGCGGAGGCGATCTCCTCCTCGGGCACGCGCGCATCGAGCGGCAGCGACATCGGGACCTCCACGACGTACAGCGCCTCGATCACCGCGCCGCCTTCGCCCTCGTCGCTCTCGTCCGCCGCCAGCCTGCCGGCGGTACCGACGATGTCGTCGTCGAGCCTGCCGCCGAAGACCGGGACGAGGATGCTCCCGTATTCGGCGTCGGCCGCCTCCTGCAGCGCCTCCTCCGGGAGGGTGAAGCGCTTGCGCAGGG
Source organism: Actinomycetota bacterium (assembly GCA_019246335.1). Classification (GTDB taxonomy): domain Bacteria; phylum Actinomycetota; class Thermoleophilia; order Solirubrobacterales; family Thermoleophilaceae; genus AC-37. The sequence continues at coordinate 6,727 of JAFAQQ010000138.1, read as the reverse complement.
GCTTGTCCTGGCCGAGGCGGTACGAGACGTAGAGGACCAGGCCGGCGAGCATCCACAGCCCGCCGACGGAGCGGGCCCCACTGTGCAGCACCAGCACGCTGATCCACGCGGCGAACGAGGCGACCGCCCCGATCGCGGCCGGGATCGGGATCGGCCATCCGCGCACGTTCACGGTCAGGGGCACCCTGAAGGCGCGGGGCGCCTGCGCCTCACGCTTGCGCAGCACGATCACGGAGAGGTGCGCGATTGTGAACGCGAGCATCGCTCCGAAGGCGAAGATGCCGGCGAGGAACTCGATGTTGCGGCTGTAGGCGAGCCCGGTCGACGCCACGGCCGCGACGCCGATCGCGATGTACGGCGTCGAGCGGCCGGCGTGCAGCCTGCCGAGCAGGCTCGGGATCTGGCGGTTCGTGGCGAGCGAGTAGGTCAGCCGCGAGAGGCCGAGCATCGTGGCGTTCACCGCCTGGAGCAGGACGAGCGCGCCGATCCCGCCCACCACGTACCGCAGCGTGTGCATGAGCCAGCTCGGATGGAAGGCGGACACGACCCCGAGCACCGGCGCGTCGATGTAGCGGCCGCCGAGAGCCGTGTGCCCGCCGACCACGGGCACGGCCATGAGCCCGACGGCGGACAGGCCCACGAGGAGGACCAGCGGCGAGGTGACTGCGAAGAGCGCGAGCCGCCTGAGGCCGGCGCGCGAGACCTGGATCTCGCTGGCCAGGCCAGACGCCGCCTCGATCCCGAGGAACGCAACGGTTGCCAGGACGGTCGCGAACCAGAGGTCGCTCCAGTCCGGGGTGGACCCGAGGTGGATCGAGTCGATCACCTGGGCCGGGTGGAGCTCCTTGAAGAGGCCGAGGACCACGATGATCCCGATCAACGCGATGTTGGCCATCCCCAGCCTGATGACGCGGCCGAGCCGCCGGACCGATCCGCCGCGGATATTCGACCAGGCGACGAACGCCATCACCCCGGTCGCGACGAGGTCGTCGAAGGGAAAGTCGTCGATGCCGCCCCAGAACGCGGCGAGGTAGCGCGACACGGCGAACGAGCCGATCGCCATGACGATGAGATAGTCGAGCAGCACCGCCCAGCCGGCGATGAAGCTGACCAGCTCGTCGAACGCGTACCGCGCAAAGGTCGACGACCCGCCGCGCTCCTGGTGGACGGAGTTCGCCTCGAGGTACGTCATCGTCGTCAGGGCGAAGAAGACCGTCGCGACGAGGAAGACGACCGGCGTCAGGCCGAGCGAGTGCTTCGCGACGACGCCGAGGATGAAGTAGATCGACGAGCCCACCGCCCCGAGGCCGATCGCCGCCAGGCGCGGGGCGCCCACCCCGCGGGCGACGCGCACGCGCAGCCCGGCTTGGAGGTTGGCCGCCAGCGGGCGGCCGTCGCGGACGCGGTCGAGCCGCGCCGCCCGGGTGAGCTGCTCGCGCCGGGTAGGGCTCACGCGCGTCTGCCGCGCGGACGCCGTGTGGCGAGGAAGACGCGCGCCGCCCCGAGCAGCGCGAGTAGCGCGCCGACCACGACGCCAACCGCGAACGGGCCCCCGCCGCCCGCGACCGTCCGCACGACCATCACCACGCCGATGACCGCCAGGACCGCGCCCATCGCCACGGTCGACTGGCGGTGAATCCGCTCCACCGTCGCGATTCTAGACCTGGGGCGGGCGTCCGAAGGCGGTCCTCGGTCGCCACGCCGCGCCGCGCTCGAGGCCGCTCAGACGATGAACGGGATGATCAAGAGCGCGACGATGTTGGCGACCTTGATCATCGGGTTTATCGCGGGACCCGCCGTGTCCTTGTACGGATCGCCCACCGTGTCCCCGGTCACCGACGCCGCGTGCGCCTCGGACCCCTTGCCCCCGTACTCACCGTCCTCGATCAGCTTCTTGGCGTTGTCCCACGCGCCGCCGCCCGAGGTCATGGAGACCGCACAGAAAAATCCAACGACTATCACTCCGATCAGCAGCCCTCCGAGCGCCTTGTACGAGAGCAGGCCCACCACCACCGTGACCCCGATCGGGATCAGCGCGGGCAGGACCATCTCCCGCTGGGCGGCGGCCGTGACGATCGCAACCGCGCGGGCGTAGTCCGGCCTGTCGGTCCCCTCCATGATCCCGGGCTTCTCGCGGAACTGCCGGCGCACCTCCTCGACGACGCCCCCGCCCGCGCGGCCGACGGCCTCGATTGCGAGCGCGGCGAACAGGTACACCATCATCCCGCCGATGATGAGGCCGACGAGGACGGGCGGATCGAACAGCGAGAACCCGAGGTTGATGTGCTTGCCCTTGCCCGCCGCCTTGTCGCTCAGCTCCTGGATGAAGGCGGCGAACAGCACCAGCGCGGCGAGAACGGCCGACCCGATCGCGTAGCCCTTGGTCACCGCCTTGGTCGTGTTGCCGACGGCATCGAGCGGATCCGTGATGTCGCGCACCTCCTGCGGCAGGTCGGCCATCTCCGCGATGCCGCCCGCGTTGTCGGTGATCGGCCCGAAGGCGTCCAGCGCCACGATCAGGCCGGTGAGGGAGAGCTGCGCCATGACCGCCACGCCCACCCCGTAGACGCCGGCCAGCGCGTTCGCTCCGAGGATCCCGGCGCCGAGCACGATCGCCGGCGCCGCTGTCGACTGGTAGCCCTGCGCGAGCCCCTGGATGATGTTGGTCGCGTGGCCCGTCACCGACGCGCGCGCGGTCGTCTTCACGGGGCGGAAGCGCGTCGAGGTGTAGTAGTCCGTGATCACGAAGAGGCACGCCGTGACACCCACGCCGATCAGGGTGCAGAACCAGAGGTCGAGCCGCGTCGGGATCCCGTTCGAGCCGCGGATGATGGCGGCGACGCCGGCCCCCGACCCCTTGAAGCTCAGGTCCTTCATCAGCCAGAAGGTGATCGGGAAGAAGGCCGCCGCGGCCAGCAGGCCGGATGTGATCAGGCCCTTGTAGAGGGCGCCCTCCACGTTGTCGCCGCGGGTGCGGACCGCGAAGGTCCCGACGATCGAGGCGAGCAGGGAGACTCCCCCGATCACGAGGGGGTAGACGGCGACGGCGCTCTGCTGGTTGAACGTGAGGACGCCGAGGAGCATGACCGCGACCGCGGTGACCGCGTAGGTCTCGAACAGGTCGGCGGCCATCCCGGCGCAGTCGCCGACGTTGTCCCCCACGTTGTCGGCGATGACTGCAGGATTGCGCGGGTCGTCCTCGGGAATGCCCGCCTCCACCTTGCCCACGAGGTCGGCGCCGACATCGGCGGCCTTGGTGAAGATCCCGCCGCCGAGTCGCGCGAAGACCGATATCAGCGAGCCGCCGAAGCCCAGTCCGATCAGCGCGTCGATCGCGTGCTTCTGGCTCTCGCCCGCGAGCCGCAGGATCCCGAAGTATGCGGCGACTCCGAGCAGGGCAAGCCCGGCGACGAGCAGCCCGGTCACCGCTCCACCCTTGAACGAGACGTCGAGCGCCGGCGGGATCCCGCCGCGAGCGCTCTCGGCGACGCGCGAGTTCGCGCGCACCGAGACGTTCATCCCGATGAACCCGGCGGACGCGGAGAACGCACCGCCGATCAGGAAGCCGATCGCGACCCGCACGTTGAGCGCGACGAGCAGCGCGATCGCCAGCACGATCGCGACCAGGCCGATGATCGTGTACTGGCGCCGCAGGTACGCCTGGGCCCCCTCCTGCACCGCGCGGGAGATCTCGCGCATCCGCTCGGTGCCCGGCGACTTCGACAAGAGCCAGCGCGAGGTGAGCAGGCCGTACACGACGGCTGCCCCGGCGCACACGAGCGCAACGACGACGCCGTGATCGGTAAGGAATTTCGTCAAGGGAGGTCCTCCGCTGTTCCCGCTGTGTCTGGTTGAGCCGCTCGCGCGATTGCGCGCCCCTCAGGCAACGTCGGCGCGGACGGGTCCGGGCGCGTCCGGTGGAGTGCGCCCGGTAGCGGCGGGCCAGTCTAGCGGGGCGCGGAGGGCTTCAGGAGCCCGGCGGGGTCCAGATCTTGGAGCGGGCCTTCGCGCGCTCCGCCTCGGCGTTCTCCTTCGCCTGCGCCTCGTTGTCAGGCGCGCGAGGTGGAGTGGGCTGCCCCTGTCCAGGCGAGGCGGGCGGGTCGCCCGCGGGTGTCCCTGGCTCTCGGTCCCTAGCGCCGGCGGCCGCCGACTCCCCTTCACCAGGGCCGGCCGCCCGGACCGCCGTCGCGAACGCCATCTGCAGCTGGCTCAGCGCGTCGCGCACCGCCGCCTGAGGCTCCGGCGGCAGGAGCGGCACAAGCGCACGGATGCCATCGATCGCCAGCTTCGCCTGGCGATGGTCGGGCTCGGCCTCACGCTCGCCATCGGGCCCTGGCAGACCCATCCGCCGGCCGGCGAGGTTGACGAGGGTCACGGCCGTCTGGACCAGGACGTCGTCGACGCGGATCCGCCGGAGCTGCTCCTCGAACGCGGCTCGCAGCTCCTCCTCGCTCGGCTGACCGGCGCCCCCCATCGGCTGCTCGCCGCTCACGTCGTCACCCCCTCCGCAGCGTAGGTCGCCTGCGTCCTGCCCACCTCGATCCCGAAGGCCTCCTGGATCGAGGCGCCGGCCTCGACCGCCTCGCGCTGGCGCTGCGTGCCACCCCGCTCCGGGAGCGCCGGCTCGATGCCGAGGAGACCTCGCGCCGGCGCGGTCCAGGCCAGCAGTCGGTCCGGCAGCGCGGCGGCCGGATACTCCTCGCCGCGCTCGAGGTCGACCATCCGCCCCTCGAGGCCATAGCGGATCGCCCGCCACATGTTCTCGTCGATGAGCCGCTGCGGCTCGAATCCGCCCGGCACGCCCTCGTCGTGGTCGAGCGCCGCCTGGGCCACGCATGCCACGGCGAGGCCGGCGAGCGCGGTCGACTCGTCGGCGCTGGTCTGAGCGTCGCAGATCCGCACCTCGACGGTTCCGAAGGCGTGATGAGGACGCACGCTCCACCAGAGCTGGGTGTGCTCGACGATCGAGCGCGTGCTCACGAGGAGGTCGACGTAATCGGCGTACCGCGCGAAGTCGCCAAACGGCTCCGGGACCCCGCAGCGGGGGAAGCTCTTCGTGAAGATCTGGGAGCGCGCCGACGCCAGCCCCGAGTCGAACCCGTCCAGGAACGGCGAGTTGGCGGAGATCGCGAGTAGCTCCGGCAGCACGCGGCGCATGCGGTCGCACACGGAGATCGCACGGTCGGGGCCGCGGATGCCCACGTGCACGTGCAGGCTGAAGGTGTTGTTGCGGCGGGCGACGTAGCCCAGGTCGCGCTCGAGCCTCCGGTAGTGGTCGGTGTCGATGATCCGCTGCTCCCACCACGGGCTCCACGGATGCGTGCCGGTGGCGGCCAGCCGGGTGCCGCAATCAGCCGCCAGCCGGAACAGCCGCGCCCGCGCCTCTCGCTGGCTTTGGAGGGCTTCGGCAAAGGTGGCGCCCTTCGCGGAGCGGATCTCGATCTCGGAGGAGATCAGCTCGCCGGCCACTCGATCGCACAGGACGTCGTCGTCCTCGGCGGCGGCCTTCAGCTCCTCGTAGCGCTCGACGAGCGAGAGCGTGTCCGGGTCCACGATGCCGAACTCCTCCTCGATGCCCACGGTGAAGTCGTCGGAGGCCTCGAAGACCTCCCTGGCGCGCCGCATGTCGAGCATTACGTGAGGTAGAAGTACAGGGCGTAGAGCAGGTCGACCGCCGGGCTCGACGTGTGAACCGTCACGTCCGGCGGCACCTGGAGGAGCGCCTCCGAGTAGTTGAAGATGATCTTGACGCCGGCGTCGACCAGGTCGGCTGCGACCCTCTGCGCCGCCTCCGTGGGAACCGCCAGCACGCCCACGACGATGTCCTCGTCGTCCACCACCTGCTGCAGGTCGGCGTACGGTCGCACCCGTAGGCGCCCGTTCGACCCGACCGGCTCGCCGACCTTCTTCTGGTCGGTGTCGAAGATAGCCACGACCTCGAAGCCGTGGTCGGCGAAGATGTCCGACCCCGCGATCGCCTTGCCGAGGTGGCCCGCGCCGAAGAGCGCGATGTTGTGCTGCCCGCTCGTGCGCAGGATCTTGCGGATCTGCGAGACGAGCGCGTCCACGTTGTAGCCCACGCCGCGCTTGCCGAACTTCCCGAATCCCGACAGGTCGCGGCGGATCTGGGTGGAGTTCACGTGCGTGTAGTCCGCGAGCTCCTGGGAGGAGATCGTGTCCTTCCCCATCTTCTTCGCCTGGGTCAGGACCTGGAGGTACCGGGAGAGGCGCGCGGCGACGCCGAGTGAGAGGCGCTCGGATCCCCCCTCGGCGAGCTCCAACCCTCCGTCCATGGGGCGGCCGTAGCTCACGAACGCACTCTATCGAGCAGTCTGCGCAGCTCATCCGCGCCGACGCCGAGCTCGAGCACCTCGACGCCGTCGATCGCGACGACCGGGATCCGCTCCCCGTGCGTTCGGTGCAGGGCCGGTTCGGCCGAGACGTCGACCTCGTGGAGCTCGAACCCACGCTCCTCTCTCACCCGGGCCACCTCAGCGCGGGCGTCGTCGCAGAGGTGGCATCCGGGCTTGCCGTAGAGGGTGACGACGGTCATGGATGGTCGAAGGGCGGCGACTCGGCGGAGGCCACCCCGCCGGCGGTGCCCGTTGCCGTGACGCGGAAACGGTAACCGCGGCCGTGCAACGAACGGGCCGTGTCGCCGGGCAGCCGGTAGGAGTACTCGCCCGGAAGCACGTCCGGGGCGCCGCCGACAGGCGTGAGCTCGCGA
>JAFAQQ010000137.1 GCA_019246335.1 Actinomycetota bacterium | reverse complement strand
ACCCGGGCCGCGGTGGTCCGCCGCGGCCGAGCCCGCGGCGGGGCCGAAGCCGGTGATCGCCGGGGTGCAGCAGTTGCGGAGCGGGCTGACGGCATCCCCTCGGCGCTTCGTTCGATGCCTGAGGTCTCCTTCCTGCTGGGCGAAAGCGTGCGGGGCGCGCCGTGCGGCCGCCGCCGGGGCCCCCCGCGCCCCCGCCAGCTCCCGCCACCCCCTACGCCCGAAAAACCGACCGCCCCGGATACACCGCGTCCGCCCCCAGCGCCTCCTCGATCCGCAGCAGCTGGTTGTACTTCGCCACCCGGTCGGTGCGCGAGGGCGCGCCGGTCTTGATCTGGCCGCAGCCGGTCGCGACCGCGAGGTCGGCGATCGTCGTGTCCTCGGTCTCCCCGGAACGGTGCGACATCACGGCCGTGTATCCCGCCTCACGCGCGGTGCGGACCGCCTCGAGCGTCTCCGTCAGCGTCCCGATCTGGTTGACCTTGACCAGGATCGAGTTCGCCACGCCAGACTCGATCCCGCGCCGCAAGCGCTCCGTGCTGGTCACGAACAGGTCGTCGCCGACGAGCTGCACCCGATCGCCGATCCGCTCGGTCAGAAGCCGCCAGCCCTGCCAGTCCTCCTCGCCCATGCCGTCCTCGATGGACACGACCGGAAAGCGGTCGGAGACCTCCGCCCAGTACTCCGCGAGCTCGGCGGCCGACAGCGACCGGCCCTCGTGCTCGAGCTCGTAGGCGTCGCCCCGGACAAGCTCGCTGGTGGCCGGGTCGAGCGCGATGGCCACGTCGTCTCCGGCCGCGTACCGGGCCGCGTCGATTCCCTGCATGAGCCAGTCCAGGGCCTCGGCGTTCGACCCGAGGTCGGGCGCGAACCCGCCCTCGTCTCCGACGTTCGTGGCGAACCCGCCGTCGTGCAGCCGGCGCTTCAGCGCATGAAAGACCTCGTCGCCCATGCGAAGCGCCTCGCCGAATGTGGGCGCGCCGACCGGCACGATCATGAACTCCTGGAAATCGACCTTGTTGTCCGCGTGCGCCCCGCCGTTCAGGACGTTCATCATCGGAACCGGGAGCACATGCGCCGCCTCGCCCCCCAGGTAGCGCCAGAGCGTCATCCCCTCCTCCGCCGCCGCGGCCTTCGCCGCCGCCAGCGAGACGCCGAGGATCGCGTTTGCCCCCAGCCGTCCCTTGTTCGCCGTCCCGTCGAGCTCGATCATGCGGCGGTCGAGCCCGCTCTGGTCGGCGGCATCGACGCCGGCGAGCGCCTCCGCCAGCTCGCCGTTCACGTTCCCCACGGCGCGTGTCACGCCCTTGCCGCCGAACGCGTCGCCGCCATCTCGCAGCTCGACGGCCTCGAACTCGCCCGTGGACGCGCCCGACGGCACGGCGGCACGACCGCTCGCGCCCGACGCGAGCGTGACCTCGACCTCGACGGTCGGGTTCCCGCGGCTGTCGAGGATCTGGCGCCCGTGGACGGCGCGGATCTGGCTCACGACGCCCCCCGAGCGGCGACGCTCATGCCGTGGCGCTCGGTTCGACGCCGGCCCGGAAGCGATCGGCGGCGGCGCGCAGCGCCAGCTCCGGGTCGACCTGCAACTCACGCGCCAGGGCGACGGCGGCCAGCAGCACGTTCCCGATCGCTCCGAACAGCTGGTCGCGATCCGCCCGCTCGGAGACGACCGTCGCGGCCCGCGCCACCTCCTCGCGCAGCCGGGCGACGGCGTCCTCATCGGACCAGTCACGGCCGGCGGCTGCCGCACGCCGCAGGAGCTTTCGCGCGTAAAGCGTCGACGGCAGCGTCTCCGGAACGTCGGAGAAGACCCCGCCGCCGCGCCCCGGCTCTTCGCGCTTGATCTCGTCCCAATTGCGGAGGACCGTCGCCGCGTCGTCGGCCCGGACGTCCCCGAACACGTGCGGATGGCGCCGGACGAGCTTCGCCCGGCAGTGGTCCGCAACGGCGGCGAGGTCGCCCGCGCCGCGCTCCTCGAGCAGGAGGGCGAGGAAGTGGACCTGGAACAGGACGTCGCCGAGCTCGTCGAGGAGCTTCGCGTCGTCACGCGAATGGGCCGCGTCCGCGAGCTCGTAGGCCTCCTCCACCGTATGCGGGACGACCGTGCGCTCGTCCTGCTCGCGGTCCCAGGGGCACTCGGCGCGTAGGCGGCGCGTGATCTCGTCGAGTCGCTGGAGCGCCGCGGCGTTCTCGGCGGCGCCGGGCACTACGGCCCTGAAGGAGCCCCGCCGCCCGACGGCGGCGCGCCGGATGGAGCGCCCCCCTGCGGAACCGCGCCAGGCGGGGCGCCGCTCGGGGTGACGGGCGCGCCCCCGGTCGGCGGCGTCGCGCTGGTGCCGCTGCCGCGCGTCGGCGGCGCGCCGGATGGGCCCTGCTGCGTCTGCGTACCCTGCTGGGCCGCCGGGTTCGGGCCGTTGCTGCACTGGGAGGTGACGAACCCCTTCGCGCAGACCGTCTTGTTGCGGTACTTGGTCTGGAAGTCCTTGACGAAGCTGTTGAGCGCGTTCTGCTGTGCCTGCGACTTGAGCAGGTTCCTGATCGTCTCGCTCGCCTGCGCCAGCGTCTGCTGGCTCGCCGGCGTGACCTTCGTCACGCGGAAGACGTAGTAGCCGAACTGAGTCTTGACCGGCCCCTCGAGCTGCCCCTTCTTGGCGCTGAAGATCGCCGTGTCGAAGGCCTTCTCCTGCGTTCCCCTCGTCACGCCCGGGAGCTTGCCGCCCTGCGACTTGGAGGCGGTGTCGGTCGAGTACTTCTTGACCGCGTCCCCGAACGCGGTGCCCTTCTTCACCTCGGCGAGCGCCTGCTTGGCCTTGTCGGGCGTCTTCGTGAGGATGACCTCGAGGTCGCGCGTCTCAGGCTGCGCGAAGCGGCTCTTGTTCTTGTCGTAGTAGTCGCGAATCTGGGACTCCGTGACGTTGCTCTTGCTCGACACGATCTTCGCCTGGAGCGCGTTCGTCAGCACCGAGAGCTTCACCTGGTAGAGGAGGTCCGATTCGGTGCGGCCGGAGGTGCGCAGGAACTTCCGGTAGTCCTTCTCCTTCGGGAAAGCCTGCTTCTTCTGCGTCTCGAACG
>JAFAQQ010000016.1 GCA_019246335.1 Actinomycetota bacterium | reverse complement strand
CGACCACGGCGGGCGGCGCTGCGCCGGGCACGGCCGCGCCCGGGACCGCCGAACCGGCGCCGGCGGACCCGCCGCCGGCCGAGGGCGCGCCTCCGCCTCGGCAAGACCCGCCCGCCTGACACCCGCGCCGACCGCCTGACACGGTGCGGACGGCGGTCGTCGGACACGTCGAGTGGGTTGAATTCGCACGGGTCGCGCGCGTGCCGGCCGCGGGCGAGATCGTCACCGCCGAACGCGACTGGGTGGTTCCGGCCGGCGGTGGCGCGGTCGCCGCCGTACAGCTCGCGCGACTCGCCGGGGGATGCACGCTCTATACCGCGCTGGGCGAGGACGAGCCGGGCCGGCGCTGCCGGGCGGAGCTCGAGGCGCTCGGCGTGCGGGTCGAGGCGGCGCTGCGCCGCGACCAGCCGACCCGCCGGGCGTTCACCTTCGTCGACGCGCAGGGCGAGCGGACGATCACGGTCGTGGGCGAGCGACTCCAGCCGGGGCGAGCCGACCCGCTCCCGTGGGACGAGCTCTCCGGCGCCGACGCGGTGTACTTCACGGCCGGTGACCCCGACGCGCTTCGCGCCGCACGGGCGGCGCGGGTCCTCGTCGCGACGGCGCGTGTGATGGACGTGATCGAGGTCGCGGGGGTGGATCTCGACGCGGTGGTCGGCAGCGGCCGCGACCCGAGCGAGCGGTACCGGCCGTACGAGCCGGCGCCGCGGCTCGTGGTGACGACCGCCGGCGCGGGCGGGGGACGATGGGAGGCGGTCGAGGGCCGCACCGGGAACTGGTCCGCGGCGCCGATCCCGGGGGCGGTGGCCGACGCGTACGGCTGCGGCGACTCCTTCGCCGCGGGGCTCACCTTCGGGCTGGCGAGCGACGGCGACGTGAGCTCCGCCCTGGACCTCGGCGCTCGCTGCGGCGCGGCTTGCCTGACCGGCAACGGGCCGTACGAGCGTCAGCTCACGCTCGCGTGACCCGACCGGGGCGAGCGCGCGCCGCCGCCGAACGACGCCCGCTGCGCGACGCGTGCGATGAAGCGTTTGAGGGTAAGGTCCGTCGGACACAGTTTCAGAGCGAACCCATTGCGCGACACCGAAGGGAGTTGACACCGTGGCAGAGCTACAGGCCCGGGACCTCAAGCTCATCCAGTACCTCAACGAGGCGTACGGGAAGGAGAAGCAGCTCGAGACGGCGCTCGAGGCGCACATCGCGATGACGAATCGCGCGCCCTACAAGAAGCGCCTGCAGCAGCACCTGCGTGAGACGAAGGCCCATGGCCGCGACGTGCAGCGCCGCATCAAGCAGCTCGGCGGGGCCGCCGAGGAGGTGAACGTCCCCGGTCCGGAGGCGGTCACCGAGGCCGCCACCCGTGCGGTCGAGCTCGCCCGCAAGGGCCTCGCCGCGATGCAGGGGCCCGTGCACATCCTGCGGGGGACCGGCGAGCAGGAGAAGCTCCTGAAGAACGCCAAGACCGAGTTTCAGGACGAGGCCGAGGAGATCGCCACGTACTCGGCGATCGTCACGCTCGCCGAGGTCGTGGGCGATCGCGAGACGGCGCAGCTGGCGAAGCGCATCCGCCGCGAGGAGGAGCGCATGCGCGACTTCCTCGCGAAGCAGATCGACCAGCTCGCCAAGGCGGTTGCGACAGAGGAGATCCCCGCCTCGGAGCGCCGTACCGGGCGGCGGGGCCGGCGCGCCGGCGGGCGCCGTTCCACCTCGCGGTCCACGTCACGGCGGTCCACCTCGCGGTCCACGTCACGGCGATCCACCTCGCGGTCCGGGGGCAGGAGCACATCGCGGTCCGGCGGCTCGACGAGCCGCCGTCGTACGTCCTCGGGCCGGAGGTCCGCCTCGAGCAGGTCGAGCTCGCGGACCTCGACGCGCAGCTCGCGGTCGGGCAGCGGTCGCTCGAGCCCCCGCCGGTCGAGCTCGAGTGCGCGCAGCGGCGGCACGCGGCGGTCGTCTTCGGCTCGGGGCGGACGCTCCACGTCGCGGTCGTCGAGCTCCCGCTCGTCGAGCTCTTCCCGGCGGTCGTCGGGCGGTCGCTCGGGCCGCAGCTCGTCGAGCTGAGCCTCACCGTCGGCACGGGGCCGTTCGGGCGCCGGCCGGCCGGCGAGTTCAACTTCGAGCTTCCCCGCCGCGAGGGGCTCCTCTACTTCGAGGAGTCTCCGCGGCGGATCCGCGGCCGGCTCGGTGGGGAGACGATCGTCGACAGCCGGCATCCGAAGCTGCTCCACGAGCACGGCCGCCTTCCGATCTACTACTTCCCCGAGGGCGAGGTCCGGCTCGAGGCGCTTGCCGACTCCGACCACACGACGCACTGCCCGTGGAAGGGCGATGCCCGGTACTGGACGGTCGAGGCGGGCGGGCGCCGGGCGGAGAACGGGGCGTGGGCCTACCCGGCGCCGATCCCGGACGCGCCCCCGCTCGGCGGTCACGTCGCGTTCCACTGGGACGCGATGGACGAGTGGCTCGAGGAGGACGAGGTGGCGATCGTGCACGCGCGCGACCCGTACCATCGGATCGACGTCCTCGACACGTCGCGACACGTCCGAATCGAGCTGGGCGGCGAGAAGGTCGCCGAGACGCGCCGGGCGCGCGTCCTGTTCGAGACCTCCCTGCCCCCCCGCTGGTACATCCCGCCGGAGGACGTCCGCGCCGACGCGCTCTCCGACAGCGAGACGCGGACCGGCTGCGCCTACAAGGGATTCGCCTCCTACCACACGGTCCGCGCCGGTGGCGAGCTCGCGGAGGACCTCGCGTGGTCCTATCCCGATCCGCGCCCCGAGGCGGCGCGCGTCGCCGGGTACCTCGCGTTCTTCAACGAGCGCGCGGACGTGTACGTGGACGGGGAGCTGCAGGAGCGCCCCGTGACGCAGTGGTCGCCCGGCGGGTCGGCCTAGCGCAAAGACAGAAAAGAGGCCCGCTCCGCGGACCTCTTCTCACGCATAGGAACCGGCCCGACCCCCAGCAGCGTCCTGCCTCCGACGAAAGTCCGCCGTCTCGAGAGTCAATTGCCTTCTCGGCACGATACAGCCGGCGCTTTAGGCAGTTTTCCATGCCCCGTCAGCGCTCAAACGTCCTCTCGATTCGTCGGCCCCGGGTTGGCCCGGTCTCGAGCGCACCGCCCCGAGGAGCCTAGGCGGCCTCCGCCGCCGTGCGCAGGCGCGTGAGCGACCGCCGGATGATGCGCGACACGTGCATCTGCGAGATCCCGCAGCGGTCGGCGATCTCCGACTGGGTCAGGTCGTCCTCGAAGCGCATCTTGAGGATCAGCTGGTCGCGGTGGGACATCGCCGAGATCGTGGGCTGGATCGTGGCGGCGAGCTCGACGTCCTCGTAGCGCCGGTCAGCCTCGCCGACGGTCTCGGCGTAGGTGCCGGAGTCCTCGTCGTCGCCGCGCGGCGTCTCGAGCGACACGGTGTCGTGCGCGCGCGACGCCTCCATGGCCTCGATCACCTCCTCGATCGAGTGGCCCAGGTCCTCGGCGATCTCCTGGGTCGAGGGCGAGCGGCCAAGCCGTCGCGTGAGCCTGGGGAGCTCCCGGTTGATCTGAAGGATCCGGTCCTGGATCGTGCGGGGCACGTGCACCGCCCAGCCGGTGTCGCGGAAGTGGCGCTTGAGCTCGCCGGTGATGGTCGGCACCGCGAACGTCGAGAAGGCCGTGCCGCGCGATGGGTCGTAGCGCTCGATGGCCTTGAGCAGGCCGATGCTCGCCACCTGGACGAGGTCGTCGATGGGCTCGTTTCCGCGCGCGTAGCGGCGGGCGATCTGGCGGGCGAGCGGCAGGAAGCGCTCCATGACCTCGATCCGGGCGGCGCGATCCCCGGCGTGATAGCGCGCGAGCAGGTCGCGGTCGGCGCGCGCGCGTGCGGGGGCCGGCTGGAGGAAACGACGGCCGCGCGGCGCGGCCCGATTTGGCCCAAGGTCCATTCGTCCAATTTCGGACGGGGCGGCGGGCGAGAACAGCGCACACTCGTCCAGTGGCCGCCGCGCAGCCCCGATCAGTTGCAAGTCCGGAGCGGGGTTATGTACCCCACGGCTCCATTCATACAGGAGCGCGCGGCGGCTTGCCAGTGGAAAATGCTCAGCCTTGCTGAAGCGCTCGACGCACGTTCCGGCAGGTTCGTCTCCCGCAGCCGCTCGGCCTACCGTTCCCCGCCGCCGGCCCGATCGACGCGCCAGTCCATGCGGCGGTCGAGGTAGATGAGTGGCTCGCCTGGCTGGCGGCGGCCGCCCTCGACGTCGCCGATGAGGATCGAGTGGTCATACAGCTCGAAGAGCGCGCTGCGGCGGCATCGGAGATACGCAAGCGCTCCTGCGAGCTCGGGAACCGCCTCGTCCCAGGCCCAGTCGAGCCCACCGAACTTCGCCTCGTGCACCGGGTCGGCGAAGACCCTCGCGAGCCCCTCCTGGTCCGCACGAAGGAGGTGGACGCCGAACTCGGCGCTCTCGATCAGCGAGCGGTGACAGCGCGAGGCGTGGCCGATCGACGTGAGGACCGATGGCGGAGCGGTGCTGAAGGACGAGACCGAGGTTGCGAGCAGGCCGCACGGCTCGCCGTCCCGGCGCTGCGCCGTCACGACGGCCACGCCGGAGCAGAGCCCGGCCATGGCATCGCGGAAGATCTCGGTGACGTCGGCCAGGGCTTCGAATGCCGGGCTGCGGTCGGGCGGTTACGCCCCGGGGCGGATCCGGGCGTTGTAGTCGGCGCGCTTCGCGGGGTCGGCGCCGGTGGCGAACTGGTCGAGCCGGAAGAACCGTCCTAGGGACTCGCGCGCGCGCGGGGGCAGGACCTTGTTGAGCTTCAGCGTGGCCGCGAGCGAGCGCGGGACGAACACCTCGGGGCGTGGCTCGGCGATCGCGCTCACGACGGCCGTGGCGACGGTGTCGGGCTCGAGCCACTTCATGCCACGTGTGGGCTGGCTGCCCGCGGCCAGCTCGGTGTTGACCAGGCCCGGGAAGACGAGCGTCAGCTCGACGCCGGTCCCGCGCAGCTCGGCACGCACGCCCTCGGTCAGCCCCGCCACGGCGTGCTTGGTCGCAGCGTAGGTCGCTTCTCCGGGGGGCGCGACGAAGCTCGCCCCCGACGCGATGTTCACGACCTGCCCGCGGCCGCGCGCGCGCATGCGCGGAAGGACCACCCGCATCCCGTGGATCACGCCGAACAGGTTCACCGCAACCTCCCGCGCGGTCGCCGCGTCCTCCTCGTCGAGGAACGGTCCCATCAGGAGGATCCCGGCGTTGTTCACGAGCACGTCGAGAGGCCCGAGGCGGTCCTCGGTGGAGTCGACGAACGCCTCGAAGGAGCTCCGGTCGGTCACGTCGAGCGGCAGGCCGATCGCGCCGGCGCCGACGGACGCCGCCGCAGCCTCCGCCAGGGTGGCGTCGAGGTCGCCGATCGCAACGCGCGCGCCCTCACCCGCCAGGCGCGCCGCGGTGGCACGCCCGATTCCCCGCGCGGCGCCCGTCACTGCGACTACCAGGTCGCGGATCGGGCGGGGCTCGGCCATCGCCCGGCGGAGCCTACCCCGTTGGGCGCGCGGCGTGCCGGACGGTTGAGGCTGTGCGCCGCCGCCCGTTTCGGCTCATCCGGCCGCGGGTAGCGACGCTGCATGATCGAACGCGAAGAGCACGAGCCGGACGAGGTTCCCACCGACGAGCAGCTCGACGTCGAGGGGCCGAACGAGAGCACGCAGCCCAGCGATTCTCCCCTCGGTGAGGACCTGGAATCGGGCGACGAGCCGGGCGAGGATGGCGAGGAGCGCGAGCGCGGCGCATAAACTGGTCTGAGTCATGCCACCTTCGCGCGCACCGCGGGTCGGGCTCGTGCTCGGCGCCGGCGGGGTCATGGGCGGCGCCTGGCTGACCGGCGGGCTCGAGGCGCTCGCGACGGAGACGGGATGGGACCCGGCCAGCGCGGAGCGCATCGTGGGCACCTCCGCGGGGTCGATGATCGGAGCGCTGCTCGCCTCGGGGATCCCGCCGTGGTTCATGGTCGCCCACTCCGCCGGGAGGACGTTCGACGGCGTCGCCGGCGCCGACGGACGGCCGGCGGACACCGCGAGCCGGTCGGCCGGAGCCGACTTCCGCTATGCCGGGGGCCTCCCTCCGCTCGGCCCCGGGTCCTGGCGGCTGATCTTCAACAGCCTGCGCGCTCCGAACCGCCACCGCCCGACCG
Organism: Actinomycetota bacterium; assembly: GCA_019246335.1. Lineage (GTDB taxonomy): Bacteria > Actinomycetota > Thermoleophilia > Solirubrobacterales > Thermoleophilaceae > AC-37. The sequence goes on along the minus strand of JAFAQQ010000016.1, from coordinate 3,313 downwards.
CGCTGCTCGGGGGCTGGCTTCCGCGCGGCTTTGTCTCGAACGAGCCGCTGAAGGACACCATCAGGCGCGTCGTCCCTTCCGGTTGGACCGACCATCCCAGCTTCTGGGCGGTCGCCTGCGACTATGCCGACGGCCACCGCGTGGCCTTCGGGCGCGAGGACGCCCCGCGCGCGGACCTCGCCGACGCGGTGGCGGCGTCGTGCGCCATCCCCGGCTTCTACGAGCCCGTCCGGATCGCGGGCCGCCGATTCGTCGACGGCGGGCTCTGGTCCACCTCGAACCTCGACATCCTGCGCGGCCGGGACCTCGACCTCGTCATCTGCCTCAACCCCACGTCTTCCCTTCACCCGCCGTACGCGTGGAACCCGCTCGAGCGGATGGCCGGCGCCGTGCGCCGGGCCTCGGGCCGCCGCCTCGGCAGCGAGCGCAAGCGCCTGGTCGCGGAGGGGACCGCCGTGGTGCTGATCCAGCCGACCAGCGAGGACCACGCGGCGATGGGCCCCAACCTGATGTCGACGCGCAACCGCAATCCGGCGATCCGCACCGCCATCCGCACGGTGCGCGAGCAGCTGCGGGCGCCGGAGGTGGTCGAGTTGCTGCGCGATCTCCCGCCGGGCCCCGACTACAAGATCCGTGAGCCCGACGGGCCGCCCTCGGAATGGCCCGACACGCTGCCGGGCGGCCGCGCCCGCGTGGCGTCCTCGCCGGAGGAACCGGAACCGGCGGCGGGTACGGCCTAGACCGCGCGAGGACTTTTCTGGAGCCCGCCCGCTCGCGCCCACGACATCCTCCGCAGCGCCGTGCACCGCTTGGCGCTCCCGCACGGCGCTCGCATGATCTCTAATGTGCATTCGGTGACGAAGGCGTTGGGTATAGACGAGGCATGAGTCCCCAGGACGGCACCAGCGCGCGCGACTACGAGCGCACCGCGGCCCGCAGGGCGCAGACCAACGGCTCGGTCAACGGACAGTCCGGAGACAGCATGAACCTGGCGGCCGTGCTCGGCCGCACGCTCACCGAGCAGGTGCAGCGCCGGATCCCGCAGGCCGACCTCGACGAGCGCGACCCCGACTACATCCGCGAGACGCTCCCGGGCATGTGGCTGCTTGCCAGCTTCTACTTCCGTGCCGACGTCCAGGGCCTCGAGAACATCCCGGCCGATGGCCCGGTGCTCCTCGTCGGCAACCACTCGGGCGGGAACGTCACGCCCGACACGCTCGTCTTCACGCTCGCCTTCAACACCTACTTCGGCGTCGAGCGCCGCTTCTACCAGCTCGCGCACAACCTCGTCCTCGCGATGCCGCAGCTCGCCTCGCTGCGCAAGTACGGCACGGTCGCCGCGTCACCGGAGAACGCGAACAAGGCGCTCGACTCGGGGGCTGCGCTGCTCGTCTACCCGGGGGGCGACTACGAGGTCCACCGCCCGAGCTGGGAGTCGGCCCGGGTTGACTTCAACGGTCGCAAGGGCTACATCCGGCTCGCGCTCGAGAAGAACGTGCCGATCGTCCCGATCGTGGCGCTGGGCGGGCAGGAGACCGCGCTGTTCCTCTCGCGCGGCGAGCGTCTCGCCAAGCTGCTCCGGCTGGACAGGATGCTCCGCCTGAAGGTGCTGCCGATCTCGCTGGCGATCCCCTGGGGCCTGAACGTCGGCGACATGCTCGGTCACTGGCCGCTGCCCGCGAAGATCCAGATGCGCGCGCTCCCGCCCATCGACCTGCGCAAGCAGTTCGGGCAGAACCCCGACCTCGACGAGATCAACGAGCACGTCCTCGGGACGATGCAGGCGACCCTCGACTCGCTCGCCGAGCAGCGTCGCCTCCCGCTCATTGGGTAGGCATATGCGGGTCGAGCAATCCATCACGATCGACGCGGGGATCGACCGCGTCTGGGACGTCGTCCGCGACCTCCCGAACTACCCGGACTGGATGGCCGGGATAACCCGCTGGCAGGTCGAGGGCAGCAAGCGCAAGGGCCTCGGCGCGCGTTACCTGATGCGGATGGAGGTCGGCTCGGCCGAGGTCGGCAGCCTGATCGAGGTGGTGGAGTGCGACCCCCCGGGCGACCTCGCCTGGACGAGCGTGACGGGCCTCGACCAGCGCGGCCGCTGGCGGCTGCGAGAGCGCCAGGGACGGGGCACCCAGGTGTCGCTGCGCATCAGCTACCAGGCGCCGGGTGGGATCCTCGGGTTGATCTCGGACCGTGTGAGCTCACCGCTGGTCAGGGGAAACCTCAGACAGACTCTGGAAGCGCTGAAGCGGAAGGTCGAGGGGGGCCGTATCGATATGAGCAAGGAGACGCCGGGTATCGCCGGGCGCGCCATGACCATGGCGGGCCAGGGACTTCACACAGCCAAGACCCTCTACGAGGCCGGGCTGATCCGCGCCCAACGGCCGGACCGCACGCTGCGCGCGCTGCTGGCGATCCAGCAGTGGGGGATGACCCCGGCCGCGGGCTACAAGGGCGGAGCCGCCCAGTACCCGAACGAGGTCGCGATCGTCGACGAGCGCGGAACGCTCAGCTTCAGTGAGGTCGACGAGCGCACGAACCGGCTCGCCTCCTCTCTGTCCGACGCGGGGATACTCGAGGGCGACGGGGTCGGCATCATGTGCCGCAATCATCGCGGCTTCATCGAGGCGACGGTCGCGCTGTCGAAGCTGGGGGCAACCTGCCTCTACCTCAACACGCAGTTCGCAGGCCCGCAGCTCACGGAGGTCGTGAAGCGCGAGAAGCCCGCGGCGATCATCTACGACGAGGAGTTCTCCGAGCTGCTCGAGGAGGCCGGGCGCCGGCGCAAGCGCTTCATCGCGTGGGTCGACTCGGACGACCCGGCCGATCCGACGCTCGACGAGCTGATCGATCAGGGCGACTCCGCAGATCCGGTCCCGCCCAACGAGCCGGGGCGCGCGATCATCCTCACGAGCGGCACGACCGGGACCCCGAAGGGCGCGGCGCGCAAGCAGCCGGAGACGATCGGCCCCATCGTCGCCCTGTTGTCGAAGATCCCGCTCAAGGCGCGCGAGAAGACTTTCGTCGTCGCGCCGCTCTTCCACTCCTGGGGCTTCGCTCACTTCAACCTGGCCATGTCGCTCGGGTCGACGATCGTGCTGAAGCGGAAGTTCGACCCCGAGGAGGCGCTCGCGACGATCGAGCGCTACCGGGTGCAGTCGGCGCCGATGGTGCCCGTGATGGTCCAGCGCATCATGGAGCTGCCGAGGAGCGTGCGCCAGAAGTACGACCTGTCGTCGCTCACGAGCGTGCCGCTCTCAGGCTCGGCGCTGCCTGGCGAGCTGGCCGTCAAGTTCATGGACGAGTT
>JAFAQQ010000163.1 GCA_019246335.1 Actinomycetota bacterium | reverse complement strand
CAGCGCCACGCCCGCCGAGCGCCCGCCGCCGCCCCCACTGAGCGCACGGGCGCGTCACGCGTGGCGCTGCGCTTCATCGAGAACGGCACGAGCAGCGTGCTCGACCGCCTCCTGCGCGGCCGGCTGTGGGTGGCATGCATCGGCGCGCTGCTCGCCGGCATCGTCTTCCTCAACGTCAGCCTGCTCGAGGTGAACCAGGAGATCGCCCGCACCGGGGACCGCGTCGCGCGGCTCGACCGCCAGAACGCGGGCCTTCGACTGCGGGTCGCCGCCCTCGACTCGAGCGAACGGGTCCAGCGGATCGCCGAGCGGCGGGGGATGATCTTTCCGCAGCCCGGCGACTACCGCTACCTGACGCCGCCGACCGCCGCCGCGCCAGTGGCGGGCCACCGGTAAGGGCGGCAATGGTCCAGGTCGACCGACGCGTCGGCTTGCTCTTCGCCGGATTCCTTGCGCTGCTGGGCGCGGCGGGCCTGCGGGCGATGTGGCTCGTCACCCTCGAGGGGCACAGCCTGAGGAGCAGGGCCGCCGCGCAACAGGTCCAGGTCCTCAAGGCGCCGGCCCGTCGCGGGACGATCACCGACCGCAACGGCGTCGAGCTAGCGGTGTCGGAGGACTCCGCGACCGTCATCGCCGACCCGCGCCTCGTGCACAACCCGGCCGACGCCGCCGCACGCCTGGCGCCCGTGATCGGCCAGCCGATCGACACGCTTCTTCGCGAGCTTGGCGACAGCAGGCGCGGCTTCGTGTACATCGCCCGCCAGATCGACCCGAGCCGGGGCGACGCCGTCCGGAAGCTGAAGATCCCGGGCGTCGACGTGACCGTCGAGCCGCGCCGCCGCTACCCGCACGGCATGCTCGCCTCCCAGCTCATCGGCGCGGTGGGGACCGATGGGTACGGGCTCGCCGGCATCGAGCAGTCGCGCGAGCGCACGCTGCATGGGGTCGACGGCACACGGCGCGTGGTCTCGGATGCGATCGGCCAGCCCGTGAGCATCGTCGACCTGAAGCCGTCCAGCCCGGGCCGCGACGTCAGGCTGACGATCGACAGCGCCATCCAGGAGAAGACCGAGTCCGTCCTGGACGACGTGGGGCGGCTGTACCAGCCGAAGGGTGCGACCGCCATGGTCATGAACCCGCGGAACGGCGAGATCCTCGCGCTCTCGAACTGGCCGCCCGTCGACGCCCAGCACTTCGGTGACGCACCGGCGTACGCGCGGCAGGACCGGGCGGTGGGAGCCAGCTACGAGCCCGGCTCGACCTTCAAGGCGATCACCGTCTCCGCCGCGCTGCAGGAGCGCCGCGCCACGCCCGGCAGCGTCTTCGACGTGCCGCCCGTCCTCCAGATCGCCGACCGCACGATCCACGACCCGGAGACCCACGGCTACGAGAGCCTCACGGTCGCGCAGATCCTGGCGCGCTCGTCGAACATCGGGACCGACGAGATCGGGCTCCGTCTCGGTCGCTACACGTTCGACCGGTGGGTGCGCCGCTTCGGGTTCGGCCGCTCGACCCACGTCGACATCCCCGGCGAGGCCGCCGGCATCGTGCCGCGCCCGGCCCAGTACTCCGGCTCGTCGATGGGCAACCTGCCGATCGGCCAGGGGCTCGCGGTGACGCCCGTCCAGATGGCGGCCGCGTACGAGGCGATCGCAAACGATGGCGTCGCGTACACGCCGCACGTCATCGAGGGCGGTCGACCGCGCCCCCGGCGCGTGATCGACTCCGGCACGGCTCACGAGGTCGCGCGGATGCTCGAGGGCGTGCTCGGACCGGGCGGGACGGCGCCGGAGGCGAAGATCCCGGGTTACGTGCTGGCCGGGAAGACAGGCACGGCGCAGAAGCCCGTGGCGGGCGGGTACTCGAGCACGAAGTACGTGGCCTCGTTCATCGGCTTTGCGCCGGCCCGCAATCCACGGCTGCTGGTGGCCGTGATGGTGGACGAGCCGCAGGGGTCCATCTACGGCGGCGCGGTGGCCGCGCCGGCCTTCCAGAAGATCGCCTCGTTCGCGCTGCCGTACCTGCGCATCCCGCCGGGTTGAGCCGCGAGAGCGATGCTCCGGGGCGATTGATCGAGCCGAACGCCCTCGAAGCCGAATTGGCCGACACCCGCCGGGAATAGACTCGACCGGCCGTGACCCTTCGTGAGTTGATCGGGGAGGCGGCGCCCGCGGTTGAGGTCTCCGGACTCGCCTACTCGTCCCGCTCGGTCGAGCCGGGCGACGCGTTCTTCTGCGTCCGCGGCCTCGTGGCCGACGGCCACGAGTTCGCGCCGGATGCCGTTCGCCGCGGAGCCGTGGCCCTCGTCTGCGACCGTCCCCTCGGGCTGGGTGTGCCCGAGGCGCTCGTCGCGGACCCGCGGTCGGAGATGGCGCGGGCGGCGGCGCCGTTCTTCGGGGACCCCACGCGGACCCTGGAGGTCGTCGGGGTCACCGGCACGAACGGCAAGACGACCACGGCCTTCCTCGTGCGGGCGATCCTCGAGAGCGCCGGGTGGCGGACCGGTCTGCTCGGGACCGTGATCTCGATCGTCGGTGGGCGGCGCGAGCCGGTCGAGCGCACGACGCCCGAGGCCATCGACCTGCAGCGCACCTTCCGGCGGATGCTCGACGCGGGGGACTCGGCGTGCGCGATGGAGGTCTCCTCGCACGCACTCGAGCTGCGAAGGACCGACGGCATCCGCTTCGCCGCCCGCGTCTTCACGAACCTCACGCAGGACCACCTCGACTTCCACCCGACGATGGAGGCGTACTTCCAGGCCAAGCGGCGGCTGTTCGAAGGCCCCGGCCCCTCGATCGTGAACATCGAGGACGCCTACGGGGTGCGCCTCGCGGGCGAGCTGCGGGACGCGACGACATACGCCGTCGACACGGGTGCCGGAGCCGACTACGCGGCCCGCGACGTGAAGCTCGACGCCGCCGGCGCGTCATTCACCTGTGTGACGCCGGATGGCGAGCGGGCGATGACCACCCGCCTGCCGGGTCTGTTCAACGTCTCGAACGCCCTGGCGGCCACGGCCGCGGCGCGCTCGCTCGGCGTTCCCCTCGAGGCGGTCGCCGCGGGGCTCCGGGAGGCCGACCGCGTGCCCGGTCGCTTCGAGCCGGTCGACGAGGGCCAGCCGTTCGCGGTCCTCGTGGACTACGCGCACACCCCCGACTCCCTCGCCAACGTCCTGCGCGCCGCCCGGCCGCTCACGCGGGGCACGCTGCACGTCGTCTTCGGCGCCGGCGGGGACCGGGACCCGGGGAAGCGCCCGGTGATGGGCGCCGTCGCAAGCGAGCTGGCGGACCGCGTGATCGTGACCTCGGACAACCCGCGGTCGGAGGATCCGGAGGCGATCGTCGACCAGGTGATCGCCGGCGCGTCCGGGGACGCCGAGCGCGTGGTGGACCGCCGCGAGGCGATCGCGCGGGCGATCGAGACCGCGCGCGAGGGAGACGTCGTGGTGATCGCCGGCAAGGGGCACGAGCAGGGGCAGGAGTTCGAGGGCGGGCGCAAGGAGCCCTTCGACGACGTGACGGTCGCGCGCGAGGCGCTCCAGCACGCCCTCGGGGCGGCGAGTTGAGGAGCAGGTCCGCCGGCTGGATCGCCCGCGCGGCGGCCGCCGAGCTCGTCTCCGGCGACCCGAACGGCGACGGCCCGACCGGCATCTCGATCGACTCGCGGACGATCGAGCCCGGAGACCTGTTCGTGGGGCTGCGGGGGACGGTCGACGGGGGGCGGTTCGCGGCGGCGGCGATCGAGGCGGGCGCGTGGGGCGTGCTCGTCGGCTCGGATCACGCGCTGCCTCTCTCCGGCGGCGCGGCGGCGGTTATGGCCTCGGACGATCCGCTCCTGTCGATGCACGCCCTGGCCCGGGCGTGGCGGCGCGTGCTCGGCTGCCGCGTGGTCGGCATCACCGGCTCGACGGGCAAGACGTCGACCAAGGACATCCTGACCGCGCTGCTGCGAGGGGCGGGCGCCGGCGCCCACGCGAACCGCGAGAACCTGAACACCGAGATCGGCCTGCCGCTGACGATCCTCGAGGCGGAGGAGGGCGTCGAGGTCCTGGTGCTCGAGATGGCGATGCGCGGGGTCGGGCAGATCGCCGAGCTCGTCGCCGTCGCGGAGCCCGACGTGGGCGTGATCGTGAACATCGGGCCGGTCCACCTGGAGCTCCTGGGAACGCTCGAGCGCGTCGCGGCCGCCAAGGCGGAGCTGATCCGCGACCTCCGGCCGGGCGCCGCCTGCGTGGTGCCCGCCGCCGAGCCCCTGCTCGAGCCACACCTGCGCAAGGACATCGAGACGATCACCTTCGGCGAGGGCGGCGACGTGCGCCTCGAGCAGCTCGCGAACGGGGTGGCGCGGATCGACGCCCGCGGCGAGGCGATCGAGCTCGAGCTGAGCTACGACGAGCCGCACAACGTCCTCAACACGGTCGCCGCGACCGCGGCCGCGATCGCCCTGGGCGTCCGGCCCCACGGGCGCGTCGAGGTGCGTTTCTCGTCGCTGCGGGGGCAGCTCGTGGAGCTCGACGGCGGAGTTACGGTCGTGAACGACTGCTACAACGCGAACCCGATGTCGATGCGTGCCGCGCTCGAGCACCTTGCAGCGACTCCCGCGGAGCGCCGGATCGCGCTGCTCGGGACCATGGCGGAGCTAGGGCCTGACGGCGACAGCTACCACCGCGAGGTCGGCCGGCGCGCGGCCGAGCTGGGCCTCGACGTCCTGATCACGGTCGGGGAGGGGGCCGTGCGCTTCGGCGACGATTTCGACGGCGAGAAGCATTTCGTCGCCAGCCCGGAGGAGGCGCGCGGCGTCCTCGAGGAGCTCGCGCAGCCTGGGGATCGCGTGCTGATCAAGGGATCGCGGTCCGTCGGCCTCGAGCGGGTGGTGGGAGCGGCCGTGTAGATGCTGGGGCGCATCCTCATCGCCGGAATGGCCTCGCTGTTCATCTGCATCTTCCTGGGGCCGCGGTTCATCGAGTTCCTGCGCACGCGCGAGTTCGGGCAGCACATCCGCGAGGAGGGCCCGGCCGGTCACGCCGTCAAGGCGGGGACGCCGACGATGGGCGGGATCGTGCTCTTCGTGGCGGTATCGGTCCCGTTCCTGATCCTCACGAAGTTCGACCGCGCGAGCCTGGCAGTCTTCGGGACGGCCGTCGCCAGCGCGCTGCTCGGCTTCCTCGACGACTGGACGAAGATCTCGAAGAAGCGCTCCCTCGGGCTGTCCGCCCGCAAGAAGCTGCTGATCCAGGCGGTCATCGCCGTCGGCCTCTGGTACGTGGCCACCCGCGGCGTCGGGCTGAAGGACGACCTCAACGTGCGCCTCTTCCACGCCCACCTGCACCTCGGCTACGTCTATCCGTTCCTCATCTTCCTGGTCCTTGCGGGGGCGAGCAACGGCGTGAACCTGACCGACGGACTCGACGGCCTGGCGGCCGGATGCGCGGCGATCGTGCTCCTCGCCTACACGGCCATGACGCTGTCAACGGGCAACCCGAAGATCCAGGCGCTGGCGCTCCTCTGCGCGTGCCTCGTCGGCGCCAGCGTCGGGTTCCTTTGGTTCAACTCGTTCCCGGCGGCCGTGTTCATGGGCGACACGGGGTCGCTCGGGCTCGGCGGAGCGATCGCGGCGATGGCGGTCATGACCCAGACCGAGGTGCTCCTGCTGATCATCGGCGGGATCTTCGTGATCGAGGCGCTGTCGGTCGCTATCCAGGTGTTCTCGTTCCAGCGATTTCGAAGGCGCGTGTTCCTCATGGCGCCGGTGCACCACCACTTCGAGCTGATGGCGTGGTCGGAGACGAAGATCATCCTGCGCTTCTGGATCGTCGCGGCGATCTGCTCGTCGATCGGGTTCACGCTGTACCAGCAGTCGATCAAGTGACCGTTCCGGGGGGACAGCCCCCGGATACGGTCCGGGAGGCCGCCGGTCCGGGGGGAGACGCACGGGGGGCGAGCGGCTCGAGGCGGCCGCCGCTGCCTCCGGGGCCGTACCTGGTCGTGGGGCTGGCCACCTCGGGCGCGGGGGCGATGCGGATGCTGCGGCCGCATGGCGAGGTGATCGGGGTGGACTCGGCGTCGCCGGAGGAGGCGGCCGAGCTGGGCGCGTCCGGCTTCGAGGTGCACGTCCGCACGGACGGCGTCGAGCTGCTCGACCGCGCCGCCACCGTCGTCAAGAGCCCGGGCCCGGCGCGCGATACGCCGGTGGTGGCGGAGGCGCTCCGGCGGGGCGTTCCGGTCACGGGGGAGCTCGAGCTGGCGTGGCGCCTCCTTCCGAACGACTTCGTGGCGGTGACGGGGACGAACGGGAAGACCACGACCGTCGAGCTGCTGGGCGCGATGCACCGGGCGGCGGGGGCGCCGGCGGCCGTGGCGGGCAACGTGGGCACGGCCGTATCCCAGCTGATCGGGCTCCTCCAGCCGGATGCGACCGTCATCTGCGAGGCCTCGAGCTTCCAGCTCGCCGACAGCGACGCCTTCGCGCCGGAGGTCGCGGTCATCCTCAACCTCGGCGTCGACCACCTCGACTGGCACGGAACCGTGGCCGCCTACCACGACGCGAAGCTCCGCGCCTTGGGGAACCAGGCGTCCGGAGACGTCGCGGTCGTCCCCGCCGGGCTGGCGGCTTCGCGCAACCTGCCGGGCTCGGCGGACCGGGTCACCTTCGGCGCGCCGGGGGCGGACGTGGAGGAGCGCGACGGCCACCTGCTCTGGCGCGGGCGGCCCCTGATCGACGTCGAGCAGATCCGCCTCCGGGGCGCGCACAACCGGGAGAACGCGATGGCCGCGTCGGTGGCCGCGCTCGCGCGAGGCCTGCCGCCGGACGCCGTCGTGGAGGCGCTCCGCACGTTCGCCGGCGTGCCGCACCGGCTCGAGGAGGTCTCGGTCGTGCGCGGCGTGCTCTACGTCAACGACTCGAAGGCCACGAACGTGGAGTCCGCGTCGGTCGGGATTCGAGCCTTCGACGGCGGCGTGCACGCGATCCTCGGCGGCAGCCTCAAGGGCGGCGGGTTCGGCGGGCTCCGGGCCGCGGTCGCAGAGCGGTGCGTGGCATGCCACCTGATCGGTGAGGCCGCCGACGAGCTCGCGCGCGACCTCGACGGTGCGGCGCGGCTCGAGCGCGACGGCGACCTGCCCGCGGCCGTCCACCGCGCGGCGAGCGACGCCCGGCCCGGGGAGGTCGTGCTGCTCTCGCCGGCCTGCGCGAGCTACGACCAGTACCGGAACTTCGAGGAGCGGGGCGAGCACTTCCGCCAGCTCGTCGCGGCGCTCGGTGGCTGAGCCGGCGCCGACCGTCGCGGGAATGATTCCGGCCCGGCGCGTCGAAGGAAAATCGGATGGCCGCCGCCACGACCGTCCGCCCGCGCGCCGGAAGAGCCGGCAGGACGAAGGCGCGCCCGAAGCCGCCGCTCGAGTACTCGATCCTCTACACCGCCACCCTCTGCCTGCTGGCGGCGGGCTCGGTCATGGTGTACTCGGCCAGCTCGGCGGAGTCGGTTCTGAAGAACGGCGACCCGGCCTTCTACCTCAAGCGCTACCTGATGTTCGGGGCGCTCGGGCTCGTGGCCATGCATCTGATCTCGCGCCGGAGCCTGCCCGCGATGCGGAGCCTGACGCGCGCGCTCCTGCCGATCGCCTTCGTGCTGACGCTCACCGTGAAGGTCCCGCACGTGGGGATCTCGGTGAACGGCGCCACCCGCTGGCTCGGCGCCGGCCCGGTCCAGTTCGAGCCCTCCGAGCTCCTCAAGGTGGCGCTGGTGCTCTACTCGGCCAACCTGCTGGCGGCGCGACCCGCGGTGCTCGGCTCGCTATCCACCCTCTGCCGCCCGCTGCTGCTGGTCGTCGGCGGGGCGTGCCTGCTGCTCTTGGCTCAGCCCGACATGGGCACCGCGATGGTCGTGTGCTTCTCGACCTTCGCCCTGCTCGTGGCGGCGGGGGTCAAGCTGCGCCACCTCGGCGCGATCCTCGCGATCCTCGCCGTGCTGGCCCTGATCTTCGCCGTGGCGGAGCCTTACCGGCGCGCCCGCCTGCTGAGCTTCCTGCACCCCTGGAACGACGCCGGGAAGAGCGGCTTCCAGGCTGTCCAGGCGATGATCGCGCTCGGCTCGGGCGGGTTCTTCGGCGTCGGCCTTGGGGAGTCGGTCCAGAAGATCTTCTACCTGCCCGAGGCCCACACGGACATGATCCTGGCGATCGTGGGCGAGGAGCTGGGCGTGATGGGGATCGGCGCGCTCGCGGCCCTCTACGGGCTCATCGGGTACGCCGGCTTCCGGGCGGCGCAGCTCGCCCGCGACCGGTACGCGAAGCTGCTCGCGGCCGGCATCACGGCGCTGATCCTCAGCCAGGCGGCGCTCAACTTCTTCGCCGTGCTCGGGATGGCGCCGCTCACCGGGGTGCCGCTCCCGTTCGTGTCGTACGGCAGCTCGAACCTGGTGGTCCTGCTGGGCGCGATGGGGCTCCTCCTGAACGTCGCGGCCACCGGCGGCGCGGCGAAGCGCGGCCGCGGACGCGGATCGCGTCCGCTCGAGGCGGTCGCGGGCGGCGGCGATGAGCGGTCGGGTCGCGATCGCGGCCGGGGGGACCGCCGGGCACGTGGTGCCCGCGCTGGCAATCGCCGACGCGCTGCGGGCTGAGGGCGCCGAGGTCGAGTTCCTCGGCGGCGAGCGGGCGGAGGCGGAGCTCGTGCCGGCCGCCGGCTACCCCCTCCACACCCTGACGGTGGCCGGGCTCGACCGGAGCAACCCGTTCCGCGCCGCTCGGGCCGGCCTGCTCGCGGCAGCGGCGGGCGCGAGGGCGCGGCGGATCCTCCGGGCCATGGAAGCGTGCGCCGTGATCGGGGGCGGAGGGTACGTCGCCGGCCCGGTCGGGCTGGCGGCGGCGACGCTGCGGACCCCGCTCTTCGTCACCGAGGCGGACAGCCACCTGGGCATCGCCAACCGCGTGCTCGCGCCCCTTGCCCGGCGCGTCTTCCTCGCGTTTCCGGTCGAAGGCCGCTCCGGGCCGCGGTACGAGGTCGTCGGCCGGCCGGTCCCGGCCACCACCGGCCATGTCCGGCGAGAGGATGCGCGCGCCAGTTTGGGCCTCCCTCGCGACGGCGCGTGCGTGCTCGTCTTCGGCGGCTCGATCGGTGCGCGGCGACTCAACGAGGCCGCCCTCGAGGCCTTCGCCGACGGCGCGCCCTTCACCGTCCTGCACGCCTGCGGCCGCCGCGACTTCACCGAGCTGGCCCGGCGCCTCGAGGCCGCGGGCTCGCCTCAGCACTACCACCTGCGGCCGTATGTGGCCCCGTTCGCGGAGGCGCTGGCGGCGGCCGACCTGGCGGTGGCCCGCGCGGGGGGATCGGTCTTCGAGCTCGCGGCGGCGGGCCTGCCCGCGATCCTCGTTCCCTACCCGCACGCGACGGCCGGCCATCAGGACGGCAACGCGCGCTTCATGGCGGAGGGCGGGGCGGCCGTGGCGGTCGCGGACCGCGACCTCGACGCCGCGCGGCTGTCGCGCGAGGTCGCCGCGCTGCTGGCGGCGCCGGAGCGCCTGCGCGACATGGCGGCCGCGGCGCGGCGGATGGCCCGTCCGGACGCCGCTTCGCGCATCGCGCGCGAGGTAATGACCGCTTGCAGGGAGAAATACGGTGACCGGCATCACGTTTTCCGTCCGCGTCGCCGGGAATAACTTTCGGCGAGAACTCGGGGGCGTGCCGCCCCCGCTTGAGATCCCCCGATGAGCTATCAGCATGCGCAGACAGCCCATGCGAGCGGGGCCACGGTCGTGCGGTTGCCGCTGACCGAGCGCCGTCTCAGCGCCCTACCCGAACGCCCGAGCGCCGGCTGCGCCGCGCGGCGGGCGCGGGTGCAGCTCCAGCTCGACGCCGGGCCCGAGGCCGCGGCGGCCGCGAGGGCCGCGATCGCGATGCTCGAGGGCTGCGCGCCGGGAGAGCTCCTCGACGACGCCAGGCTGCTCACCAGCGAGGTGGTGACCAACGCCGTCAGGCACTCGGGGGCGCCGGCGGACTCGGCCGTCGATCTCGAGGTCGCCGCCAGCCCGGACCGGGTGAGGGTCGAGGTGGCCGACGACGGGCGTGGCTTCACCCCGCGGCCGCGCAGCGCCCACCAGAGCCAAGGCTCGGGGTGGGGACTCCACTTGGTGGAGCGCCTGGCTTCCCGTTGGGGCGTGGAGGGCCAGCCGCGGCCCTCGGTCTGGTTCGAGCTCGAGCGCGAGCGCGACTAGAACACTGACGGTCTAGCGCCTGGCGGAGCGGCGTCCTTGGTCCGCGCCGATCAGCGTCGCGTCGTCCTCGCCGTCGACGAACTCGAGCTGCTCGTCGAGTCGCGTGATGCCGAACACGCGCTGCACGCGCTCCCGCCCGCGGATGAGGACGAGCCGGCACCCCCGCTCGCGCGCCCGCATGTCGGCGGCGAGGAGGCAGCGCAGCCCGCTCGAGTCCATGAAATCGAGCGGTCGCAGGTCGATCACCACCAGGGAGGGCCGCATGGTCTCGACGTGCTGCAGCTCCTCCTCGAGCTTGGGCGCGGTAGCGAGGTCGAGTTCCCCCGCAACCTCGATGTCGATCCGGTCCGGCCGGTCGCTGGTCCTGACGTTCAGAGCGGTCATGGGCGCGGCACCAGGTGGCGCCGCGCCCGAACGATACGCCACCGCGCGGGGAGCGGCCTCGGCCGCCCCCCCTTGTGGCGGGAGCGGTTAGCGCTCCTCGCCGCCCTCGGTGGCGCGGCTCTCGTCAGCGCCTCGCTTCGCGGCCTCGGCGGCGGCGAGCTGGCGGTTCACGTGTTCCCAATCGAGGTTGCGGAAGAACGCCTCGACGTACTCGCCGCGGCCGTCCGGCGTGGCGCCGAAGTCAGCCGCGTACGCGTGCTCGTACACGTCGATCCCGAGCACCGGGACCATGTTGTAGACGGCCCACAGGTTCTGGGTGTCCATGAGGTAGTTGAAGAGCGACCCGTCGTTTAGGTCGAGGCCGACCATAACCCAGCCGCGCGCCGCCTTGGCGGCCTTGCGCACGGAGTCCTTCCACTTGTCGACGCCGTTGAACTCCGCGTCGACCAGCTCGGCGAACCTGCCCTCCGGCTCGCCGCCGTCGCCGCCGAGGTGGCCGAAGTAGAGCTCGTGGTTCTTGTAGCCCAGCAGGGCGAACGTGTAGTCGACCGAGACAGCGCGCAGCGGCGAGTAGACCTGGTTGCCCTCAGCCTGCGCGTAGTCGATCTCGTTGAGGATCTTGCGGCACTCGTTCGTCTTCTTGATGTAGCCCTCGTAGAGCTTGTAGTGGTCCTCCATCGTCTTCTTGGAGATCCCGTCGAGCTCTTTCTCGAATGCCGCGAACTGGCGCGGCTTGATCTCGTCCCACGGCATGTCGGGTCCTTTCCTAGCTTTGCTCGGCACCCTACCGCTACCCGGTTCGCGGTCGGGATCACGGAACCGGGCCGGGTGGCGAATGGCAATCCCTCCCGCGCACTCCTGGACGCCGCAGGCCGCACTAGCGTCTCGTGCGTCATGCAAGGCAAGCCGTGGAGCGGTCGCCGGCTGCACTTCGTGGGCATCGGCGGCGCGGGGATGAGTGGGCTGGCGCTGGCCGCACGCGCGCTCGGCGCCGAGGTGACCGGCTCGGATCGCGCCGAGTCGGGCTACATGGGCCCGCTGCACGCGGCCGGGATCGAGCCGGCGATCGGCCACGACGCGGGAAACGTCCCGGCCGGCGCCGAGGTGGTCGTCTCCACCGCGATTCCGGACGACAACCCGGAGGTCCGCGCGGCTGCGGACCGCCCGCTTCACCGGCGGGAGGTCCTGGCGGAGCTCTCGCGGCTGAAGCGCTGCATCGCCATCGCTGGAACGCACGGCAAGACGACCACCGCCTGCATGACCGCGCACGCACTGCTCGAGGCGGGCCGCCGGCCCTCGTACCTGATCGGCGGCGACCTGCTCACGACCGGCCGCAACGCGGATTGGACGGACGGCGAGTGGCTCGTGGTCGAGGCCGACGAGTCCGACGGCACTTTCCTCGCGCTCGAGCCGGAGGTAGCGGTGGTCACGAACGTCGAGCTCGACCACCACTCCACCTATCGATCGCTCCTCGAGGTCCAACGGGCATTCGAGCGCTTCGCCTCGGGCGCCGCGACGACGATCGCCTGGGAGGGCGCCGCCCTCGACGGCGCCGACTCCACCTACGGGATCGAGGCGGGCGACGTGGCCGCCGCGGACGTGGTGCTGGGGCCGGATGGCTCCCGCTGCCGCGTGCTCGGCGCCGATCTGGAGCTCAGGGTCCCCGGGCGGCACAACGTGCTGAATGCGGTCGGCGCCGTCGCCGCCTGCCGGCACGCCGGCCTGCCGGCCCCAGATGCCGCCGCCGCGCTGCGCACCTTCCCCGGCGCAGGCCGCCGGCTCGAGTTCCGCGGCCGGACCGCCTCCGGTGCGGCGGTGTACGACGACTACGCGCATCACCCAACCGAGGTGCGCGCCACGCTCGAGGCCGCGCGGCTGCTCGGCGCCGGGCGGGTGATCGCGTGCTTCCAGCCGCATCTCTACTCACGCACCCGCGCGATGGCCCGCGATTTCGGCCGCAGCCTCGCGGCCGCGGACGTGACGTGCGTGCTCGAGGTGTACCCGGCGCGGGAGCGCGCCGAGGACTTCCCCGGCGTCGGCGGTTGGCTCGTCGCGGCCGCCGCCGCCGACGCGGCAGGCGGGAGGCCCGTGTTCTGGACGCCGGCGATGGAGGACGCCGAGCGGCTACTCGCCGGGCTGCTCGAGGAGCGCGACCTGGCGGTGACGATCGGCGCCGGGGACGTCGATCGCCTCGCTGCGCGCCTCGTGGAGGCGGGGTGACGGCCCCGCCCGGAGTGGAGCGGGACTTCCCGCTCGCGCGGCTCACGACGATCCGCACCGGCGGCCCGGCCGACTGGTTCGCCACGGCCGGGGATCCCGGGCGTCTGGTGTCGCTCCTGGCCTGGGCGAGGGACGAGGGGCTGCCGGTAGGAGTGGTGGGCTCGGGCTCGAACCTCTTGGTTGCCGATGACGGATTCCGCGGACTCGTGCTCAAGCTCGACGTCGGGCTCGCCGCGATGGAGCCCGACGGGCAGCGGCTCGTCTGCGGCGGGGGAGCGCGCTTTCCCCAGGCCGCGGCGCTTGCCGCCCGACTCGGACTCACCGGGATCGAGTTCGGCGTCAGCATCCCGGGGACGATCGGGGGCGCCGTGAAGATGAACGCGAACGCGTACGGCGGCGACCTCGCTCGCGTGCTCGAATGGGTGGAGGTCGCGGGGGCCGAGGGCCTGGACAGGCGGGAGCCCGGCGAGCTCGGGTTCGAGTACCGCCGGTCGAACCTCGCGGGGGGCGAGGTGGTGGCGCGCGCCTCGTTCGCCCTGGACCCGGCCGATCCGGCCGACGTCAAGCGGACCCTGGCGCACCTGCGCGCCCAGCGCAAGGAGGCTCAGCCGTCAGGCATCAAGACGTTCGGGTCGACGTTCAAGAACCCGGACGACCCGCGGGCGGGCGGGGAGACCGCGGGGCGGCTGCTGGACGCCGCGGGCTGCCGGGGGCTGCTGGTCGGCGCTGCACGGTTCTCGGAGAAGCACGCCAACTTCGTGGAGAACACGGGCGACGCGACGACCGCGGACGTGATCGCGCTCATGTCCGAAGGCCGGAGCCGGGTGCGGGAGCACTGCGGCGTTGAGCTCGAGCCCGAGGTCCAGCTGCTGGGCGACGTGGACACGGAGGCTCTTTGCGGGTGAGGGCCCAATGCGCGTGAGGGCCGGCGCGGTGACGCTTCGGCCGCGCGTGGGCGTTCGACCGGCCGACGGGTTCCGAGCCGGCTCGCGTGCGGCGCGGCTGCGGCCGAGCCTGTCTCCTCGTGCCAGGCGCTGGGTCGTCATCGCGATGGTCGCCGCGGCGGCGCTTGCCGCCCTCTACGTGCTCTGGTTCAGGGACTCCTCGCTGGTTCGCGTGGAGCGGGTGAGCGTCACGGGGCTGGCCGGCGCAGACGCAGGCCACCTTCGAGCCCGTCTCGAATACGCCGCTCGCCAGATGACGACGCTCCACGTCGACGAGGCGGCGTTGATGCGCGCACTGGGGCCCGGCGCCGGGGTGAGGTCGCTCAGCGTGGAGACCAGCTTCCCGCACGCGATGCGCATCGTCGTCGTCCAGGAGCTGCCCGTCGCGGTGCTCGTGACGGCCGGTGACCGCGCTCCGGTCGGGGGCGACGGCGAGCTGCTGCCGTCGATGCCGGCGACGGGCGTTCCGGCAGTCGCCGTCGCGACGCTCCCGATGCACGGCCGGCTCGGAGGGGGCCGCACCCTGCTGCTGGTCCGGTGCGCCGCCGCCGCACCCCGCAGCCTCCTCTCCCGCATCGACCACCTCGGTCTGCTGCCCGACAAGGGTCTCGTCGCGTACGTACGGAATGGCCCGCAGATCATCTTCGGCGACGTCACGGCGCTGACCGCGAAGTGGGAGGCGGCGGCGGCCGTGCTCGCCGACAGCTCCAGCCGGGGCGCTTCATACATCGACGTCAGGATCCCGGGCCGACCGGTCGCGGGCGGCCTGCGCCTCGCTCTCACCTCGCAGGACCAGATGACCGCGCCGGGGGCCGGCCAGCTGTCCACCGGGCCCGTGCAGCCGACGCTCGGGGCGGGCCCCGCCGGGGCCTCTCCATCGGGGCTGTCGGCTGGCGCGGCGGGGGCGTCCGGCGCCGTTGGGACGACCGGCACCGCCGGGACGACCGGGGCCGGATCGGTTCGACGGCCGGGCTTCGGCGCCGGTAGCGGTGTCGCCGGCCCTGGCCGGTCCAATCTCAACCCTCGACCATGACTCGAGGTCACGCGCACCCTCGACCCCAGCTCGAGGGTTTTCGCGCAGAAAATCATGCCGCGCGTTGACACGGCGGCGCGAAACCTCGTAAGGTGCGCAAATTCCGGCGTTCGGCCGGAGCGCTGAACCATCAAGTCTCGCTCCAGCGTCGGACGAAACGAAGGCCCGGAAGGCGAACACAGGCGCCAGCGCCAGCAAAGGGAGAACTGGGACCGATGGACACCGGGAGCTACCTCGCCGTGATCAAGGTCGTCGGCGTGGGCGGGGGCGGCACGAACGCGGTCAACCGCATGGTCGACGCGGGTCTGAAGGGCGTCGAGTTCATCGCGGTAAACACCGACGCGCAAGCCCTCCAGATGTGCGACGCCGACATAAAGCTGCAGATCGGCGCCCAGCTCACGCGCGGCCTCGGCGCGGGCGCGGACCCGGACACCGGCTACGGCGCGGCCAACGAGAGCCGCGACGAGATCAAGGAGGCGCTCAAGGGCGCGGACATGGTCTTCGTCACGGCCGGTGAGGGAGGAGGCACCGGGACCGGGGCGGCGCCGGTGATCGCCGAGATCGCAAAGCACGAGATCGGCGCCCTCACGGTCGGCGTGGTCACCCGGCCGTTCACCTTCGAGGGCAGCCAGCGGTCGCGTCAGGCGGGCGAGGGCATAGATCGTCTCGGCGAGCAGGTCGACACGCTGATCGTCATCCCGAACGAGAAGCTGCTCGGCATCGTCGAGCGCCGGACGAGCATCCTCGACGCGTTCCGCGCCGCGGACGACGTGCTCCGCCAGGGCGTCCAGGGCATCACCGACCTGATCACGATCCCGGGGCTGATCAACCTCGACTTCGCCGACGTGCGCACGATCATGCACGACGCCGGTTCGGCCCTGATGGGGATCGGCTCGGCGAGTGGGGAGAACCGGGCGGCAGAGGCGGCCAAGGCCGCGATCTCGAGCCCGCTGCTCGAGCAGTCGGTCGAGGGCGCAACCGGGATCCTGCTGAACATCACCGGCGGCAGCGACCTCGGTCTGTTCGAGGTCAACGAGGCCGCCGAGATCATCCAGAGCGCGGCCGCGTCGGACTCGAACATCATCTTCGGCGCGGTGATCGACGAGGGCGCTCCCGAGGAGCTGCGCGTGACGGTGATCGCGACGGGCTTTGGGCATCGCGACGGCGGGCCGCGCCTGTTCGACCTGGCGCCCGAGCCGCGCGCGCCGCGCGACCGCTCGGAACGTCGGACCCCGCGCATGGACGATCGCGAGCGGACCGCGCTCGAGATCGGCGACGACGACATCGACGTCCCCTCTTTCCTGAAGGACTGACCCGGCGCTCGTAACGCCCTCCCTCGGGCCCGCACCCCACTGCTAGGGTCCGAATCGAGTTGGGTACCGCCGCCGAGACCCTTCGCAGAACGCCGCTCCACGAGCGGCATCGGGCCGCAGGGGCGCGGATCGTCCCGTTCGCCGGATGGGAGATGCCCGTGCAGTACGAGGGGGTGCGGCAGGAGCACGTAGCGGTGCGCACGCGGGCCGGCCTCTTCGACGTCTCGCACATGGGGCAGATCGAGACGACCGGCCCCGACTCGGAGGCGTTCCTCCAACGGATGCTCTCGAACGACGTGGGACGCGTGCCCGTGGGCGGCGCTCAGTACTCCGTCATGTGCCGCGAGGACGGCGGCGTGCTCGACGACCTCGTCACCTACCGGCTGGACGCCGAGCGTTACCTGACCGTGACGAACGCGGCCAACCACCAGCGCGACCACGCCTGGATGGAGGAGCACGCGGACGGGTTCGACGTCACCGTGGACGACGTCGCGTCCGACTACGCCATGCTCGCCCTGCAGGGCCCCACCGCGCGGACGATCCTCGCGCCGCTGCTCGACGGCGAGGCCCCAGCGCGATTCCACGTAGCACGGGCACGGGTGGCAGGGGTGGACTGCCTCGTCTGCGGCACGGGCTACACGGGCGAGGACGGCGTCGAGCTGCTCATGCCGCCGGACGCGGCCGTCGAGGTGTGGGACTCGCTCAGCGCGGCCGGCGCCACCCCGGCGGGCCTCGGCGCGCGCGACACGCTGCGGCTCGAGGCCTGCTTCCACCTCTTCGGCAACGACCTCTCGGAGGACCGCACCCCGATCGAGGCCGGCCTCGGCTGGTGCTGCAAGCTGGACACGGGCTTCATCGGGTCGGACGCGCTCCGCGCCGCCGGCGAACCCGCCGAGCGGCTAGTGCCGTTCGCCTTCACCGGCCCGGGGGTCCCGCGCTCCGGCAACCCGGTGTCGACCCCGGATGGACCGGGCGTAGTGACCAGCGGGACGTTCTCCCCGTGCCTCGAGACCGGCATCGGCATGGCATACGTGCCGCCGGCCGCGGCGTCGCCCGGCACGCCGATTGAGGTCGACGTCCGGGGCCGCGCCCGAAGCGCGGAGGTCCGCGAGCGGCCCCTGTACCGGAGGGTCGGAGCCGATGGCTGACGAGGGACGGCCGGGGGCGACGGGAGGCGAGACCTATCCCGACGACATCAGGTACCACCCCGAGCACGACTGGGCCCGGGTCGACGGCGAGGAGGCGACCTTCGGCGTCACCTGGTTTGCGCAGGACAACCTCGGCGAGATCGTCTTCTTCGACCCCCCCGGGGCGGGCGCGACGGTGTCCTCCGGGCAGCCCTACGCCGAGATCGAGTCCGTGAAGGCGGTCGCCGACGTGTTCGCCCCCCTCTCCGGCGAGATCGTCGCGGTCAACGAGGCCCTGTCGGACGCGCCCGAGCGCATCAACGAGGACCCCTACGGCGAGGGGTGGCTCGTTCGGGTTCGGCTGGCGGACCCGGCCGAGCTGGGCTCCCTGCTCGACGTCGGCGCCTACCGCGCGCTCCTCGACTCGGAGCGCGGGGAAGCGTGACCCGCTACACCTCGGCGACCGGCGCGGATCGCCGCGAGATGCTGGACGCGATCGGCGCCGCGTCGGTCGAGGAGCTCTTCGCGGACGTGCCGGAGTCGATGCGCCTCCGGCGCCCGCTCGACCTCCCGGACGGGATGGCCGAGCAGGACGTCCACGACCACCTGGCCGCGTTGGCCGCGCGCAACCGCCACTGCGATGCCGAGGTCAGCTTCCTGGGCGCGGGGATGTACGACCACTACGTCCCCGCCGTCGTCGACGCGATCGCTCAGCGGGCCGAGTTCCTGACCCCGTACACGCCCTACCAGCCGGAGGTCTCCCAGGGCACGCTGCAGGCGATGTTCGAGTTCCAGACGGCGATCTCGGAGCTCACCGCCCTCCCCGTGGCGAACGCCTCCCTCTACGACGGCCCGTCGTCGGTGGCCGCTGCCGCGTACATGGCGAAGCTCGAGACGGGCCGCACGCGGCTGGTCGCCTCGCGCGGCGTACATCCCCATTCCCGCGCGACGCTGGCGACCTACGGACGCGGCTACGGGACCACCCTCGAGGAGGTCGCGCTCGACGCCACGGGCGCGACGCCGATCGAGGAACTCGCCAGCGCTGTGGACGGCGAGACGGCTGCGGTGTTCCTGCAGCAACCGAACTTCCTGGGGACCGTGGAGGACCTGGGGCCGCTCGTCGAGGCGTCGCGGGCGCACGGCGCGCTGGTGGTGTGCGCGGTGGACCCGCTCACGCTGGGCGTGCTCGAGCCGCCCGGGGAGTTCGGGGTCGACATCGCGCTGGGAGAGGGCCAGCCGCTCGGGAACCGGCTCGACTTCGGGGGGCCGTCGTTCGGCTTCTTCGCGGCGCAGGAGCGGTTCATCCGCCGGATGCCGGGCCGGATCGCGGGGGAGACGGTCGACGTGGACGGCCGGCGCGGGTTCGTGCTCACCCTGCAGACCCGGGAGCAGCACATCCGCCGGGAGAAGGCCACCCACAACATCTGCACGTCGCAGGCCCTCAACGCGCTGGCGGGTGTCGTGTACCTGTCGTGGCTCGGCCGGCGCGGGGTCGTCGAGATCGGCGAGCTGATGCTCCGGCGGACCGCGTACACGCGGGAGCGTCTCGGCCTCGAGGCGATCAACCCGGGGCCGGTCGTGCGCGAGTTCGCGGTGCGCGTGCCTGACCTCGACGCCCTGCTCGAGCGCGCCCGGGCGGCCGGGATCAACCCCGGCTATCCGCTGCGCCGCGACTACCCCGAGTACGGGGACGGCCTGCTCGTCGCGATCACCGAGCGTCGCACGCGGGCGGACATCGACCGGCTCGCGGAGGTGGCGGCCGCCGCCAGGGAGCAGGTGACCGCGTGAGCCCCGCGGAGCCGCGCACCCTCACGATCTTCGAGCGCTCGCGCGATGGCCGCCGGGCGTTCGCGCCGCCGGCCACGGACGTCCCGGAGCGGGCGGTCGAGGAGCTCCTGCCGGCGGCCGCGATTCGGCGCACGCCACCGCGCCTGCCCGAGGTCTCGGAGCCCGAGATCGTCCGCCACTACACCAACCTCTCGAAGCGGAACTTCGACCTCGACACCGGGTTCTACCCGCTCGGGTCGTGCACGATGAAGCACAACCCGAAGGTCAACGAGCGGGTGGCCGGGCTGCCCGGGCACGCGCGCCTTCACCCGCTGCAGGACGCTCCCTATGCGCGGGGTGCGCTCGAGTTGATGTGGCGCCTGGAGCGGGCGCTCGCCGAGATCGCGGGCCTACCGCACGTCTCGCTGCAGCCGAGCGCCGGCTCCCAGGGGGAGCTGGCCGGGCTGCTCTTGACGCGCGCCTACCACGAGGACCGCGGCGAGACGCGGACCAAGGTGCTGACGCCGGACACCGCGCACGGCACGAACCCGGCGAGCGTGACGATGGCGGGCTACGAGGTGGTGAAGGTGGGGACCGCGCGGGACGGCGGCGTGGACCTCGACGACCTGCGGACGAAGACGGCGGAAGACGTCGCGTGCCTGATGCTCACCAACCCGAACACGCTCGGGCTCTTCGACACGGGCATCGAGGAGATCGCGCGCACGGTCCACGAGGCCGGCGCGACCCTCTACTACGACGGCGCGAACCTCAACGCGGTGATGGGGATCTCGCGTCCCGGCGACATGGGGTTCGACATCGTGCACTTCAACCTGCACAAGTCGTTCACCCAGCCGCACGGCGGTGGCGGCCCGGGCGCGGGGCCGATCGCGGTGTCGGACCGGATCGAGCCGTACCTGCCGGTGCCGCGCGTGGTCCACGTGCCGTCGACGAACGGCGCGGAGCCCGTGTACGAGCTGCGGCACGAGGCGCCGAAGTCGATCGGCCGGCTGCGAGGCTTCCAGGGGAACTTCGGCGTCTTCGTGCGCGCGTACGCGTACATCTGCTCGGTCGGCGGCGACGGCCTGCGCGACGTCTCGGAGACGGCGGTGCTGAACGCGAACTACCTGCGCGCGCGGCTCGCGGAGGCGGGCGTCGGCGAGCTCCTGCCGGCCGCCTTCGACCGCGCCTGCATGCACGAGTTCGTCCTCTCCGGCGCGCCGGCGAAGCGGGAGCTCGGGATCAAGACGCTGGACATCGCGAAGCGGCTGCTCGACCACCGCGTGCACCCGCCGACCGTGTACTTCCCGCTGCTCGTCGACGAGGCGCTGATGATCGAGCCGACCGAGACCGAGACAAGGGAGACGCTCGACGCGTTCGCCGAAGCGATCCGCTCGATCCTCGACGAGGCGCGCGAGGATCCCGACATCGCCCGGAACGCGCCGTACGACACGCCGGTCCGGCGGCTCGACGAGACCTCCGCGAGCCGGCGGCCCGTGGTGCGCGAGCAACACCATCCTGGATAGCCCCCTCCAGGCGGGGGTCAAGCAGGATGGTGTGAGGGTCCGGCCTCGATCCCGTCGGCGCGCGGCTCTCCGGTCGCGCACATTTCCTCCGGTCGGCCCACGACCCCTCCATAGACTGCCCCGCCCGTGCGCATCTTCAGCGGCATCCAGCCGACCGGCCAGAAGCACCTCGGCAACTACATCGGGGCGATCCGCCAGTTCGTGGAGGGCCAGGATCGCGGCGAGGCGATCTACTGCATCGTCGACCTGCACGCGATCACGGTGCCCTTTCGACCCGACGAGCTGCGCGACAACGTGCTCGACACCGCGGCTGTGCTGCTCGCCGCCGGCCTCGAGCCGGAGAGGGGACGCTGCATCCTGTTCCGCCAGAGCGACGTGCGCGAGCACACCGAGCTCACCTGGCTGCTCTGCGCGGTGACCGCGCACGGCGACCTCAACCGGATGACGCAGTTCAAGGAGAAGTCCGCGAAGCAGCGCGAGCTCGTCTCCGCCGGGGTGTTCCTCTACCCGGTCCTCCAGGCCGCCGACGTTCTGATCTACCGCGCGGAGGAGGTGCCGGTGGGCGACGACCAGCGCCAGCACGTCGAGCTGATGCGCGACGTCGCGCAGCGGTTCAACGAGCGCTTCGGCGAGACCCTGGTCGTCCCTCGCCATCGCATCCCGGAGGTGGGCGCCCGGGTGATGGACCTGCAGTCGCCCGAGCAGAAGATGTCCACGACGTTCGGCACCGAGGGCGGCACGCTCCAGATCCGCGACTCCGACGACGAGATGCGCCGCAAGATCCGGAGCGCCGTGACGGACTCCGGGCGTGAGGTGACGCGCGGCCCCGGCAAGGAGGGGATCTCGAACCTGATCGAGATAAGCGCGGTGTTGCGGGGGGTAAGCCCCGAGGACGTCGAGCGCGAGTTCGCCGGCGCCGGCTACGGCGACTTCAAGTCCGCGGTGGCGGAGACCGTGGTGGAGGCGCTCGCGCCGATCCGCGAGCGCTACCTAGAGCTCGTGGCCGACCGCGCGGGCCTCGAGCGCATCCTCGCCGACAGCGCCGACCGCGCGCGTTCGATGGCGTCCGGCACGCTCGCCGAGGTCCGCGACCGTATGGGCGTCGGGCCGCCGGGCTAGTCTGGGACGACCGATGCGCGCCGCCTCGCTCGACCTCGATCTCGAGGTCTTCCAGGGCCCCTTCGACCTCCTGCTGACGCTTGTGCTCCGCGAGGAGATCGACTTGCTGGAGGTCGAGCTGGCCGAGGTCGTCCTCTCCTACGTCGACCACCTCGAACGCACGGGGGAGCTCGACCTCGAGGCCGCCACGGAGTTCCTGGTGCTGATCGCGGCGCTGCTCGAGCTCAAATCGCGACTGATGCTGCCGGGCGGCGACGAGCCGCTCGACTGGCAGCCGGAGGAGGCGGCCGAGGAGCTGCTCGCGCGCATGCTCGAGTACTCCCGGTACCGGCGCGCGGCGGAGTTCCTGCGCGAGCGCCTGGCCGGCGAGTCCGGCTTCCGCTACCGCAGCGCGCCGATTCCGCGCGCGCTTCGCCGGGTCTCGGTGGACGCCGCGGAGGCGGTGTACGAGCCAGAGCTGCTCGCGCGGTCGATCGGCGGCCTCCTCAGGGTGCCGCCGGCGCTCGACCTGAGCCACATGGCCCGTCCGCGGGTGACGCTCGAGCAGCGGCTGGCGCACCTGCGCGACCTGCTCGGCGCGCGGGGGCGGTTCGGCTTCGACGAGGCGGTCGCCGGCGCGGACCGCCTGACGCAGGCGGTCACGCTGTTCGCGCTGCTCGAGCTCTACAAGTCCGGGGAGGCCGACTGGGAGCAGGACGCCCCGTTCGCCCCGATCACGGTCACGGCTGCTGCCGGCGCTGGCGGAGGGCCGGCGGGTTGAACGAGCTCGTCCGGATCGTCGAGGCGCTGCTGTTCCTCTCTCCGGAGCCGCTCACGCCGCACGAGCTGGGGGACGCCGCCGAGGTCACGGAGGGCGAGGTCGTGGAGGCGCTCGCGCGACTGCGCGAGCACTACGCCGAGGGCTTCCGCGGCGTGGTCCTTCGCGAGGTCGCCGGCGGCTTCGCCCTGGCCACCGATCCCGTGGCCGAGGGCGCCGCGCGGCGGCTGCTCGCGCGACCACGCACCCCGCCGCTCACTCAAGCCCAGGCCGAATGCCTCGCGGCGGTCGCGTACCTGCAGCCGGTGTCGCGGCCGGAGATCGCGCGCATCCGCGGCGTGGCGTCCGAGTCCGCGGTGGGCACCCTGCTCGAGCGCGGGCTGATCGAGGAGTCCGGGCGGTCGCGGTTCGGCGCGATCCTCTATCGCACCACGCCGCTCTTCGCGAAGCTGTTCGGCCTGAGCGGGGTGCACGACCTTCCCGATCCCGGACGCTTCGACCCCTCGCCGGAGGAGGAGGGCGCGCTGCGCGACCGGCTCCTGCGGGCGGGCGACCAGCGCGCCAGCGTCGGGGCCGGCCACGGCGAGGGCGAGGCCGGCGGCGAGGCCGCGCGCGCCGGCGAACCCGCCCGCCCGTAGTCCGTGCCCACCTTCGGCGAGCTCGCCGCGACGCTCGCGAGCTGGCGTACCTTCCCGGGGCGGGAGCGCCTCGAGGCGGACCCCGGCGAGCGTCGTGTCGCGCTGACCTTCGACGACGGCCCCGACGAGGACTCCACGCCCGCCGTGCTCGACGCTCTGGACCGGATCGGCGCGCGCGCGACGTTCTTCGTCGTCGGCGAGCAGCTCGAGCGCCACTGGCGGATCGCGCGCGAGACGGCTGAGCGCGGACACGAGCTCGCGCTACACGGCTACGCGCACCCGAAGCACGACGAGCTCGTTCCCCCGGCCGCGCGGGACGAGGTGGCGCGCGGGGTCGGCGCATTCGAGGCGGCCGTCGGCCGGCGGCCCAGGCGGATGCGTCCACCGTACGGGCGCTTCAGCGAGCACTCCTACGCGGCATGCCGGTCGCTCGGGCTCGAGCCCGTCTACTGGTCGGCGTGGGGGCTCGATTGGGAGGCCCTGGCGCCGGCGCGCATCGCGGACCTGGCGGCGCGGGACCTGGCCGCGGGAATGATCGTCCTGCTGCACGACTCGGCGCGCTACGCCGAGCGCTCGAGCGCGCTCCCAACCGCGGAGGCGCTGCCGCTGCTCGCGCAGCGCGCGGCCGGGCTCGGCCTCGAGCTCGGCCCGATCGGGTCGACGTCCGGCGTGACCGGCGCCTAGCCGGAGGCCAGCGCGGAGGTGGGGCCGGCGGTGGCGACCGATCCGGCCGCCGCCGGCGGCCCTGTGCGCGCCGCGAGCTGGCCGCACGCGGCTTCGATCTCGCGGCCGCGTGTGAGGCGGACGGTGGCCCTCACGCCCCGCTCCTCCAGCGCGTCGCGGAACGCCTGGATCGCGGCCCGCGTCGATCCGCGGAGCCCGGACTCGGTGGGGTTGTACGGGATCAGGTTGACCTTGAAGGCGGCGTGCGGCTCGAGCGCGTCGGCGAGCGCGACCGCCTGCTGGTAGCGGTCGTTCACGCCGTCGAGCATGAGGTACTCGACGAAGACCGGCTGGCGCCGGGCAGCCGACCACTCCCGGCAGGCCGCCAGGACGTCGGTCAGCGGGTAGCGCTCGTTCACGGGCATCAACTCCGAGCGGAGCGCGTCGTCGGCCGCGTGCAGCGACAGCGCCAGACGGACCGGCGGGCCATGCTCGATCAGTCGCTCGATGCCCGGCAGCCAGCCGACCGTCGAGATCGCGGTGCGGCGGTGGGAGATCCCAACGTCCGGCAGCCGCTCGCAGGCGGCGAGTACGGCATCGAGGTTCAGCATGGGCTCGCCCATCCCCATGAACACCGCGTGGTCGACCGGCTCGATGCGGCGGAAGTGCAGCGCCTGGTCCAGGATCTCCGACGCGGTGAGGTTGCGGCCGAAGCGCATCCGGCCCGTCGCGCAGAAGGTGCACGTCAGGGGGCATCCGGACTGGCTCGACAGGCACAGCGACCGGCGGCCGTCGCGGTAGCGCATCAGCACCGCCTCCACCGGCTTGCCGTCCGCGGTCGCGAACAGGGCCTTCTCGGTCCCGTCGCGCGCCGTCGCCTCGGCCTCGACGGCGAGTGTCGACAGCGGCAGCTCCGCGTCGAGCCGCGCGCGCAGGGCCGCCGGGAGATTCGTCATCTCGGCATAAGAGGACGCGCCCCGCGCCATCCACCGCCAGACCTGCGAGGCGCGGAAGGGCGGCGCGCCGATGTCGCCCAGCAGCGCTTCGAGCCGTTCGAGGTCCATCGCGGCCAGTGTGGCAGGGTGGGCGGGGTGCGACTCGCGCGGTACCTGGCCCACGCGGGGGTGGCGTCCCGGCGCGCCGCCGAGGGCCTCGTGCGGGAGGGCCGCGTGACCGTCGACGGGAAGGTGGTCACCGATCCCGCCCGTGACGTCGACGACCGCAGCCGCGTCGCGTTCGACGCGGAGCCCGTCGCCCCCGAGCCCACGGTCGTCTACATGGTCAACAAGCCGCGGGGCGTCGTGTCGACCGTCCGCGACACGCACGGCCGGCCGACGGTGACGTCGCTGGTCCCGCGCGGCCGGCGCCTCTATCCGGTCGGACGCCTCGACGCCGACACGACCGGGCTGATCCTGGTGACGAACGACGGCGACCTCGCCAACCTGCTGACGCACCCGCGCTACGAGGTCCCGAAGACCTACCGGGCGCGGGTGAGGCCGGCGCCGGTCGCGGGCGGCGCGCTGCGGCGGCTCCGCGCCGGCGTCGAGCTCGACGACGGGCCGACCGCCCCCGCGCAGGTGCGCCAGCTGCAGCCGGGGGTCCTCGACGTCACGATCCGGGAGGGGCGCAACCGGCAGGTGCGCCGGATGTGCGAGGCGGTTGGGTACCGCGTCATCTCCCTGGAGCGCGTCGGGTTCGGACCGCTGCGCCTGGGCCGGCTGGCGGCTGCGGACCATCGACGGCTCTCCCCGACCGAGGTGGCGGAGCTTCGCGCCGCGGCGAAGCGCGAGACCGGGCCGCCGGCTGGCGGGGATCACGGACCGCCGGCTGGCTGAGCGCCAATCTCCGGTCTGACCCGTTCATTGGTGATTTGACCGTGCTATGGCACTGTCGATCCACCAATCGCCCGCGCGTACCCCGGCAGGAGCGCCATCTAGGATCAACCGGCCATGCGATTGCGCGCGCTCAGGGGCGCGATAACGGTCGACCGAAACGACGCGGACGCCATCCTGGAGGGGACCGAGGAGCTGATGCGTAGCGTGCTGGAGCGCAACGAGCTCGAGCCGGACGACCTGGTGAGCTGCATCTTCACGTCGACGGCCGACCTCGACGCGGAGTTCCCGGCGGTGGCGGCGCGGCGGCTCGGTCTCGACGCCGTCCCCCTGCTGTGCGCCACCGAGATCGACGTTCCGGGTGCGCTTCCGCGCGTGATCCGGGTCCTGCTCCACTGCTACTCCGAGGATGGAGCGAAGCCGCAGCACGTGTACCTGCGCGACGCGGTGAGCCTGCGTCGCGACCTCGAGGGTGCGCAGTGAGACCGCGTCGACCGGCAAAGCGGGCGCGATGAGCCTCGAGTTCTCGGAGCGCATGCGCCGCATCCCCGTCTACCCGGCCGCGGAGACCTACGACTTCGGCGGGGAACTGGCCAAGCTCGCTTCGAACGAGACGGCATGGCCGCCGCACCCCGCGGTCATCGAGGCGATCGAGCGCGAGCTCCGCACCCTCAACCGCTACCCCGATCCCGACCGAGCCGTGCTCCGCAAGCGGCTCGCCGACCGGCTCGAGACGACGCCGGGGAGGATCGCGATCGGAAACGGGTCGTGCGACATCTTGCTCGCGGCGGGGGAGGCGCTGCTCGAGCCCGGCGCGGAGCTGGTCTACGCCTGGCCGTCGTTCTCGATGTACCCGCACCTGGCGGCCGCGAGCGGCGCGCGCGCGGTCACGGTGCCGCTCGACGCCGATGGACGGCACGATCTGGACGCGATGGCGCGCGAGGTGACCGCCGCGACGCGCTTGGTCCTCGTCTGCAACCCGAACAACCCGACGTCCACGGCGCTGCCGCTCGATGCGATCGACGCGTTCGTGGCGTCGCTGCCGCGCCACGTGTGCGTGATCCTGGACGAGGCCTACGTCGAGTTCAACACCATGCAGGACCCGGACGAGTCGCTGGCGCTCGCCGAGCGGCACCCGAACCTGGTGGTCCTGCGCACCTTCTCGAAGGTGTACGGGCTGTGCGGGCTGCGCGTGGGTTACGCGTTGTGCGCGGAGGACTTCCGGTCGGCGGTCGACCGCGTCCGCCAGCCGTTCGCGGTGAACTCGCTCGCCCAGGCCGCCGCCGCCGAGGCGCTGCTGCACCAGGACGAGGTGGCGCGGCGGGTCGAGCGGGTCGCCGTCGAGCGGCTGCACGTG
>JAFAQQ010000160.1 GCA_019246335.1 Actinomycetota bacterium | reverse complement strand
CGAGGGCCTGTCCCGCCGCGGGCACCGGTTCGCCACCGGCTGCGACACCGAGGTGCTGGTCCACCTGTACGAGGAGCGCGGCGAGCGGTTCGTCGAGGACCTGCGCGGGATGTTCGCGATCGCCATCTGGGACGCCCGCCACCGGCGGCTCGTCCTGGCCCGCGACCGCTTCGGAATCAAGCCGATGTACTACGCGGTCCTCGGGCAAAGGATGTCCTTCGCCTCGGAGCTCACCGCGCTGAGGGCGCAGGCGGACTTCGGGACCGAGCTCGACGTCGACGCCCTCGAGGCGTATCTCGCGTTCAACTCCGTCCCGGCGCCGCTCACCATCTACCGCGCCGCGCGAAA
The DNA here is from genome assembly GCA_019246335.1 of Actinomycetota bacterium. Taxonomy (GTDB): domain Bacteria; phylum Actinomycetota; class Thermoleophilia; order Solirubrobacterales; family Thermoleophilaceae; genus AC-37. The sequence continues at coordinate 9,235 of JAFAQQ010000160.1, read as the reverse complement.
GCTCCCGCCCGGCCACATCCTCACGTGGTCGCCCGACGCCGCGGAGCCCCGGATCGACCGCTACGCACGGCCGGCCCCCGCGCCGGCGGACGGGGTCCTCGAGGGCGACCTCGACGGGCTCGCGCGCGACCTGCGCGACCGGATGCGCGACTCGGTCCGCGCCCACCTCGTCTCCGACGTTCCCGTGGGCGTCCTCCTGTCCGGCGGGATCGATTCCTCGGCGCTCGCGGCGCTCGCGAGCGAGGAGAGCGGGGAGCGGATCAGCACATTCTCGATCGGCTTCGAGGAGCGCTCGTTCGACGAGCTCGAGCAGGCGCGCCTGGTGGCGCGCCGCTATGGCACTGACCACCACGAGCTCGTGGTCCGCCCCGACGCCGCCGAGCTCCTGCCCGAGGTCGTGGGCGCCTTCGACGAGCCGTTCGCAGACTCGTCGGCGCTCCCCACGTATCTCGTAGCGAAGCTCGCGGCGGAGCAGGTCAAGGTGTCGCTCTCGGGCGAGGGCGGCGACGAGCTCTTCGGCGGCTACTACACGTACGTCGCGGACCTCATCGCTCCGCGGGTAGGCGCTGCCGCCGCTGCGATGCGCCCGCTGATCGAGCGGCTGCCGAGCTCCTCACGCCGGACCAGCATCGACTACATGGCCAAGCGGTTCGCCCGTGGCGCGACCCTTCCGGCGCTCGAGCGACACCACGCCTGGAAGGAGATCTTCAGCCCCGACGCCCGCGCGGAGCTGCTCGGCTCACGCCGCGACGGCGCGCGCGACCCGCTCGACCTGTGGCGCGCGCGCTACCGCGAGACCGCGGACGCGGAGCCCCTCGCGCGCCTTCAGGACGTCGACATCGGCCTCTACCTGGCCGACGACCTCTTGACCAAGACCGACCGCGCGAGCATGGCGCACTCGCTCGAGGTGCGCGTCCCGTTCCTCGACACGGTCGTGACGGACCAGGCGCTCGCGCTGCCCACGTCGATGAAGGTTCGCGGGCTGACGAAGAAGCGTCTGTTGCGCGCGGCCGTCAGCCCCCTCCTCCCGCGCGAGATCGTCCGGGGGCGCAAGCGCGGCTTCTCGATCCCCGCGGCCGCCTGGCTGCGAGGGGAGCTCGAGCCGTTCGCCCGGGAGGTCCTATCTCCCGACCGCGTGGCGCGGCAGGGCTACTTCGACCCGGCCGCGGTGACGCGGATCCTGGACGCCCACGTGCAGGGTCGCGAGGACCTGAGCCGCCAGATCTGGGGCCTGATGTCCTTCGGGATCTGGCACGACCGCAACACCGTGGCGGCCGCGCCGGCCTGAGCGGCGCGCGTTCCTCGCAGGGAGCCGCGGCGCCTGGTCGAACCATTGAGCCAGGAGGTCGGGTACCTAGACTCTCGCGGCTGTGCCAACCATCCCGCCACCCGCCCCGCTCGCCGTGCTCCTCGGTCACGGGATGCGATTTCCGACGGTCGAATCCGGGGTGCGCGGGTTCGCGCTCGCGCTCGTGATCGCGCTCCTCACGACCCCCGTCGCGCGCGCGTTCGCCTGGCGCATCGGTGCGATCGACGAGCCCCGCGCGCGGGGACTGCATCAGTTCCCCACGCCGCGGCTCGGCGGCCTCGCCATCGTCGCCGCGGTCGTGGCGGCGGGCTTGATCTGGCTCCCCGACGACAAGCGGACGCACACGATCCTGATCGGAGCCGCCGTCATCGTGCTGGTCGGGGCGGCCGACGACCTGCTCGAGCTGTCGGCGGACTTCAAGCTGATCGGTCAGGTCCTCGCGGCCGCGGTACCGGTGGTCGGCGGCGTGCGGGTGACCGACTTCACCCTGCCCTTCATCCACCGCGTGGACCTGAGCCCGCCGCTTGCGTACGGCCTGACCGTGCTCGGGCTCGTCGCGCTGATGAACGTCGTGAACTTCATCGACGGGGTCGACGGCCTGGCCGCCGGCGTATGCACGATCACGGGGATCGCGTTCGCGATCATCGCGTTCTCTCAGTTCCGGATGGAGCCGCACGCCGCCGGGGTGCTGGCGCTGATCACCGCCGGTGCGTCGCTCGGCTACCTCCGCCACGGGTTCCATCCGGCCTCGATCTTCCTCGGCGATTCAGGGTCGAACCTCCTGGGATACCTGCTCGGGGTGATCGTCGTGCAGGGCGCCCTGAAGACGAACGCGTTGGTCGGCCTCGCATTCCCGCTGCTCGTGCTCGCGGTGCCCATCCTCGACTCGAGCTTCGTGATCGCGAAGCGGATCAAGTACGGCCGACCGGTCTACAAGGCCGACCGGTGGCACTTCCACCACCGGTTCGCGAACATCGGCTTCTCGCCGCGCAAGACCACGCTGTACCTCTATGCGTGGACGGTGACGATGGCCGGCTTTGCGCTCGCCGTCCGCTTCATCCCGTACTCGGACCACCACGGGCACTTCCGAGCCGGCTGGGTCGCCGCGCTCGTCGCCTGCGGGATCGGTGGTTTCGCGGCGAGCGCGTACCTCGTGCTCGTGCTCGAGATCCTCAAGCTCAAGCGATTCCGGGAGTTCCAGCTGCGGCGCGCGAGCACACTGGCCGGGGAGCCGGCCCCCGCCCAGCAGGAGGTCGACTCCCGGGTGGCGCACGAGCTCGAGACCGGCGAGTTCGTCGCCGTCCGGTTGCCCTCCGGGGAGCGCTAGGCCACGCGCGTCCGCACGCTCGCGCTGCTCGCCGCCGGCGCCGCGGCCGTCGGCGTGCTCGTCGCGCTGGCGGTGAGGGGATCCGGCGGCGGCGGCGAGCGGTCGGGGCACGCCGCGTCCGGACAGGCCCAAGCCCGGCGCGCAGGCTACCGCTGGCTCGTCGGCACCTCGGGCCCTCCGCCGACGATCGCCCAGGAGAATCGCTTCGCGGGCACTCGCGCCTGGCAACTCGCGGGCGGCGAGGGCCACGGCGACGTCGAGGGCTACGTCGCGTCGCAGAGCATCCGCCCGGGCGAGACCGAGCGCGTGTACGTGCACGCGAAGGCCGCACGGTGGATCCGGGTCGACGTCTACCGAATGGGCTGGTACGGGGGCCTCGAGGGAAGGCTGGTGCTTGCGAGCCGGCGCCTTCCGCCGCAGGCGCAGCCGCCCTGCACGCACGACGTCGCGACGGGGCTCACCGAGTGCCGCTGGCATACCACCCTCGGGTTCCAGATCCCGAGCGCCCTGCCGTCGGGCGTCTACCTCGTGAAGATGACGATCGACACCGGAGCCGCTCGCGACGCGATGTTCGTGGTCGAGTCGGCGCGGCCTCAGCCGGTCCTCGCGCAGATCTCGACGGCGACGTATGAGGCGTACAACACGTGGGGTGGCGACAGCCTGTATCCCGGGGGGCAGCGGGTGACGGCGACCGGGACCGGGCAGGGCGTGGAGGTCTCCTACGACCGGCCGTACGAGACCGTCACCGGCGCCGGGCAGTTCCTCACGCGCGACGTGGCGATTGTGCGATTCCTCGAGCGCGAGGGCTACGACGTCTCATACACCACAAACGAGTCGGTCGACGACCAGCCCGGGCAGGTCACGGGTCATCGGGTCCTGCTCGACATCGGCCATTCCGAGTACTGGTCCCAGCGCGCGGCGGACGCGTTCCGGGGCGCGCGCGACCACGGAACGAACCTGGTGTTCCTGGCCTCGAACACGCTGTCGTGGCGGGTGCGCTTCGCTCCGGCCACGCGGGCCTCGAGCGAGGCGCGACGCCCCGGTCACCGCATCGTCGGCTACAAGGAGCACGTGGCCCTCGACCCGGACCGACGCCTCCCCACCGGCCACTTTCCGAGCGGCGCGGGGCCGCTCGCCGGGACGAACTGGCAGGAGTGCGTGACGCCGCGCATCCCGGCCGTCGGCCGCTCGATCAACCACTACTACCCCTGGCGACCGGCAACGTCGCTGAGCCCGGCCTGGCTGTTCCAGGGAACGGGCTTCACCGCGTCGTCCACGGTGCCGGGCATCGTGGGCTACGAGCCGGACCGGACCGACGCGCACAGCCCCGCCGGGATCCAGATCGTGGGGAATGGAGACGCGCAGTGCCAGGGGCGCGGGTCCGGCGTCTCGCAGTCCACGCTCTACCGGGCGCCGTCGGGCGCGCTCGTGTTCTCCTCCGGCACGATGGGGTGGCAGCTCGGCCTCTCCCCCGTCCCCGACGCCTCGCCGGACGCGCCGCGGCAGAGCGACCCGCGCCTGGTGCGGCTCACCGAGAACCTGTTCGCCCGCCTGCTCGGGCGCTGAGCCGACGGCCCGGGCTCACCTCTCTCGCAGCTGGTGCGCTGCGGTGAAGAACCCGCGGTACCCGAGCGACGTCGCGATCACCGACGACAGCGCGACGCTGCCGAGCAGGCTCCAGAGCAGGATCAGCTGCAGGCGGACCGCGTCGAGCGGACGCGCGCCCGCGAGCAGCATCCCGACCATCGTCCCGGGAAAGAAGACCACGCCGGTCGTCTTCGTGGAGTCGATGAGGGTGATCATGCCGGAACGGAGGCTGCGCGTGACCGCCCCGCGCGCCGCCTCGCGGGCGGTCGCGCCGAGCGCTAGGGTGGCCTCGATTCGCAGCACGCCGGACGAGATCTCGTCCGCGAGCCGGTTGAGCGCGACCGCGGCCGCCGTCATCGCGTTGCCGATCACCATCCCGCCGACCGGAACCAGGTAGCGCGCCCGCGCCGGGAAGATCCCAAGGGCGATCACGAGGCCCAGGGTGACCAGTCCCGCGACGCTGAGGGCGATGACGATCGGCCACGTCGCCCCGGGCACCGCGCGCGCCCGGCCCCGGGCGGTGAGCGAGCCGAACGCCACCATCACCGCGAGCAGCGCCGCGACCAGCCAGAGGCTGTCGGAATCGAAGATCGCCTGGATGACGTAGCCCACCGCAGTGAGCTGGACGAACGAGCGGACGACGGCGATGCCGAGGTCGCGCTCGAGGTCGGCCCGCCGCCAGATCGAGACGGCCGCGGCCACCGCCACGAGCGCCAGCGCCGCGACCACCTCGCCGAGCGAGAGGTGAACCGCGGCGATCACGGGGCCGCGACACCAGCCGGGCCGTCAGCCAGCCGGCCGCCCGCGAGCTCGACGATCCGGCTGGCCAGGCGGCTCGCCTGCCCGCGGTCGTGCGTGACGACCACCATGGACACCCCCGTCCGGGCAACGAGGTCTGCGAGCGTCCGCTCCACCCCCTCGCGCGCGTCCTCGTCGAGCGCGGACGTGGGCTCGTCGAGGAGCAGCACCTCGGGCTCGAGCGCCAGCGCCCGTGCGAGCATGACCCGCTGCTGCTCGCCCACCGACAGCCGCGACGCGTCGCGGTCCGCGTAGCTGCGCGAGAGGCCTGCGAGCTCGAGCGAGCGCTCGACCGAGACGTCACGCCCGACGAGCGAGGGGCCGAAGCGGACGTTGTCGGCGGCGCTCCCGGGGAGGGGGGCCGGGAGCTGAGGCACGAGGCACGCCCGGCGCCGAAGCTCACGCGGGTCGAGCGCCCGAATGTCCTCGCCGCGAAAGAGGATCCGCCCGCTGTCCGGGTCCGCTAGCCGATTGAGGAGGCGCAGGAGGGTGGACTTGCCGGCGCCTGAAGGACCGAGAAGCGCGGTGGCTCCGTCCCCAAGACGAAGGCTGACCCCGCGCAACACGGCCGCGCCGCCGCGCGACGCCGCGACCTCGTGTAGCTCGAATAGGGCCGTCCCGGCCAGGCGGCCACCGTACCAGCGGGCATGGATGGGAGCGGCGCCGGCGCCCCGAGGGGGAGGGCGCCGGCGCCTGTTGGGGAGAAGCTCTACGCGCCCTCGACGACCTCGGCCACAGCGGACACGATCATCGGGTCGAACTGCGTCCCGGACCCCTGGCGCACCTCGTTCAACGCGTCCTCGGGCGACATCGCCGGTCGGTAGGGCCGATCGGCCGTCATCGCCGCATAAGCGTCACACACACAGATAATGCGGCTCGCGAGCGGAATCCTTGCGCCCCTCAGGCCATCGGGATAGCCCGTTCCATCCCACCGCTCGTGGTGGAAGCGCACGACCGCGGCCACCGCCTGGAGGCCCGGTATCGACGCCAGCGTCTCGGCGCCCCACGCCGAGTGGCAGCGGATGATGTCGTACTCCGTGTGGTTGAGGGGGCCGGGCTTGTGGAGGACGGCGTCCGGCACACGGATCTTGCCGACGTCGTGCAGCCTCGCCGCGAACTCGAGCTCGAGCAGGGACGCGGGCTCGAGATGCATCAGCTCTCCGACGCACAGCGCCAGCCTCACGACGTCCTCGGAGTGGCGCGCGGTGCGCCGGTCGCGCATGTCCATCGCCGCCGCCAGCGCCACCACGTGAGCCTGCATCAGCTCGTTCATCTGGAGGCGGTCCTCGCTCTGCTCGAGCGCGGCCGCCGCTAGCTCCGCCAGCTCGGCAAGCAGCATCAGGTCGTCGGGCCCGAAGGTGCGTTGCGGTGCGGCATCGGCGGCCGTGAGGACCGCGCCGACCTGGCGGTTCCATGTGATCGGCACCGCGACGGCCGAGTGGCCGCGCGCCTCCTCCCACACGAGCGGCCGCACCAGCTCGGAGTAGTCCTCGACCGCGAGCGGGCCGCCACCGGAGAGAACCTCTCCGATCATGCCTTCGTCGACGCCGAAGCGAGCCCCGAGCACCTCCCAGGGCATCCCCTGGCCCGCGGCCGCGATCACCGCGCGCGGATCCTGACGGTCGCGCACGAAGATGCACGACCAGTCGACGCCGGCGGTCCGGCAGACCTGCCGGGCGAGGCGCTCGAGCACGAGCGCCCCGTACCCGCTCTCGGCCGGGGGGATCGACGGCAGGGTCCGCGTCTGCGGTGGCGCAAAGCGCCGCTGTTGCTGTGGCTCTGTCATGAGTTCCGGCCTCACGGGGAATCACCCTTTTCCCGCAGGCGAAAACTCGAACGATCGTCGATACGGCGAGGCTGGGCCGGCGGAATTCCTTTCCTTTTCTCCCTGTGCGGCCCCACGACGCCGGATGAATACCGACGGCCTTCCCAGGGCGGGGGCAGCGTGTCTCTAAGCACAATGTTTCCCCGCACGATGCGCTGAAAACTTGTTCACGTGCAAGATTCTTGGCGCGCGGCCTACTCCCTTTCGAGGATGGCGACCACCTCGGACGTTGCGACGGCGCCCTCGCGCACGATCTCGTACTCGCCCCGGTCGCCGTAGGACGTCAGGTCGATCACCGTCGAGGGCACCCCGGGAAGGTCGCCGCCGTCGAGATCCGCGTCGACGCCCGCCCTGATCGCGGGGTCGACGTCTTTCAGGCGACGGGCGTCCTGGCCGCCGGAGAGGTTCGCGCTCGACTGCATGAGCGGCCGGCGGATGGCCGCGAGCGGCGCGATCGCGGCGGTGAGCGCGGGGACGCGCACGCCGAGCCGGCCCGGATCGGGGCCGCAGGCCAGCGGGAAGCGGTGCTCGGGGTTGGGGACCAACGTGGTGATTCGGCCCGGCAGGAGCCGGCGGAGGGCATCCGCGGTCCGCGGCGGCAGGGCGCGCAAAGCCGCCACGGCGGTGTCGAGCTGGAAGAACATCACCGCCGACGGTCGTTGCGGCGGCCGGCCTTTCAGCTCGTAGAGACGCCGGACCGCTCGCTGGGACTCCGGGTCGACCGCCAGGCCATACACCGTGTCGGCGGGGAATAGCCCAACCCCGCCGGCCGCGATCGCCGCCTCGAACCGCGCGACGTCGTGCGCCGTCACGGCAGGCGGCCGATCGTGACGCGCTCGTGCCGCGCGAGGTCGCGCAGCGTACGGGCGGCGGCCATGAGCGACCGGACGGGCCCGGCCTGCCAGGGCGCGTGCTCGACCGCCACTGCCGTGCCGGCGGGCGCTGCGGCGACGAGCTGCTCGATGACCTCGAGCCCGGTCGGGCCGGCCACCAGCGCGTCGCGCGGCTCGTACGCCGTGATCTCGGGGGCGAGCGCCTCCCATTCGGCCTCGGCGACGTACGGCAGGTTGGCCACGACCAGGTCCGCTCCCTCGGCGCCCGGCGGAAGATCCGCCGCGCATTCGAACTCCACGTCGAGGCCCAGCAGCTGCGCGTTCGCGCGCGCGACCTCGACCGCCGCGGCCGACGAGTCGGACCCGGTCACGACCAGGTCCGCCCGCTCGTCCTTGATCGCGAGCGCGATCGCGCCCGAGCCCGTGCCCACGTCGTGGACGCGCGCGCCTCGCGGTAGGTCGATCGCTGCTTCGACGAGCAGCTCGGTCTCCGGCCTCGGGATCAGCACCCGGCGGTCCACGGCGATGTCGAGCCGGCGGAACTCGCGCCGCCCGAGGATGTAGGCGACCGGCTCGCGCGCAGCCCTGCGCGCGGCGAGCGCTGCAAGCGACGCCTCCGCGTCAGCGCTCATGGGTTGCCCTGCCTCGAGGTGGACCCGGTCTCGCCCCCCGGCTCCGAGCGCCGCGGCCACGAGGAGCTCGGCGTCGAGCCGCGCCGACTCGCAGCCTGCGCGCTCGAGGTCCGCCGCGACGTCGCCTACGGACTCGCGCACCGTGCGGAGCGCCGTGGTCACCCGGCCTCCCTACCCCTCGACGAGCGAGCCCGACTCGAGCTTTCGGCGCTTCTCCTCGGCCTCGAGGGCCGCCGTCACCTCGTCGAGCTCGCCGGCGAGGACCGCCGGCAGGTTCCCGCGCGTGAGCTTGACCCGATGGTCGGTGAGGCGATCCTGCGGGAAGTTGTAGGTGCGGATCTTCTCGGAGCGCTCGCCGGTCCCGACCTGCGCCCGGCGCTCGGCCGACAGCTCGGCCTCCTGCTCGGCGCGCTGCATCTCGTACAGCCGCGCCCGGAGCACTCGCATCGCCTTCTCCCGGTTCTGCAGCTGCGACTTCTCGTCCTGCATCGACACGACGAGGCCCGTCGGCTTGTGGGTGATCCGCACCGCGGAGTCCGTCGTGTTGACCGACTGGCCGCCGGGCCCGGACGAGCGGTAGACGTCGACCTGGAGGTCGTTCGGGTCGACCTGCACCTCGACCTCCTCGGCCTCGGGGAGCACGGCTACGGTCGCGGTCGACGTGTGGATCCGGCCCTGCGACTCCGTCTCCGGAACCCGCTGGACCCGGTGCGTCCCACCCTCCCACTTGAAGACCGAGTACGCGCCGTCGCCCTTGACGGCGAGCGTGTAGGTGCCCTCGCCGACCTGAAGCGGCTCGGGCTGGAAGCAGGAGACCCTCGGCACCGACCCGTCGGACATGGGCGGCTACAACGAGGTGACGTTCCTCCTCAAGGGTGACGCCGTCTGGTCGCGGATGAAGCACGAGGGCGGCGTCCATCGGGT
>JAFAQQ010000068.1 GCA_019246335.1 Actinomycetota bacterium | reverse complement strand
GGCCTCGATGCCGACCGCCTCGAGCTCCTTCTGGAGGTAGTTGCCGGCGCGCTCGACGTAGCGCTCGCGCTCCGCGCGCTGCTGGTTGACGAGCCCCTTGATCTCCTTGAACTTGCGCGGATGGAGCGTCGAGAACGCGAGGTCCTCGAGCTCCCATTTGATCGCGTGGATGCCCAGCCGGTGAGCGAGCGGAGCGAAGATCTCGAGCGTCTCCTTCGCCTTCTCCTGCTGCTTCTGCTTCGGCAGCGGGCCCAGCGTGCGCATGTTGTGGAGCCGGTCGCCCAGCTTGATGAGCACGACGCGGATGTCGTGCGCCATCGCGACGATCATCTTGCGGTAGTTCTCCGCCTGCTTGTCGTCGCGGCTCTGGAAGGTGATGCCGGTGAGCTTCGTGACGCCGTCGACGAGCGTGGCCACCTCCTCGCCGAACTCGTCCCGCACCTCGAGCAGCGACGCGCTCGTGTCCTCGACCGTGTCGTGCAGCAGGGCCGCGCAGAGCGTGGCGGTGTCGAGCCGCATGCCGGCGCAGATCTTCGCGACGCCGACGGGGTGCACGATGAAGTCCTCGCCCGACTTGCGGCGCTGGTCGGCGTGGCGCTCGCAGGAGAAGACGAACGCGCGCTCGACCGCGCCGCGGTCGATTCGCCCGCGGCGAGGGTCGTCGTGCTCCTCGATGACCGCGAACAGGTCTCCGAGCAGCCCTCGCTCGAACTCGTTCAGCTCGACGGTTCGGGTGACGCCCCGCGCGTCCGCGGCCTCGTCCACCGGCCGGCGGGCGAAGTCGAGCCTCGCGCGGCGGTTCGTGCCCGCAGCAGCACGGGTGCTCGTCCGGGACGTCTTCGCCATGTTTCCAGTCTAATCTCGACGACCGTCACGATCGGCGGAGGCGCCGAGGTCCCCAGGTACACTTCCCGCCTGCTGCTCCTGGCTCGGCGGCGGGCCTGTCCACTTCGCGCAAGGATGCAAGGGTTGTCGACAACGGCTGTACGTGAGTCCCTCGCTCCGGACGGGACCGTCTATCGAATTCCCACGGTCGACGAGCTGCGCTCGTCGTTCGGCGAGGTCGCCCGCGCGGCCGAGGACCACCGTCGCGGCGGAGGGACCGTTGTCGCCGTCCAGGGCCTGGGCTTCGTCGGCGCCGCGATGGCCGCGGCGGTCGCCGGCGCGACCGACGGCGACGGGAGGCCGCGCCACTTCGTGGTCGGCGTGGACCTGCCGACGGAGGCGAGCTACTGGAAGGCGGCGAAGGTCGACGCCGGCCTGGCTCCCGTCGCCTCGCCCGACCGATCGCTCGACGACGCCATCCGCCATGCCGCGCGCGTGGCGGGCAACCTGCGCGCGACGACGGTGGAGGAGGCGTACGGGCTGGCGGACGTCGTCGTGGTGGACGTGCACCTCGACGTGCGAACCAGGGTGGCCCGGACCGCGGACGAGATCGCGGTCGACCTCGAAGGCTTCGAGGCCGCGATCCGGGCGATCGGCCGAACGATGCGCCCGGATGCCCTGGTCGTGATCGAGACCACCGTGCCGATCGGCACCACCGAGCGGGTCGCTCGGCCAATCCTCGAGGAAGAGCGGGAGGCGCGCGGCATCGACGCGCCCGTGCTGCTGGCCAACGCGTACGAGCGCGTCATGCCCGGGCCTCGCTACCTCGAGTCGGTCAGGAGCTACCCGCGGAGCTACGCCGGGATCGACGCGGCGTCGACGAGACGGGTGCGCGATTTCCTCGAGTCCTTCGCCGATCCGGGCGGCCTGTGGCAGCTCGGCGATACGGCGAGCAGCGAGCTGGGGAAGCTCTTGGAGAACTCCTACCGCGCGACGAACATCGCCTTCATCCATGAGTGGACGCTGCTCGCCGAGCGCATCGGCATCAACCTCTTCGAGGTCGTCGACTCGATCCGCGTGCGAAAGGGCACACACGACAACATGCGCTATCCGGGACTCGGCGTAGGCGGCTACTGCCTCACCAAGGACTCGCTGCTGGCGCAGTGGGGCGCCACTCACCTGTTCCAGTCGGACGCCGTCCTCGACCAGACGCTCGCCGCGCTCAGGGTCAACCACGCGATGCCGCTGCATACCGCCGAGCTCGTCGACGAGCTGGCCGGCGGCCTCGAGGCGCGCCGGGTCGTGGTCTGCGGCGTCTCTTACATCGCCGACGTCGTGGACACGCGAAACTCGCCGACCGAGACGCTGGTCGGCGAACTCGAACGACGTGGAGCGGAAGTCGGGGTCCACGATCCCGGAGTGCGCGAGTGGGCGGAGCGCCCCGACCTGGACGTCGTCGCGGACCTTAAGGCCGCGCTCGACGGCGCCGACGGCGTCGTCTTCGCGGTGCCCCACGGCGAGTACGCCCTGTCGCCGGAGGAGCTTGCCCGCATGGTGCCGGAGGGCGCCTTCGTCGTCGATGGGTTCAACGTGATCTCGGACGAGCACGCCCGCGTGCTGCACGACGCCGGGCGGGCCACGGCGGGCGTCGGCAAGGGCCACTGGCGCCGCATGGGCTACCACCGGCTGCGGTGAGCGACCGGCGGCTCCTGATCACCGGCGGCGCGGGCTTCATCGGGGTCCATCTCGCCCGGCGCCTCACCGAGGACGGAAGTACTCGGGTCACGCTCGTGGATGACTTCTCGCGCGGCCGCCACGACCCCGAGCTCGACGACCTCGCCGCATCGGCGGCCGTCGAGGTCGTGACCGGCGACCTGACCGAGCGCGACGCATGGACCGCAATCGGCGACGGGTTCGATGGCGTGTACCACCTAGCCGCCATGCTCGGCGTGAAGCACGTGCTGAACCGACCGCACGAGGTGATCCGGGTGAACGCCCTGACCACCCTCAACATGCTCGAATGGGCAGCCACGGGCGGCGCGCGCAAGGTGCTCTTCTCA
>JAFAQQ010000225.1 GCA_019246335.1 Actinomycetota bacterium | reverse complement strand
CGCGGATCCAGCAGGACGAGCGTCAGCGCGCGGATGGGATCCACGGCGATGGCGCCGCGTCGCCGCTGCACCGACCCCGCCGCGAAAGTGACACCCGAGACGCTGCCGCCGCGGCGCAGCAGCCGGAGGCGTCCGATCGACGGCCGTCCCGGGCTCTCGACGGGGATCGCGATTGGGAGGGTCACCCGGCTGCGCGGGCCCTGCACGCCCAGGCCGCCCGTCGCGTACGCGGGCGGTCCGGCAACCGCGGCGGCGGTCACGACCACCCGCGCGGTCGAGCGGGCGGCCATGAGGAAGCGACCGGGGAAGGCCGACAGGCGCACACCGTCGCCACCCTCCGGAACGAGGCTGACGACCGCCGGCGCCCTCCCGGTGTTCGCGATCGTCACGGTCCGGCTGGCGACCCAGGGCCCGGTCGGGCGCTGTACCGGGAACGTCAGGGCCGCCGCGGTGGGCAGGAGCGTCGCCCGGGTCGCGGCCGTCAGGTCGACCCTGCCGGCGCCGCTCGCCAGGCGCGCGCCGGCCGGGCGCGCGCTCGTCACGAGCGCCGCCGCGATGCCCGCGGGCCGAAGCGCCGGCCGGCGGCGGTGCAGGACGAGGGCGGCGGCGGCGACGCGCGCGGTGGACAGAGAGGTCCCGCTCGCGGTGAGCGCGCCGCTCGATCCACCCGCGGCCGCGGTGCCGTCGGCGACCAGATCGGGCTTGGCGACGAGGCCATAGGTTGGACCGCGGGACGAGTACCGCGCGACGCCCTCGCGGGGCCTGGAGGAAGCGTCCGTGGTGGACGCGGACAGGAACGCGACCGCTGCGCGCCCGCGCGCGACGGAGAGCAGCCCGTCCGCGTCCGGACCGCTCACCCCGATCACCGGCATCGACCGGGACACCCCGGCCGGCAGCGGCGCGAAGGGCTCGGTCCCTTGCGGGTCGCATACGACCAGCGCCGCCGCTCTCGACTGCGCCGCAGCCGCCGCGCGGTCGGCGAGCGGCGGGGCTGCTCCGCCGCGGTCTCGAAACGGGACGACCACCACCCGGCCGGCGGCGCGCGGCCGCGCGTCGACCGTCAGGTACTGCAGGGGGGACTCGCCCGTGTCGGCGCCCCCCCCGCGCGGATTCGCCTGGGACCGGCCGGACAACGTGATCGCGGGCACGCGAGTCGCCTCGAGCCCGCCGTTCAGCAGCGCGCCGCGGGCTACCGCTCGGCCGCCGGACGAGACGGCCCCCACCTCGACCAGCGGGACCGTCCCCCGCCCGGTCGAAGTCGCACCGACGGTCAGCCCACCGGTGGAGGCGCCCGGCGAGCCGATCGTCCCGAACGCGCCCCAGCCCGGGCCTTCGTTTCCGGCGGGGGCCACCACGAGGGTGCCGAGTCCCGCCGCCGCGCGGACGGCTTTGGCCTCGGGGGCGTCCTCGAAGCCCGCGAACGGCGAGTTCACGCCCACCAGCGCGACCGGCACGGCGTCGGAGGCGTCACCGTCGCCGTTGGGGTCGACCGCTCGCTCGAGACCGGCGAGCAGCCGGTCGGTCGTTGTGGACTCGGTCGGGCTGGCCCCGTTCGCGTCGCCCTCCCGGCGGGCGATGCGTATGGAGAGGATCCTCTCCGAGGGCGGGAGCGCACGCGCCAGCACCGCTGCGACCACCGTCCCGTGGCGGTCGCCGGGCCCCCCGCCCGACAGATCGGGGCCCGGGACGATGCGTCCGCGCAGCCCGCGCGCGCCTGGGTCGGCGCCCGAGTCGAGGAGGGCGATGCCGGGGGGCCGGGCCGAGCGTCGAGATCGAGCCGCTCGAGGAGCTCGAGCTGCGGCGCCGCGGGCAGTCGGGCCGGCGGTGGCGAGCGCGCCGTAGAACCTGCGGACGGGCTCCACGCGCAGGCCGAGCGCCTGCACCGCCGGCATGGCCGAGGTGCGCACGGTGGCCGCGAACCCGTGCCATACGCGGGCGTACTCGATGACGTCGCCGAGCGTCACGCCCTTGGCGCGAAGCGCGCCCAGCAATGCCCCCACCTCGGCGTTCAGGCTGGCGACGTAGTCGCGCTGGGCCTGCGGCGTGAGGTGCCGGGCGGCGGCCACGACGCCGAGCGCGGGACGGCGGAGCTCGACCAGGATCCGGGTCTTCTCGCCCGGAGGCACGCGGGGGCTCCGCCCGTCGTGCGCGACCGGGTCGGTGGCCGGCTCCGATCCCCCGCCCCCGCATCCGGACAGCCCCCCCAGGAGAGCCAGCGCGGCGAGCGCCCCGGCCGCGAGCCCCCGGGCGTTACGCGGCCCGGGCGGAGGCGTCGAGCGCAAGGTAGCCCGGGTAGGCGATCGGCTCCATGAAGCGCGCCACGGCAGCGATCATCGCCGCGTTGTCCGTGCACAGCTCGAACGGCGGCACCCAGTGTTCCGCGCCGAGCTCGCGCGCGAGCTCTTCCACCCCCGCCCGGAGCTCGGAGTTCGCGGCGACGCCGCCGCCGATGGCGAGCCGCACCCGCCCGCGCTCCCCTGAGAGCGCGGCGCGCGTGCGCGCGAGGAGGGACTCGACGATGGCGCGCTGGTACGAAGCGGCCAGGTCCGCCGACCTGCGTCCGGCCTCCTTCTCGCCCATGTCGCGGATCGCGTAGAGGAGCGCCGTCTTGAGTCCGCTGAAGCTG
>JAFAQQ010000170.1 GCA_019246335.1 Actinomycetota bacterium | reverse complement strand
GCAACTTCTGGAGGATTCTCGTGTCTGAGTCAAACGGCTCTTCGAACGGCCACGTCAAGGCCGACGACAAAGTCCGCGTCGCGATCATCGGCGTCGGCAACTGCGCCAACTCCCTGCTCCAGGGCGTCGAGTACTACAAGGACGCCGACCGGGACGCCTTCGTCCCCGGCCTCATGCACGTGGACCTCGGCGGGTACCACATCTCCGACATCGAGTTCACCGCTGCGTTCGACGTGGTCAAGGGCAAGGTCGGCGAGGACCTGGCCGACGCGATCTGGGCGTTCCCGAACGACACGATCAAGTTCGCCGACGTCCCGCCGAGCGGCGTCACCGTCTCGCGCGGCATGACCCACGACGGCCTCGGCAAGTACCTCGCCCAGGTCGTCGAGAAGGCGCCGGGCTCGACGGACGATATCGTGCGCATCCTCAAGGATACCGGCACCGACGTCGTCGTCAACTACCTGCCCGTCGGCTCCGAATCGGCGACCAAGTGGTACACGGAGAAGATCCTGGAAGCCGGTTGCGCGATGGTCAACTGCATGCCGGTCTTCCTCGCCCGGGAGCCCTACTGGCAGCGGCGCTTCGAGCAGGCCGGTGTCCCGATCATCGGCGACGACATCAAGTCGCAGGTCGGCGCGACGATCGTCCACCGCCAGCTCGCCCGCCTCTTCGCCGATCGCGGCGTGAAGATGGTGCACACCTCCCAGCTGAACGTCGGCGGGAACATGGACTTCTACAACATGCTCGAGCGCGAGCGGCTCGAGTCGAAGAAGATCTCGAAGACGAGCGCGGTGACCTCGATCATGGACGACGTGCTCCCGGCGGACGACGTGTACATCGGCCCGTCCGATTACGTGCCCTGGCTCACCGATCGCAAGTGGGCGCACATCCGGGTCGAGGGGCAGGCGTTCGGCGACGTTCCGCTCAACGTCGAGATGAAGCTGGAGGTATGGGACTCCCCGAACTCGGCTGGGATCGTGATCGACGCCGTGCGCTGCTGCAAGCTCGCGCTCAACCACGGCGTCAGCGGCCCGCTCGACGACCCGAGCTCGTACCTGATGAAGTCCCCGCCGGTGCAGGTGCCCGATCCGGTCGCGCGCGAGCGCACCGAGGCCTTCATCGCCACCTACGGGGGAGCGCCGAAGCTGCCGGGCGGGGCGAAGATCAGGACGGCCGAGACGGTCTAGCGGCGCCCGCGCCGCCGCGTCCCCGGGCGTACACTCGCCCGCGTGCCGGGCGAGCGCTTCTCCATCGCGCAGGTCACGCCGCACGCCTGGGAGCAGCATCACGAGGTCAACCGCTTCGTCGAGCGGCTGTCCGACGAGCTCTGCGCCCGTGGGCACCGGGTCGTCGTCGTCGCGCCGTCCGAGTCGCGCGAGCTGATCAGGGAGTCCCGCGAGCGCATCCGCGCCGCGGCCCGGGACCCGGAGGCGGTGTTCGCGGGGGAGGGCTGCGCCTCGGTGCTGGCCGTCGGGCAGAGCCTTCCGGCCCGCCGCGGCGGATCGGTGTCGCTCCCGCTCGATGTCTCACGGTCGATCGAATCGCTCCTCGAGAGCGCGACGTTCGACTTCGTCCACGTGCACGAGCCATTCGCGCCGAGCGCCGCGTCCGCGGCGCTGCGGCACTCGCGGGCGCTCAACGTCGGGACGTTCCACTCGGCGACGGAGCGGGTCCTCTCGACCCAGGTCGCGCGGCGCCTCGTGACGTTGCTCTTCGGGCGTCTCGACGGGCGCACGGCGAGCTTCGCGGCCACGCGCGATCTGATGACCCGCTACTTCCCCGGCGAGTACCGGGTCATCCGGCCCGGCGCCGAGCTCGTCCCGCTCCCCGCGCGCGAGGCCGAGCCCGAGCTCGTCGAGATCCTGTACGTGGCCGAGGAGGAGCGCGCCGCCATGCGGCTCTTCCTCCGCGCGCTCAGGCGCCTGCCGCCGCACCTGCCATGGCAGGCGACGGTCTGGTCGCGCGAGCCGCGGCCCGAGCCGGCCGTTCCCCTCGCCCGCGCGATCCGCGACCGGGTGCGCTTCACGGGTCCGATGCACGGCTCGGAGGCGCAGCACCTCTCGAGAGCGGACATCGTCGTCGCCGCCTCGTCCGGGGTCGCGCCCGCGACGCAGCTCCCGTTCAGGGCGATGGCCGGCGGCGCCGTCCCGGTTGCCTCGCGGCTCCCCCAGTACGAGGAGGCGCTCGCCGACGGCGACCTCGGCCTCCTGTTCGAGCCCCGCGACACCGACACGCTCGCCGCACAGCTCGCGCGCCTGACGGAGAACCGCGAGCTGCTGCGCGACCTGCGCGGGCGAATCGAGGCGATCCATCCCCAGCTCGAGTGGTCGCGGGTGGCGGGCGAGTTCGAGAACCTCTACCGGCGGGTCGCCGGGCGCCGGCACGCGTCCGGCAACGGCAACGTCCGCCGGCGCCTGGGGTCGCGTCCCGTGATCCACGTCGACCTCCACATGCACACCGACCATTCGCACGACTGCGCCACCCCCGTCGACCGCCTGCTGGAGACGGCCGTCGACCGCGGGCTGGGCGCGATCGCGATCACCGACCACAACGAGATCTCCGGCGCGCTCGCGGCGCGCGAGCAGGCCGATGGGATCAAGGTGATCGTCGCCGAGGAGGTCAAGACGGCCGACCAGGGGGAGGTCATCGGTCTCTTCATCGAGGAGCTGATCCCGCGCGGGCTGACGCTGGCCGAGACGATCGCCGAGATCCGTCGCCAGGGCGGGCTCGTGTACGTGCCGCACCCGTTCGACCGCATGCACGCCGTTCCCGACTACGAGCACCTGCTCGGAGTCGTCGAGGACATCGACGCGATCGAGGTCTTCAACCCGCGGGTCGCGATGAAGTCCTTCAACGAGGAGGCGGCGCGGTTCGCGGCCAAGTACCGGATCCCCGCGGGCGCCGGGTCGGACAGCCACGTGCCCCAGGGCCTCGGCTCGGTCAAGATCGCGATGCGGGACTTCGACGGTCCGGAGGAGTTCCTCGAGTCGCTGCGGGACGCTGACATCATCCGCAAGCGCCAGAGCCTTCTCTACGTCCAGGCGCTCAAGTTCCTGCAGACGAAGGCTCCCGGACGAGGCAACAAGTGATGCACGCAAGAGGACAGCGATCCGGGCCGTCAAAGACCCGCGCCTGGATGCCGGCCACCGACGACGAGATCCGGGAGAAGTACCTGGAGCGAGCCATCAGGGAGCTCAACCTGCTGACGCGCGAGATACAGGAGTGCGAGCTCTGCCCGCGCGGGCAGCTCATGCCGGTGCTCGGCTCGGGCCACCCCCAGGCCGACGTCCTCCTGCTCAAGTACGCGCCGAGCCAGGCGGAGAT
>JAFAQQ010000184.1 GCA_019246335.1 Actinomycetota bacterium | reverse complement strand
GACGAGGGCCAGATCGAAGTGGATCCCGAACCCTACAGCGACAACTTCGACCGCCCCGCGCGGCTGCTGCCGGTGGAGGCCAAGGCGCTGATCGCCGCGATCGACCTGCTCGGCGAGCACATCCCCGAGGGCTCGCTCGCGTCCGCGCGCGAGAAGATCGTGGCCGCCCTGGGGCGGGACCCCGCTGTCGAGGGCCTGCAGATCACGACCGCCACCGGGGACGACTCGGAGGTCGCGCAGGTGGTGAGCCGCGCGATCGCGGAGCACCGCTTGGTGGAGCTCGAGTACTACAAGGAGAACGAGGACGAGTTCACCCCCCGTACGGTCGAGCCCTACCAGCTGCTCAACGGCCAGGAGGGGTGGTACCTGCACGCCTTCGACCCGTCCAGGGACGCCCCGCGCAGCTTCCGCCTCGACCGCATCCGCACTGCGACGATCCTCGACGAGGAGTTCGAGCCGCGTCCGGGGGTCGAGCCCGATGTGCACGGCTGGCCCCGGACCGGCGAGGTGCCGGCGTCGCGCGCGGCGCGGGTCTGGATCTCGCCCGAGCGAGCGCGCTGGGCACGCGAGGACCGGCGGGTCGTGGAGGAGCTTCGCGACGGCGCGGTGATAGTCGAGGTCCACTATGCCGGCGACGACTGGCTGGTCCGCGAGATCCTCAAGGAGGCCGGCGACGCGGTCGTGCTGGAGCCGGAGGAGGCGCGGCTGGCGGTGCTGGACGCGGCTCAGGCGCTGGCGGGCGCAGCGGCTCGCTGAGCGCAGAGCACTCCGGGTGCCGGGCAGGCCGTAGGCTCCCGTCCGTTGCCGTCGCGGCGGGACCAGATACGGATGACCGAAGAGGAGGTCAGCGGCTTTCTCGCCGACCAGTTGACCGTGAGCTGCGCGACCGTCGGCCCGGGCGGCAGGCCGCACCTCGTGCCGCTCTGGTACTTCGTCGCGGGCGACGAGCTTCGAGCCTGGACCTACGCCAAGTCCCAGAAGGCGAAGAACCTGGAGCGCGATCGCCGCGCGACGCTGCTGGTGGAGGACGGCGTCGCATACGACGAGCTCCGCGGGGTGATGCTCGAGTGCGACGTCGAGTTCGTGCGCGGCGAGGAGCTCATCGAGCTGGCGGTGTCGCTGTTCGACCGATACGCCGGCCGTGGCCCTGAGATCAGGGCAATGATCGAGGCGCAGGCGCCGAAGCGCATCGGGCTCCGCTTCCGGCCGACCCGCGTCGTGAGCTGGGACCACCGAAAGCTCGGGGGTGCCTACTGATGCGGCGCGAGGTGAAGGGCCTGATCCTCGCCGGCGGGCGGGGCACGCGCCTGCGCCCGCTGACGCACACCAGCGCCAAGCAGCTCGTGCCCGTCGCCAACAAGCCCGTGCTCTTCTACGGCATCGAGTCGCTGGCGGAGGCGGGCATCACCGAAATCGGGATCATCATCGCGCCGGAGACGGGCGGGGAGATCCGCGCGGCCGTGGGCGACGGCGGGAGGTTCGGGATCTCGGTCACGTACATCGAGCAGGACGCCCCGCTCGGGCTGGCCCACGCGGTCCTCACGGCCGAGCGGTTCCTCGCGGATGCGCCCTTTGTCATGTACCTCGGGGACAACCTGCTGCGGGATGGGATCGTCGAGCTCGTGGACCGCTTCAGAACCGAGCAGTCGGACGCCCTGATCCTCCTCACCCCGGTCCCCGACCCCGAGAACTACGGGGTGGCCGAGCTCGAGGACGGGCGCATCGTCAGCCTCACAGAGAAGCCCGAGGAACCGCGGACCGACCTCGCGCTCGTGGGCGTGTACATGTTCACCCACGCGGTCTTCGACGCCGCGCGCGCGATCGAGCCCTCCGGGCGCGGCGAGCTCGAGATCACGGACGCGATCCAGCGCCTGGTCGACTCCGGCCTCAGCGTCGATCCCCATGTCGTCACCGGCTGGTGGAAGGACACGGGGCAGGTGCAGGACATGCTCGATGCCAACCAGCTCATCCTCGACGACCTGTCGCCGCGGATGGAGGGCGAGCTGATCGACTCGCGCGCCGAGGGGCGGGTCGCGATCGACCCCGACGTCGTGCTCGAGCGCTCCACGGTGCGCGGGCCGGTGATCATCGGACGGGGTGCGCGCGTGACGGACGCGTACATCGGGCCGTACACGGCCGTCGGCGAGGACGTGACGATCCAGCGGGCCGAGCTGGAGCACTCGATCGTCCTCGCCGGCTCCTCGATACGGGACCTCGAGGGCCGCATCGAGGCGAGCCTGATCGGCCGCAACGTCAGCCTCAGCCGCAGCCCGGCGCTCCCGCGCGCGTACCGCTTCGTCCTGGGCGACAACGCCGAGATTGCGATCCTCTGACGCCCGGTGCGGGATCTCCCTCCTTCGATCAGATGAAGGTCCTCGTCGCCGGCGGAGCCGGGTTCATCGGCTCCTGCTACGTCCGCCTCGCGATCCGCGCAGGACACGCGGTGGTCGTGCTCGACAAGCTCACCTACGCCGGGCGCCGCGAGAACCTGCGCGAGGTCGAGGACGCCATCGAGTTCGTGGAGGCCGCGATCGAGGATGCCGCGACGGTGCGCGAGGTGGCGGCGGGGTGCGACGCGATCGTCAACTTCGCGGCCGAGTCGCACGTCGACCGCTCGATCGCGGACCAGGACGCCTTCGCCCGGACGCACGTGATCGGCACCGGTGTCCTGCTCGACGCTGTACGCGAGCTGAGGATCGCGCGCTACCTCCAGGTCTCGACCGACGAGGTCTACGGCTCGATCGGGGAGGGGTCGTTCACGGAGGAGTCGCCGCTCAGCCCCTCCTCCCCCTACAGCGCGACGAAGGCCGCGGGCGACCTGCTGGTCGGCGCCCACGTCCGCACCCACGGCATTGACGCCGTCATCTGCAGGGGATCGAACAACTACGGGTCGCGCCAGTACCCGGAGAAGCTGGTCCCGCTCGCCATCCTTAACGCCCTCGCCGGCGATGCAGTCCCCGTCTACGGCGACGGGCGCCAGGTGCGCAACTGGCTGTACGTCGAGGACTTCGCGCGGGCGATCGACGTCGTGCTGCGGGAGGGCCGGCCCGGAGCCGTGTACAACGCCGGCGGCCCCGATGAGGCCGAGAACCTGGACCTCGTCCGGCGGATCGTCGAGCTGTGCGGCGCCGGCGAATCCCTGATCGAGCGCGTGAGGGACCGCCCGGGGCACGATCGTCGCTACTCGCTGTCGTCGGACCGCCTCCGCGAGCTCGGTTGGGAACCTGCGACCCGCCTCGCCGACGGACTGCCCCGCACGGTCAGCTGGTACCGCGAGAACGAGTGGTGGTGGGGGCCGATCCGCAGCGGCGAGTACCGCGAGTACTACGAGCGCCAGTACGGACGCCGGCTGCGCGGGGGGTGAACCCGCGGCCCGTGCGCGGGGTCGAGACCCGCTGCGGCGCCGTTGCGCCGGGACGGCGACGCGAGATGGGCTACGGAGACGGTCGATAGCCTCGATCTGGATGCCAGACGCGCCTCCCGCCCTCGAGGTCCGCGGGCTCGCCAAGCGCTACGACGACGGCACCGTCGCGCTTCAGGACTTCGACCTCACCATCCCCGAAGGGATGTTCTTCGGCCTGCTGGGCCCGAACGGGGCCGGGAAGACGACCCTGATCAACTCGG
>JAFAQQ010000133.1 GCA_019246335.1 Actinomycetota bacterium | reverse complement strand
CCTGGTCCATGATCGCGATGCGGTCGCAGAACTCGGCCTCGTCCATGTAGTGCGTGGTCATGAAGATCGTGATCTCCTCGCGCTCGCGCAGCTCGCCGATGTAGCGCCAGATCGACCTCCGCGTCTGCGGGTCGAGGCCGATAGTCGGCTCGTCGAGGAAGAGGACTCGCGGCGAGTGCATGAACCCGCGCGCGATCTCGAGCCGCCGGCGCATGCCGCCGGAGAAGGTGCCGACCGCCTGGTCGCGTCGCTCCCAGAGGCCCACCATCTCCAGCACCTGGCGCATTCGCGACGGAACGAGCGAGCGTTCGACGCCGTACAGCTCCGCATGGAAGCGCAGGTTCTGCTCCGCTGTCAGGTAGAGGTCGAGCGTCGGGTCCTGGAACACGAGGCCGATGTGCCGGCGCACATCGTCGCGCTCGGCCACCACGTCGTAGCCCGCGACGCGCGCTGCCCCGGCGGACGGCGTGACCAGCGTGCACAGCATGTTGATCGTCGTCGTCTTCCCCGCCCCGTTCGGCCCGAGGAAGCCGAAGACCTCGCCCGTCGCCACCTCGAAGTCGACACCGCGCACGGCCTCGACCTCGTCGAACGACTTGGCGAGTCGTTCGACCCCGACAGCCGGTGCGCGCACGTCCCCGTCCGTGCCGCGTCGCGCACGGGTGGCCGCGGTTCCGTTCCCCGGGAGCGCCATCGGGCCAAGGATGGCGGATGCTTCGAAGCTCGTCCTAAAGGCGCGTCGCGGGTGGTCGCACCGAGGAGCGAGCCCGGACTAGAGTTAGCCGAGGCTCGCATGCCTGGCCCGCTGGTGTTAGCCGTCGAGGACGACGCGGCGTCTCTAGCCGCAGTCGCGCACGAGCTGCGCGATCGCTACGCGAGCAGCTACAGCGTCGTTGCCACGCCATCGCCCGACGAAGCGCTCGCAACTCTCGAGGACGCCGCGCATGACTCGGAAGGGGTCGCACTCGTGCTTGCCGGGGCGAGGCTTCCGGGGACGGCGGGGATCGACCTGCTCGAACACGTCCGCGCGCTGCACCCCGACGCCAAGCGTGCGCTGCTCGTCCCGTGGCGCCCCTCGGAGGACTCGCCGACAGCCGAGGCCATCCTCGACGCGATGGCGCTCGGGCGGATCGACTACTACGTCCGCAGGCCGGCGGCATCGCCCGACGAGCTGTTCCATCACGCAATAACGAGCTTCCTGCTCGAGTGGACGAAGGTTCGCCGCAGCGCGCCGCACACGGTCCACATCGTGGGCGAGACCTGGTCCGGCAGGGCGAACGACCTACGTGAGACGTTCAAGCGGTGCGCGCAGCCCCACGCGTTCTGCCTCGCCGACTCGGACGAGGGCCGGGCGCTCCTCGCCGGGGCGGGTGCCGACGCGAAGCTTCCGCTCATGCTGCTTCCGGACGGCCGCGTGCTGAGCGACCCGACGAATCGGGAGATCGCGGAGGCGGCGGGTGCTCCAGTCGACCTCGAACAGGACGACTACGACCTCGTGATCGTCGGCGCCGGACCGGCGGGCCTGTCGTCGGCGGTGTACGGCGCATCCGAGGGCCTGAGCACGCTGGTGATCGACGATGGCGGGATCGGCGGCCAGGCCAGGTCGAGCTCGCTGATCCGGAACTACCTGGGCTTTTCGAGCGGCGTGAGCGGCGGCTCCCTGGCGGAGCAGGCCTACGAGCAGGCGTGGGTCTTCGGCGCGAAGTTCGTCTTCATGCACGAGGCGAGCTCGATCTCGCCGGCGGGGCAGAGCCTCATCGTGACGCTCGCCGACGGGCGCCGGGTTCGGGGCCGAGCGGTCGTCCTTGCCACGGGAGTCTCCTACCGCCGGCTCGGCGTCGCCGCCCTGGAGGCCCTGAACGGCGCAGGGGTCCACTACGGCGGTCCCATATCGGAGGGCCACGCGATGAAGGGCCGTGACGCCTATGTGGTCGGTGGCGCGAACTCCGCCGGGCAGAGCGCCCTTTACCTGGCGCGCTATGCACGCCGGGTCGGGCTCGTGGTGCGTGCTCCGTCGCTCGACGCCGCGATGTCGCACTACCTGATCCGCGCGATCGAGGCAACGCCGAACGTGGAGGTCATGATCCGCACCGCTGTCGTCGGCGGCGGTGGCGACGGGCGCCTTCAGCACCTCGTCCTGCGCGACCTCGTAAGCGCCGCCGAACGGACCGTCCCGGCGGACGGGCTGTTCGTCCTCATCGGGGCCCGCCCGCACACCTCGTGGCTTCCCGACGCGATCGCGAGAGACGGCGACGGTTACGTTCTGACCGGACAGGACGTTGCCGCAGCCGCCCGATGGCCGCTAGAGCGCAGTCCGTTCTCGCACGAGACGAGCCTGCCCCGCGTGTTCGCCGCGGGCGACGTCCGGAGCGGCTCCGTCAAGCGCGTGGCCTCGGGGGTCGGCGAGGGCTCCGTTGCGATTCAGCAGGTCCACGCTCTGTTCGAAGCGGCCGCGAGATCGGCCGATCACGGAAGCCGGCCCGACCGGGCGAGCGCCGCGTAGATCTGGCGCGGGCCGTCGCGCTCGGTCTCCCACACGGCGAGGGCGTGCCTGCCCGAGCATGCGAGGCGTGGTCGCCAGGAGTCGCCCGCGCGCCGGCCGCCGTCGTCGACGCGGACCGCACGGCCATGCCGTCGCACGCCGCGGACGTCGACGAGCCG
>JAFAQQ010000114.1 GCA_019246335.1 Actinomycetota bacterium | reverse complement strand
GGCTCCGCCCCGACGCACGCCAGGTTGGCGGCGCACTCGAGCACCGCCTCGACCGCCCCGGTGTACGGATCGCAGGCGACGCGCCGGCCGTTGCCGTCGATCGAGACGGCGACCGCGCCCTCGCCCCCGTCGCTTGCGAGGGCGAGGACGGCGGCGTCGGCCGCCTCCGGACGCCGGACGGTGCGTGAGCCGACGAGCGAGTCGTACTGCTCCCAGGCCCAGCGCTTGCTCGCGACGTTCGGGGAGCGCAGCAGCGCGAGCAGCGTGTCCTCGAGGCTGGTGGCGGCCGGATCGAGGCGGCGGCGGGGCGGCGGATAGATCGCCTCGGCCGGCCGCTCCGGTTCGAGCTCGTACAGCGGACACTCGTCCACGAGCGCCGCGACGGGCATGTCCCCGGCGAGCTCGCCCCCGGCGAGGACGCGCAGGCGGCCGGTGCCGGTCACCGAGCCGATCGCGGTCGCGCGGACCTCCCACCGGGCACAGACGCGCGTCACCTCCTCGAGCCGCGAGGGCTCGACCACGCACAGCATCCGCTCCTGGGACTCCGAGACCATGACCTCGAACGGCTGCATCCCCGGCTCGCGCAGCGGTACCCGGTCAACGTCGATGTCGATCCCCACGCCGCCCTTCGACGCCATCTCGGACGAGCTCGACGAGAGGCCGGCGGCGCCGAGGTCCTGGAGCGACTCGAGCAGCCCGCGATCGAGCAGCTCGAGGCAGCACTCGAGGAGCTTCTTCTCCTCGAACGGGTCGCCGATCTGCACGCTCGGCCGCTTGTCGCCGTCCTCGTCGAGCTCGGCGCTCGCGAGCACCGAGGCGCCGCCGATGCCGTCGCGCCCGGTGAGCGCGCCGAGCAGGACGAGCTGGTTGCCGACGCCGGCGGCGGCGCTCCGAACCAGGCGCTCGCGCGGGGCGATCCCCAGGCACATCGCGTTCACCAGGCAGTTGCTCCCGTAGGGCTCCTCGAAGTAGATCTCGCCCCCCACGGTGGCGACGCCCACCGAGTTGCCGTAGTGGCCGATGCCGGCCACGGCCCGGTCGAGCAGGTAACGGGAACGGTCCGAGTCGAGCTCGCCGAATCGCAGGGAGTCGAGCGTCGCGATCGGCCGCGCCCCGATCGCGAAGACGTCCCGGAGGATCCCGCCGACGCCCGTGGCCGCCCCCTGAAACGGCTCCACCGCGCTGGGATGGTTGTGCGACTCGACCTTGAACGCCACAGCGAGCCCGCGGCCGACGTCGACCGCGCCTGCGTTCTCGCCGGGCCCCATGATCACGGTCTCCCCCTCGGTCGGCAGCCCCCGGAGCAGCAGCTTCGAGTGCTTGTAGGCGCAGTGCTCCGACCACATGAGCGAGAAGACCGCCAGCTCCACCTCGTTGGGCTCGCGCCCCAGCTTCTCGACGATCAGGTCGTACTCGTCGTCGGTCAGCCCGAGCTGGCGGTGGCGAGGGTCCATGACCGCGGCGCCGCTCACGCCGCAAGCGGCTCGAGCGCGGCGAGCGACTCGAAGAGCTTCCCGCCGTCAGTCGACCCGGTGAGCGCGTCCACCGCGTGCTCCGGATGCGGCATCAGCCCCATCACGTTCCCCTCGTCGTTGACGATCCCCGCGATGTCCCGCTCCGAGCCGTTCGGGTTCTCACCGGGCGCGTAGCGGAGCGCGACACGCCCCTCCGCCTCCAGCCGGTCGAGTTCCTCGCGCGGCGCGTGGAAGCGACCCGACTGGTGCTTTGCGGGGATCGACAACAGATCCCCGCGCGCGCACGCGCGTGTGAAGGCAGTCTCGGTGTTCTCCACGACGAGGCGGACCTGCCTGCACGAGAAGCGCAGGGAGGCGTTCGGCAGGAGCGCTCCGGGCAGGAGCCGCGCCTCGCAGAGCACCTGGAAGCCGTTGCAGATGCCGAGCACCGGACCGCCGCCGGCCGCGAACTCGGCGACGGCCGCCATGACCGGGGAGAACCGGGCGATGGCGCCGGCGCGCAGGTAGTCGCCATAGGAGAACCCGCCGGGGATCACGACCGCCTGGGCGCCATGGAGGTCGCGATCGGTGTGCCAGAGCAGCTCGGCGTCGCCGAAGCGGCGGCACGCGAGCAGCGCATCGACCTCGTCGCACGAGCCGGGGAACCTGACCACGCCGAACTTCATGCCGGCGATCCGTTGACGGGCCCATCGCCGAGCACCTCCACCTCGTATTCCTCGACCAGGGGGTTCGCAAGGAGCTTCTCGCACATCGCCGGCACCTGCGACGGGTCATCGACCTCGAGCTCCACCAGCCGGCCGATCCGCACGTGCGACGCCCCGCCGAACCCGAGCGCGGGCAGCGCGCGCTCGACGGCCTGGCCCTGCGGATCGAGGACGCCCTGCTTCGGGCGTATCAGGACTCTGGCCTTCAAGCGGGAGCGGCGCCGGCGCGTTCGAGCCAGCGCGAGAGCGGCTCGCCTGTGATGCGCTCGTACGCCTCCTCGTAACGCTGCCTGGTGCCCGCCACCACGTCATCCGGGAGCGCCGGCGCCGGCGGGGCCTTGTCCCAGCCGGAGCCGCTGGCCCAGTCGCGAACGTACTGCTTGTCGAAGGAAGGCTGCGACCGGCCGGGCTCGTACGTGTCGGCGGGCCAGAAGCGCGAGGAGTCGGGTGTGAGCACCTCGTCGCCGACGACGATGCGGCCCTGGGCGTCGCGCCCGAACTCGAACTTGGTGTCGGCCAGGATGATCCCGCGCTCGCGCGCGTGCCGGGCGGCGAACGAATAGAGCTCAATCGAGAGCCGCCGGAGCTCCTCGAGCAACGGACGGTCGCCGATGATCTCGGCCGCGCGGTCGAAGTCCACGTTCTCGTCGTGGTCCCCGATCTCGGCCTTCGTGGCCGGGGTGAAGATGGGCTCGGGCAGCTGCTCCGATTCCTGCAGCCCAGCCGGCAGCTCCACGCCGCACACCGCGCCGCTGGCCTGGTAGTCCTTCCAGCCCGAACCGGTGATGTAGCCCCGGACGACGCACTCCACCGGGAACATCTCGAGCCGCTCCACGAGCAGCGCCCGGCCGCGCACCTCCTCCGGCACCTCCGTGAACGAGACGAGGTGGTTGGGGCAGATCTCCCCGGTGCGCTCGAACCAGAAGACCGACAGCCCCGTGAGCACGGCGCCCTTCCCGGGGATCGGCGTGGGGTGGATGACGTCGTAGGTCGAGATGCGGTCGGAGGCGACCATCAGGAGACGATCGCCCTCCTCGTAGATCTCCCTGACCTTGCCCGAGGCGAGCAGCTTGTGGCCCTCGAGCGTGGCGGCTCCGCTCATGGGGCCGAGGCTAACAAGTGAGGGCGTCGGCAGCGATCCGCTTTCCCGGAAACTGCGCGCGGAGTTCAGGATCCGGCGGCCGCCTCGGTGCGGTCGCGCTCGAGCGCGTCGAGCCGCTCGACGATCTCGTGCGAATGGCGCACGAACGCGCCGGGGTCGAAGATCGAGTCCAGATCGAGCTCCGGCGCGGCCGCCGCCAGAAGCTCCCTGAACGGCGTGCCGGTATCCCACGCGCGCTGCGCCGCCTCCTGCACGATGCGGTAGGCCTCGTCGCGCGAGTGGTCGCGCTCGACGAGCGCGAGCAGGGCGCGCTGCGAGTACAGGGCCCCGTGGGTGGCTTCGAGGTTGGCGAGCATGCGGTCGGGGTGGACGGTCATGTCCCGCACCACTCGGATCGCCAGGTGCTGCGCGTAGTCGAGGAGGATCGTCGCGTCAGGCAGCGCGACGCGCTCGGCGGAGGAGTGCGAGATGTCGCGCTCGTGCCAGAGCGCGACGTTCTCGACTCCGGTCTGGGTGTAACCGCGCAGGAGGCGAGCGATCCCGCAGATCCGCTCGCAGAGGATCGGGTTTCGCTTGTGGGGCATGGCCGACGATCCCTTCTGCCCGGCGCGGAAAGGCTCCTCGACCTCGCGGACCTCGGTGCGCTGGAGGTGCCGGACCTCGGTGGCGAGGCGCTCGAGCCCCGCCCCCGCAAGGGCGATGGCCTGCAGGAGCTCCGCGTGGCGGTCGCGCGCGACCACCTGGGTCGACACCGGCTCGGCGCCGAGCCCGAGCCGCTCGAGCACCTGGCGCTCGAAGTCGGGAGAGGTGGCCGCGTACGTCCCGACCGCGCCCGAGACCGCCCCAACCGAGGCCTGCGCCACGGCGCGCTCGAGCCGTCGCACGTTCCGGTCCGCCTCGAAGGCGAAACCGGCGAGCTTCACGCCGAACGTGGTCGGCTCCGCGTGCACGCCGTGGGTCCGCCCGACGCACAGCGTGTCCCGGTGCTCGCGGGCGCGCTCGATCAGCGCGGCGCGCAGCTCCGTCGCTCCCGCGAGGACGATCTCGCCGGCGGCGGCGACCTGCAGCGCCAGGGCGGTGTCGAGCACGTCCGAGCTGGTGAGCCCGAAGTGGATCCATCGACCGGCGCGCCCCGCCGACTCCGCGAGCACGTCGACGAAGGCGGCCATGTCGTGGTCGGTCACCTTCTCGCGCTCGTCGACAGCCTCCACGGTGAAGGTGGCGGCGCGGATCGCGTCGAGCTCCTCGGCCGACGGGCCCTCCATCGCCTCGCACGCGGCGACCTCGACCCGCCGCCACGCCTCCATCCGGGCCCGGTCCGACCAGACGGCGCCCATCTCGGGGCGGGTATAGCGCGCGATCACGAATCGAAGATAGCGGGGGTGACGGCGGGCTCGTGTGCGCCTCGACGTCCGCGCAATGACGGCGCTTGACAGCCGCGCCGGGCATCTGTTACGGATTCCGCGAGCCGCTCTACGGAGGAGAGAATTGAAGTCACTCTGCATCGCCCTGACGGTTGCAACGGGAATGGCGGTCCTGCTGACCGCCTGCGGATCGAGCAAGAAGTCCGCCGTCCAGATCGACTCAAGCGTCAAGCCGAGCGTGGTCCGCGTCACCGGCAAGGTCGGCAACGTCAGCGCTGGCGGCTCCGGGTTCATCATCGACGCGAAGCGCGGGCTCGCTGTGACAAACGCGCACGTGGTCGCAGGCCTCCAGGCGATCAAGGCCAAGCTCGACGACAACGGGAACGAGACCTCGGCGAGCGTCGTGGGTACCGACCCCTGTGACGACCTCGCCGTGATTCAGCTCTCGAGCCCGCCCACAGGGCTCAAGGCGTTGCCGCTTGGCGATTCGCAGACGGTCAAGAGCGGCCAATCCATCACCGTCTTCGGCTTTCCGGCGTCCATCCAGACCAACGGCTCCGAGAGCGGCCAGAGCGCGAGCGTCGTCGCCAACACCGGGACTGTCTCGGCCGCGAACATCCAGGCGTCGCCGGGCGGCGACCTGCCGCGCCTCGACCAGGCGATCCAGCACCAGGCCCCGACCAGCCCGGGCGATTCGGGCGGGCCGATCGTCGACCAGAACGGCAAGGTCATCGCGATTACGACGCTGGGCAGCACCCAGGGCCAGAACTCGAACTACTCGATCGCGATCAACAAGGCGAAGTCGATCCTGCCGCAGCTCGAGAGCGGGAAGAGCATCAACGACGTCGGCTGGGACATCGTCCCGCTGAGCCAGGCGGTCGACAGCCTGCCGGACTACTTCCAGAACGCCGGCAACGGGCTCGATCGGGCTGCGGGGGAGGCGGCCGAGAAGGCGATCAAGGACAACAACGTCGAAGGGATGTACGTCAACGGGGTCAGCACCGGATCGCCGGCCGCGAACAAGCACTTCGCAAGCGGCGACCTCATCCTGAGCATCGAGCACCAGAACGTGAAGACCTTCCAGGACGTCTGCGACATCCTTCAGTCGAAGCGGCCGGGCGACCAGATCGCGGTCCACGGAACCTGGCTCGACAGCGCCCCGAGCAAGGACAAGGTCCTGCAGCAGTGGGACGAGACGATCACGCTCAAGTAGCGGCGAGGTAGCACGCCGGCGGCGTGCTGGAGGGCGCCGCGCTCAGCCGATGATGCGCGCGGCCAGCACGGCGGCGTTGCGCGCGTTGTCCACGCCCACGCAGCCGACCGGCACGCCGGGCGGCATCTGCGCGATCGCGAGGAGGGCGTCGAGGCCGCCCGCCACGGACGTCGAGCTGGTGAGCGGCACGCCGATCACCGGCAGGTCGCTGTGAGCCGCCACGACCCCCGGCAGCGCCGCCGCCAGGCCGGCGCCGGCGATGATCACGCGGAGCCCGCGCATCTTCGCGTTCTTCGCGTAGTCCGCGACCGTCTCCGGGTCGCGGTGGGCGCTCATCACACGGATCTCGTAGCGGATCCCGCGCTCCTCGAGCTCCGCGCCGGCCTTCTCCATCGTGGGCAGGTCGCTCTTCGACCCCATGACGATCCCGACGAGGGGGGCGTCCACGTCGAGCTCGGCGAACTCGTCCGCGACCTCGGTCTCGGTCACCGGCGCCGGGGCGCCCTCGGGCTGGTTCACAGCGCCGCCAGCCTTACCACCGCCCGGGCGGCGATGTCGCGCCGGACCTGCTTGCCCTCGAACTCGATCACGTCGGCCCCGGCGTAGGCGGCTTCCCGGGCCTCCGCCGGGTCGCCGCCGAGGCCCGTCACGTTCAGCACGCGCCCCCCCGCGGTGACGAGCTGGCCGCCGCGCTCGGCGGTCCCCGCGTGCAGGACCTCGGTGTTGATCGAGTCGATCGAGCTCAACCCCCTAATCGTGTCGCCCTTGGAGGACGACTCCGGATATCCGCGCGAGGCGAGCACCACGGTGACCGCCCAGCGCGGGGACCATTCGATCTCGACGTCCTGGAGCCCGCCGGGCTCTGTCGCGCGTTCGAGCAGGTCGAGCAGGTCCGAGCGAAGTCGTGGCAGGATCGCCTGCGTCTCCGGATCGCCGAACCGGCAGTTGAACTCGAGCGTGCGCGGCCCGTCCGCTGTCATCATCAGGCCGGCGTAGAGGACGCCGTGATACGGGGCGCCGCGCCGGCGAAGCTCGTCCACGACCGGCTGGTGAATCGCGAGCGCCAGCGCACGAGCGTGGTCGGAGTCGATGCCCGGCACGGGCGAGTAGCTTCCCATTCCGCCCGTGTTCGGGCCCTGGTCGCCGTCGAATATGCGCTTGTAGTCCTGGGCCGGCGCCATCGGCACGGCGCGCTCGCCGTCACAGAGCGCGAGCAGGGAGAGCTCCTCGCCCACGAGGTGCTCCTCGAGCACGACCTCCGTCTCGCCAAACCGCTTCTGGCCGAAGAACGCGTCGACGGCGGCGCGCGCTTCTGCCTCGTCCTCGCAGATGATCACGCCCTTTCCGGCGGCGAGGACGTCGGCCTTGAGCACCGCCGGATAGGAGGCGCAGGGGAGTTGCGCCTCGGCCTCGTCGCGGCTGCGGAGCACCATGTACGAGGCGGTCGGCACCCCGACTGAGCGCATCAGATCCTTCGCGTACGCCTTCGACCCCTCGATCCGAGCGGCCGCGGCGGACGGGCCGAACGCGCGGAC
This sequence comes from Actinomycetota bacterium, assembly GCA_019246335.1. Taxonomy (GTDB): domain Bacteria; phylum Actinomycetota; class Thermoleophilia; order Solirubrobacterales; family Thermoleophilaceae; genus AC-37. Next base: position 3,460 of record JAFAQQ010000114.1, on the reverse strand, counting down.
CCCAGCGTCCCCGAGGGCGTCGACGAGCCCGGCGACGAGCGGGGCCTCCGGCCCGACGACAACGAGACCGGCGTCCTCGTCGCGTGCCAGGCGGACGAGGCCGTCCACATCCTCGGCGCCCACGTCGAAGCACGGCACGCGGTCGCGCGCGATGCCCGTGTTCCCGGGCGCGGCGAGGAGGTCCGGACGCTCTGGACTGCGCAGCAGGGCGCGCACAAGAGCGTGCTCCCGGCCGCCGCCGCCAACCACGAGGACGCGCTTCACGGCTGCACCGACCTCGAGGCGGGGCTCAGAGAGCGGCGATGAACTCGTCGATGGGAATCGCCGTGAGCGATTCGTAGCGGGCCGTACCGCGGGAACCGAGCTCGAGCGAGACGCGCGCGATGGTCTTCTCGTCGGGCGCCTCGATCACGTTGATGAAGTCGTAGTGGCCGAGCACGGCCCACTGCGCCTTGACCGTCGCGCCCAGCTGCTCGACCTCGCGGTTCACCTCGCGGATCCGGGCTGGGTTGTTCTTCAGCGTCTGAACGCCCTCGGGTGTGAGCGTGGTCATGAGGATGAACGTGGGCACGGGCTCTCCATTGTCGCGTTGCTTGCAGTACGGACTTCTCGCACACTCGGCCGCGCGGCGTCAAGGGCGCCGGCGGGACCTGGAGCCACGGGCCCGCGCGATAGGCCATTCGTACAAGCCCTGGGTGGCACAAATGGCCTATGACCCGCGCTGATCCCGCCCCGCTGGCACGAATGGACTACGGCCCGCGCTGATCGACGCCGCGAGCGGCGATCGCGGCCTGCGCAGCCGACCCCCCGGCGAGCGCGATCACCGCGGCGCGGCTGGCCGGTGGGATCCGGTCGCCCGCAAGCACGGCGCACGTGAAGTCGAGGGCGTCGGTCAGCGAGACCGCCTCGAGCCAGCCACGCGCGCGGCCGCGCCGCATCGCCATCAGCGTGCCGATGCCCATCAGGAGGTCGCGGGCGCCGATCGCCTGCGTGAGCACCTTGACGGCCGGGCGATGCGAGTCGCGCCCGATCCAGATCCGCCCCGTCCAGCCGGGCATCGCGATGAACGCGAGGCCGAACGCGATTCGCGCGGCGCCCACGCCCTGGGCGAGCTTGTTCGGGTCCATGGGCCCCGGAAAGTACTACGGGCCGGCCCAACGGCCCCTGGCGAGGCCGCCGCGACGAACGCCCTTCCCTGCACACAACACGACGTCGGGGCGCCGTAGCAGGGCCGCGCCGAGCGCGGCCCTGCTCGAACCGGGCCTGGCTAGGCCGCGACCCCTAGGTGCACTGCGGGCTGGTGCTGGCCGACGTCGACTTGTTGGTGTTGAAGTTCACCGTGACCTTGCCCTTCAGCTTCTTGCTCTTCGGGCACGACTTGAGCGCGATGTAGGGGACCTTCGTCCCGGACTTCTTGATCGTCGCGCCGATCTTCAGCGTGAGGGTCGTGACCGTCGCCGGCTCGTTGAATGGCGGACCGGTGGTCTGCAGGTCGGCCGGGACGTCGTAGTGGGTCTTGTACCCGAACTTCCCTCCAACCTGGGTGACCGTGCCCACGATGACTCGGTGATTCACGGTCGCGGTGGCGCCCGGCCGGCTGTTCAGGACGAGGAAGACCTGGCTGCCCCCCGTGGCGTTGTAGAGGGTCAGGTCGAGCGGCTCCGTGCCGAGTGGAGCGCTGCCGGGCGAGCCAGCGGACGAGGTCGCAGTGCCCTTTCCGATCAGCGCCTTCTTGCACTTCGACGGGACCGTGGTCTTGTTGTCGATGTCCGACTTCTTGCACGGCGAGGGGAACTGCGCGGCGTTCAGCACCGCCTGCTTGGGGTAGAAGTAGTCGGAGGACACCTGGGTGTCGGGCTGGGTGCCGCCGGGCCCATGCACGTTGAGGGTCGAGGTATAGGTCAGCCGCGCGGGCTTCTGCTTCGAGGGCTTGCCCTTCTCCTTGAGCGTCACCGAATAGGTGACGGTGTTGGTGACGGCGTAGGCCGTCGCGGCAAAGACCAGCGCCGAGGCCGCAGCGATCAGCGAGGTCCGGAACAGGCGCTTAACTGGAACCGAAGGGACGAGCAAGGGTGCCTCCTCATGGGCCTAGGGGTACCTCCCGGCAGGCACCCTATACGCAGGTCCCCGGAGTCGCCACCCCTCTTAACACGGCATCCAAAAAGGGGATGATCCGGGCTCGTTTGAGGACGAATCCTGCTCAGCGGCTACGCAGCGGTCGCGACCGGCTCCGCCGCGGGCGCCCTCTCGAACGCCAGCGCGCCGTCCCGTGCATCCACCCGCACGGCCTCCCCTGGCGTGAACTCGCCCTCGAGCAGCGCCATCGCCAGCTTGTCGATGAGCTGCTTCTGGATGACCCGCTTGAGCGGGCGCGCGCCGTAGGTCGGGTCGTAGCCCAGGTTGCCGATCAGCGTCCGGGCGGCGTCGGTCAACTCGATCTGCACCCCGCGCTCGCGGACGCGCTCCGCCAGCTTCGCCACCTGCAGCTCCACGATCTCGCCGATCTCCTCCCGCGTCAGCTGGTGGAACTCGACGATGTCGTCGAGGCGGTTCACGAACTCCGGCTTGAACGTCGCCTCGATCCCGGCGCGGCCGCCGGGCACGTTCGAGGTCATGATCAGGACGGTGTTCTTGAAGTCGACCGTCCGGCCCTGGCCATCGGTGAGCCGGCCGTCGTCCATCACCTGGAGCAGGATGTTGAACACGTCCGCGTGCGCCTTCTCGATCTCGTCGAGCAGCACGACGGAGTACGGCCTGCGGCGGACGGCCTCGGTGAGCTGGCCGCCCTCCTCGTAGCCGACATATCCCGGGGGAGCGCCGACGAGGCGGGCCACGGAGTGCTTCTCCATGTACTCCGACATGTCGATCCGCACCATCGCCTGCTCGGAGTCGAACATGAACTCGGCGAGGGCTCGCGCCAGCTCGGTCTTGCCGACGCCGGTCGGCCCGATGAATAGGAAGGCCCCGATCGGCCGGTTCGGGTCCTGCAGGCCCGCGCGCGAGCGGCGCAACGCGTTCGACACGGCCTCGACTGCCTCGTCCTGGCCGACGACGCGCTCGTGCAGCCGCTCCTCCATGTGGACGAGCTTCTCGACCTCGCCCTCCATGAGCTTCGACACGGGGATGCCGGTCCACTTGGCCACCACCTCCGCCACGTCCTCGTCGTCGACCTCCTCCTTGAGCATCGTCGAGCCGGCCTGGAGCTCCTGCAGCCGCGCCTCGTTCTCGCGGACCGTCCGCTCAAGCTCGGGGATCTCGCCGTAGCGGAGCTCGGCGGCGCGCTGCAGGTCGGCGTCGCGCTCGGCGCGCTCGGCCTCGCGGTTCGCATGCTCGAGGCGCTCCTTGGTCTCGCGGATCGATTCGATGGCGTCCTTCTCGGACTGCCACTGCGCCTTCATCCCGGCGGAACGCTCGCGAAGCTCGGCGAGCTCGCGGTCGATGGCCTCGCGCCGCGCCACGG
>JAFAQQ010000043.1 GCA_019246335.1 Actinomycetota bacterium | reverse complement strand
CATCGCGGTCAGGAGCAGGCCAAAGCGAACCGTCCCGTGGCGGGAGGCGCGCTCGCGGCGGCGTTGACGGGAGCGTTCGACTGCCTGGCGGCGCAGCCGCTCCCTTCGCGCCCGGTCTTCGACGGTCTCCTCGAGGAACGCCGTCTCGAACTGGGCGAGCGACTGTCTCATTCGCAACAGAGCCTGCAGCGTATCGGAGGCAATGTCGGAACCCCGGGAACCCCGCGACGCGGCGGCCGCTCTTTACGGAGGCCCGTCCAGCCGGCGGCCGCCGGCGCCCATGACCGGCCGGCCTGCGGCTCCCCGCGCTTTACGCGCTGACGGCCGACTCGGCGTCCTGATAGACCCGCACGAACCGCGTGTAATTGCGTCCGATCTGCTCGGCCGCCGATCCCCGCTCCAGCGATCCCGCGAGGAACTGCTTCAGGGCGTCGCCCCAGATGCTGCGGCCGATCGCGAACCCGACGAACCCGTGGACCGGCGCGGCCTGAGTGAGCCAGTGGTCGACCTTGTCGTCGTCGGCGCCGCGCCCGAGCAGCACGCAGACAACGCCGTCGCGACCGCCCGCGCGAGTCTGCTCGGCGAGCGTCTCGCAGTCCGATCGCTCGTCGACCCCCTCGATCTTCCACACGTCGACCTCGATGCCGGCGTCCTGGATCTCCGCGATCGTCCGCCGCATGAGCTCGGGCCGCAGCTCGGCGTCGTAGCGGTCCGTATCGCCGCCCACCGACGCGAGCTGATCGGGCTCGGCGGGCACGAGCAGCTCGAAGAGGAACCTGCGGTCGCGCTCGTGCAGCCAGTCCGATAGACGCTTCAGGCGATCGATCTGGCGGCGGTTCGTCTCGGCGTCGGCGTCGGGGTTGTAGCGGACGAGCACCTTCGAGAAGTCCGGGTCGAAGCGCTCGATGTGCTCGCCAAAGTCGTCGCCATACTCGAAGTCGAACTCGTTCTGCCCGCTCTTCTCCACGGGCATGGCCAGCTTGAACCCGCGCTCGCGCGCCTGCTCGGGGACGCTGCCGCCGAACTGCTCGTCGACGAGCGCACCGGTCACCGACGGGTCGGCGCCTTCCTCGGCGGCCTGGAGCAGGCCCTCGAAGATCAGGTGCTTCGCGTCGGAGATCCGCTCCGTCTCCTCGGGAGAGGGATCGCCGTCGATCCCGAACCACTTCTTCTGGAACGAGCCGCGGTGGTCGAAAGCGAGGATGAAGAGCTTGCCGTCGTAGCCGAGGTCCATGTGCGCGGTACCTGCCTTGGGTCTGGTGTTGTCGCGCCGCAGGATACCCGCGGCCCCCGCGCCGGCCTGCGCCCGGGCGCTCCTCCCGGGCCCGTACCATCCCGCGCGTGCAGCACCGGTTCACCGGGCCCAGCTACACGATCGGCATCGAGGAAGAGCTCATGATCGTGGACGCGGAGACCCTCGAGCTCACGAACTCGATCGAGACGATGCTCGAAGCGCTGCCACAGGCTGAGGGGCAGGTGAAGCCCGAGCTGATGGAGTCAGTGCTCGAGATCGCCACCACGCCGTGCAGGAACACGCGCGAGGCGGGTAGCCAGCTGCGCGACCTGCGGCGGCTGACGCAGCGCACGGCGGCGGAGCGCGGCCTGGCGATCGGTTCCGCCGGCACGCATCCGTTCGCCATGTGGGAGGACCAGCGGATCGTGGCGCGCCCGCGGTACCGCGACCTCGTGGCCGCGTTGCGGTTCGTCGCGCGCCAGGAGCTCATCTTCGGGGTGCATGTCCACGTCGGCGTCGACGATCCGGAGAAGGCCATCCATGTGGCGAATGGGATGCGGGTGCACGTGCCGCTGCTCCTCGCCCTCTCGGCCAACTCGCCCTTCTGGCGGGCCGACTCGACCGGCCTCCTCTCGACGCGAACCCCGATCTTCCGGGCCTTCCCGCGCGTCGGCATCCCGCCGACCTACAAGAGCTTCGAGGACTACTCGAACCGCGTCGGGTTCATGGTGGAGAGCGGAGCGATCGAGGATTACACGTACCTCTGGTACGACGTCCGCCCGCACCCGAACTTCGGGACCGTCGAGACGCGGGTGATGGACGCGCAGACCCGGCTGGAGCACACGCTGGCCCTGGCAGCGCTGGTCCAGGCGCTCATCAAGGAGCTGTGCGAGCACTACGAGTCGGGGCAGCAGCTCTCGAGGTACCCGTTCGAGATGCTCGACGAGAACAAGTGGCTGGCTGCGCGGCACGGGCTCGACGGCGAGCTGGTGGACCTCCCGAGCGTGGAGCGCGTCCGCACGCGCGACCTCGTGAAGCGGGTGGTCGAGCGGGTCCGCGGGCACGCCGAGGAGCTGGGGTCGGCCGACGACCTCGAGGGTCTCGGCGACCTGCTCCAGCGCGGCAACGGAGCGTCTCGCCAGATCGTCGTGTACGAGGCGAACCACGACCTGCGCGAGGTCGTGGGGGAGATCATCGACAAGACCTCCGCGTAGCCGCCCGGGCCGACGCGTCACAGCCCTCGAACGCGCATTCGGCCGCGCGGTACTCTCGACTCGGATGAGCGAGGCCGAGCTCTTCGTCGTCTGCAAGAACTGCGGGTCGGAGGTCAGCCCGTACGTCACCGAGTGCCCGTACTGCGGCCAGCGGGTGCGAAAGCGGGCGCCGAAGATCCCCGCGCGGGGGACGGAGCCGGAGGAGCCTCGCCGTCGCCGCGCCCCCTCTCTGCCGCGCCTGCGCCGCGACGAGATACCGGGAATCGCCCCCGACACGCGCCCGTACGCGACGGCCGCGCTGGTGGTCGGCTCGCTCGTCGTCACGATCCTCTGGGGGTCGAAGGTGGTGGGCTTCCAGCACCTCGGCGTGCTCCAGGGCCCCATCCAGGGCGACTGGTGGAGGCTCCTCACGACCTCCTTCGTGCACGACAACGCGGGCGTCGTCTTCGCCACCCTGGTCACGACGGCCGTCTTCGGAACGCACCTGGAGCGACGCTACGGCCCGGCCCTCGTCGTGGGGACCTTCCTGCTCGCCGGCGCGGCCGGCGCGGCCGTCTCGGTGGCCCTTGCGGTCTACCCGGTCACCGGGGCGAACGGACCGGCGCTGGCGCTCCTGGTCGCCTGGCTGGTCGACGATCGCCTGGCGGAGCGGCGGGGCGAGGAGCGCGGCAACGACCTGATCGGGGTTGCCGTGGCGGCCGCGGTACTGCTCGCGCTTCCGCTCGCGGACACGAACGTGAGCTGGGCGGCGGCGCTCGGCGGCGTCGCGGTCGGGGCGATCGTCGGCGTGCTGGTGTCACCCCTGCGCCGGTAGCGATCGGCAACTCTCACCTCGGCGCCCCGCACCATCCTGCTTGACCCCCGCAGGGCGGGGGCTATCCAGGATGCTGTGGCCTGATCGCGCTCGCCTACGGCCCCGACGTGGTCACCCGGATCCGGCCCGCCGCGCCGTCCACGAGCGTCCCGATCCGGACCCCGAGCGCACCGGACGGCCGCCGCGCTGGCGGCAGCGCCACCAGCAGGCCGCCCGACGTCATCGCGTCGCACAGGAGCCAGCGGCGCTCCACGGATACCTCTCCCCACTCCACCCACGGCTCGATCCACTCGCGGTTGCGACGCGTGCCGCCGGCGATCGGCGGCTCGGCGGAGGCGAGCAGGTCGAGCACGCCATCGATCGCGGGAACCGCGCCGGCGTCCACCACCGCCGCCACGCCGCTCGCCTCACAGAGCTCGTGCAGGTGCCCGAGCAACCCGTAGCCCGTCACGTCGGTCATCGCCGCGGCGCCGGCGTCGAGCGCCGCGTCCGCGGCATCGCGGTTGAGCATCGTCATGACCTGCACCGCGGCGCCGATGGGGGGCGAGCTTCCCGCCACGCCGCGCTTGACCGCGGTCGAGGCCACGCCCCCGCCGACGGGCTTCGACAACCAAAGCGAGTCGCCGGCGCGCGCCGTCGAGTTGCGAACGACGCGCTCGGGATGCACGACGCCGGTCACCGCGAGGCCGTACTTCGGCTCGGTGTCGTCGATCGAATGACCGCCGACCACGGCCGCCCCGGCCGCGCGCACCACGTCTCCGCCTCCGCGCAGTATCTCCCCGAGCGTCTCCGTCCCGAGGTCGTCAATCGAGTAGGCCACCAGGTTGAGGGCCGTCAGCGGGCGGCCGCCCATCGCGTACACGTCCGACAGAGCGTTGGCCGCCGCGATCCGCCCGAAGTCGTAGGGGTCGTCGACGATGGGTGTGAAGAAGTCGACGGTGGTGACGACCGCCACGTCATCGGAGAGCCTGTAGACGGCGGCATCGTCGATCGTCTCCTGGCCGACGATCAGCGCCGGATCCGACGAGCGCGGCAGCGACGACACGAGGTCGTGGACGAGGCCAGGCGGGAGCTTGCACGCGCAGCCGGCGCCGTGCGAGAGCTCGGTCAGTCGCGGCGGGGCGGCGGATTCCACGCGCTTATTATCCGGGCCGTGCCGGAGCAGCAGCCGAGCGACGCCGAGATCGAGGCGGCGGTCGAGGCGCTGACCGACCCCGAACGCTTCAGGCGCGCGGAGGAACGCGTCACGCGGGCCGCCCCGCAGCTGCAGCGCATCCTGAACGAGACGCTGCGCTCCGGCGGGTACTTCGACGAGGCGCACGAGTCCCAGGTCCTTCGCGCGGCGACGATGCCGGACCAGGACGAGCGCCTGCGCGCCGTGCGCACGCTCCTGGCCGAGGAGACCCGGATGGGGATGCTGGTTGGGGTCGCGGTCGGCTGGGAACTGGCACGAGAGTTGGATGGCTGACCCGAACCCCGTACCACGGACACAGGAGGACTGACGCCATGGACATCCGGTTCCTTGGACACGCGTGCTTCGAGCTGAGTGACGGCGACACGCGGGTGCTGATCGACCCGTTCCTGACGGGCAACCCCAAGGCCGCCGTGGCGGCGGACGAGGTGAACCCCACCCACATCTTCCTGACGCACGGCCACCCCGACCACTGGGGCGACATCGAGGACATCGCCAAGAGGACGAACGCCCAGTGCGTCGCGATCGTCGAGCTGGCGCAGGAGCTCCAGGGCAAGGGCGTAGAGAACGTGGCCGACCCGAACCTCGGCGGGACCGTCGAGTTCGACGGCGGCTGGGTCCGGCTCGTGCCGGCGTGGCACACCTCGACCACTCCGAGCGGCACCGTCAACACGCCGGCCGGCCTCGTGATCAACCTGGGCGGGACCGCCGTGTACCACCTCGGCGACACCTCGCTCTTCTCCGACCTCTCCCTGCCGGGAAGGCGCGACGAGATCGACGTCGCGCTCATGTGCATCGGAGGCCACTGGACGATGGACCGCCACGACGCCGTCACGGCGGCGGAGCTCGTGGGTGCGCGACAGGTGATCCCCTGCCACTACAACACGATGCCGGTGGTGGAGACCGACGACCAGGCGTTCAAGAGCGAGGTCACGGCGTCCGAGGTGGTGATCCTGCAGCCGGGGGAGACCCACTCGGCGTAGCAGCACCCGCCGGAGGCGAGGGTTGGCCAGGCGGCCAACCCCTTCGGTAGGCTCCGCTCGAGCGACCCCGGAGGAGGCCTGAGAGTGAGCGACGCCATCACCCACCGCACCGAGCGAGAGGACTTCCAGGCCACGAGCGATCCCGCGGTGCTGGCGTCGGCGGACATCGGCCAGGCGAACCTTCTGAGCTACCCGCAGCTCTACCGGCTCTGGGAGCGGCAGCAGTGGGCCACCCAGGACCTCGACTTCACACAGGACCGCGAGGACTGGTGGGGCTTCCCCGAGGACGAGCGCTACCAGCGCATGTACGGCCTGTCGTCCTTCTTCATCGGCGAGCAGCGAGTCGCCGACGAGCTAGGCCCGATCATGCGCGCCGCGCCCGACGAGGAGATGCGGATCTTCCTGTGCACGCAGATCGCCGACGAGGCACGCCACGTCGAGTTCTTCAACCGGTTCTACGAGGAGGTGGGCGTGCTGGACTCCGGCTCGCTGCCGGATCGGCTCACCGAGACCAGCGACCATCTGTCCCCGAACTTCCACGTCCTGTTCGACGAGATGCTCCACTCCCGCGTCGACCGCCTGGGTGCGAACCCCGACGACCTCGAGACCTTGGTCGAGGCGATCACGCTCTACCACATGGTGATCGAGGGGATGCTCGCGCTCACCGGGCAGCACTTCATCATCAGCTACAACGAGGAGAACGGGACCCTGCCCGGGTTCGTGGAGGGGTTCAACAACGTTGCCCGCGACGAGCACCGCCACGTCGCGTTTGGCGCGCGGTTCCTGCGTGACATGGCGGAGCGCGACGGTCGCTACCGGGACGCGATCCAGCGGACGCTGGTCGAGTGCGGCCCCGCGGCGGACGGCGTCCTCGCACCGCCGTGGTACGAGGAGGGGATGGAGGTCTTCGGCGTCTCCCTCGAGGAGACCCGCGCGTTCGCCATGAAGGCGCTCGAGCGGCGCCTCAAGGTCATCGGTCTCGCGCCGGTGGCCTGACTAGCTCAGGGACCGGCCGGCGGGCCCGACGTCGTCGCGTCGGGCGCGGGCGCTGAGGGGCTCGATGTGACCTGGCCGGACGGCGATCCCGTCGCCGGACCGGCGCCCGAGCCCGAATCCGAGGAGGTCCCCGCCCCGGACCCGGAAGGTGCAAGCGTCACCGTCGAGGAGTCCTGCTGGCTCTGGCCGGTCCCCTCGGGCTGATTCGACGGCGGCTGCGACGCCGGCTGTGGCGCCGGCGTCGGGTTCTGCGACGAGGGGGAGGGGGAGCTCGGCGGAGGCGTGCTGGGCGGAGGGCTGCTCGGGGTGGGTGAGGAGGTGGTCGCGGCGCTCGTGGTCGGCTTGGCCGCGACCGGGGTCGGCGTGGTCGCCGCAGCCGCGGTGTCCTTCGGAGCCGCCTTGGACGCCGGGCCCTTCGCCGCCGACGCGTTGCTGGTCGGCTTCGGCTGAGCGGGGAACGCGGGCGGCGTGAGCGGCGGCCTGTCTGCGAGCGCGTTCGCGTGCGAAGTCGAGCTCGCCGACCCGTTGCGATGCGAGTAGCTCGGGGCCGTGACCTGACGGACCTCGGCGGCGCCTGCCGTCACGAGCGCGGCGGCGGCGAACCCGGCGGCCGCCTTGGTGGCGATGCTCCCCGCCCCGAGGCCGAGCAGGCCGCCGGCGGTGCTGCCCGCGGTCGCGGTCGCCCCGCCCGCCGTGGCGCCGGCACCGGCCACGCCCGCACCGCTCGCGGCGCCCGCTCCGGCCCCCGAGCCGCCCGTCGCGCTGCTGCCGCCGGCGGCGCCGCCCAGCGCCTTCGAGAAGAAGACCTTTGCGGCAACCAGCGGGCCGATTGGGTACACGGCGGCGAGCGCCCGATTCGAACGGCGAAGCTCGGTACGGAACAGCCGGCACCGCTCGCACGCCTTGAGATGGCGGCGCACGGGCGGCGAGGTGCGGGCGAGCCCCTCGGCCACCTCGCCCAGCTCGACCCGGACCTCCTCGCACGAGAGCAGGCGAGCCTCCGCGGCCTCGGCCAGCGAGACGCGCGCCCGCACGAGGAGGGACTTGACGCTCGGCACCGTGGTGTCCATCGCCTGTGCGATCTGGTCGTATGACAGCGCGTCGATCTCGCGCAAGAGGAGGGCCGTCCGCTGCGTCTCCGGCAGGTCCTGGACGTCGCGGACGATCTGGCGGAACTCCTCGCGCTTGTGCACGGTGTCGGCGGTGCTCGTGCCCCCGTCGCGCTCGAAGACGTCCATCGAGTCCTGGCCCGCGGCGACCGGACGCCGCAGATGGTTGAGGCAGCGGTTGCGGGCGATCCGGTAGAGCCACGGCCGGACGTTGATGCTCCGCTCGTCGCCGAGGATCGCGTTGTAGGCCGCCGCGAACACCTCCTGAAGGACGTCCTCAGCGTCCTCCGTGGAGCCCAGCATGTGCCGGCAGAACGCGTGCAGCCGCGCCTGGTACCGCTGCACCAGGGCCTCGAAGGCGTGTGGGTTCCCGCGCCGGGTGAGGGCTATCAGCCGCTCGTCGCTCTGGAGCCTCAGAAGGGGCGATCGGCCCGGGAGCGAGGGCAGGCGCGACGCGTGCTGGAGTGCGCTTGCTTCCACGAAGTCTGGGGGCGGGGCGGGGGGGCCCTGCCGGTGAGGACAGCCTAGCGGCGCAAAAGTTGCGCGCCTACGGCTTAACCCCCACTTAAATCGGCCGCGATCCCGCTTGCTGACCGGCATACGGCCGCACGAAACAACCGTTGCAGCCCTAGACTGAGCGCGGCCGGCCCGGGTGATGGAACGGTAGACAGCGGGGCCTTAAAAGCCCCTGCCCTTCGGGGCGTGTGGGTTCGAATCCCACCCCGGGCATCGTGTGAAGCACCACCCGGGCATCGTGTGACGCACCACCCCGGGCATCGGATCGCGATCCGGCTGCGATCGACCGTCTACCGGGTCGAGGGTCAATTCGTGGTCGCTATGGCGACCCAAAATGTCCTCTCAGATTGGTTTCCTACTCCGCCGCCTCCCGGGGCGGCAGCTGGATCTCATCCTGCGCGGGGAGGCCGGCCTCCAGCTCGCGCTGGCGCTCGAGCTCGGAGTCGAACTCCGCGCCGATCAGCAGCGCCAGGTTGGTCAGCCAGAGCCAGACCAGAAACGTGATGACGCTCGCCAGCGCGCCGTAGGTCTTGTTGTAGGAGCCGTAGTTCGCCACGTACACGCCGAACGCGGCCGACGCGGCTACCCAGATCAGGACCGCCAGCATTCCGCCCGGCGTAACCCACCGGAACTTCGGCTGCCTCACGTTCGGGGCGACGTAGTAGAGGAGCGCGAAGACGGTCATGACGATGATGAGCATCACGGGCCACTTGGCCACCTCCCAGGCGTGTACGGCCCCGCGCCCGACGCCGATCGCATCCCCGACCGCCTGGGCCAGCGAGCCCGTCAGCACCAGGGCGACGGCCACCAGCGCGCACAGCAGGACCATGACCAGGGTGATCGCGACCTGCATCGGCTTGCGCTTCCAGAACGGCCGGCCCTCCTGGACCTCGTAGATCGCGTTCGAGGCGCGCATGAAGGCGCCGATGTAGATCGACGCGGACCACAGCGATCCGAGAAGGCCGAAGCCCACGAGGGCGCCGGCCCCGCCCTTGTTGCGGACGACGCCGTGCAGGGGACCGTCGACGCTGTTCGCGATGCCGTTGAGGCCCGCTCGCCCGAGCGATGCGATCAGCGTGTCGACGGTGCTGGCCTGGCCGATCAGACCGAGCAGGGCGACCAGGACGATCAGCATCGGGAACAGCGAGAGCACCGCGTAATAGGTGAGTGCCGCCGCCCAGTCCCCGAGGTTGTCGTCCAGGGACTCGTCGAAGGTCCGCCGGAACACGGCGCGCCAGGCGCGCGGGCGGATCTGCGCGGGGTGCTTGGGCCAGCGGCTCACGGCCGCCATTGTGCCCGCGGCGCGCCTAGTCCTTGTCGTCGTCGATCTTCTTCGTATCCCGCGGCTCGAGGAAGGGCTCGCGGTCCGCCGGCATGCCGGACTCGATCTGGCGACCGCGCTCGAGCTCCGCGTTGAACTCCGCGCCGAGCAGCACCGCGATGTTCGAGATCCACAGCCAGACGAGGAAGATGATGATCCCGCCGAGGGCGCCGTAGGTCTTGTTGTAGCTGCCGAAGTTCCCTACGTAGAACGCGAACGCCGCGGAGGCGACGATCCACAGCACAACCGCCAGCAGCCCGCCCGGGCTGATCCAGCGGAAGCCGGGCTGCTTCACGTTCGGCGCCGCCCAGTACAGGATCGCGAACATCAGGCTGATCGTCAGGAACAGCACCGGCCACTTGGCGATGTCCCAGACGTCGATCGCGCTCTGGCCCACGCCGAGCACGTTCCCGAGCTGCCTCGCGAGCCCGCCCGTGAAGACCACGGCCACGGCGCTGATCGCAAGCAGCAGGAGGAGGACCAGCGTCACGCCGATCCTGACGGGAGCGGTCTTCCAGATCGGCCTGCCCTCCGGAACGTCGTAGATCGAGTTCGACGCCCGCATGAACGCGGCGACGTAGCCGGAGGCGGACCAGAGGGCCCCGAGCAGGCCGACCACGAACAGGACGCCCGCGGCGCCCTGGCTCTTCTGCAGGTTCGTGATCGCGCTCGTGAAGATCTGCTTCGCCGGCCCCGGGGCGACCGCGCCCAGGTTCGAGATGAGCGGCTGGGTGGCCGACTTCCCGATGAGCCCGAGGACGGACACCAGGACGATCAGCGCCGGGAAGATCGCCAGGATCCCGTAGTAGGTGAGCGCGGCGGCCCAGTCGGTCAGGTGGTCTTCCTGGAACTCCTTGACCGTGCGCCTCAGCACGCCGACGAGCGAACGGGAGCCGAGCTCGCCGGGATGGTCCGGGTCGGGCTCCGGACGCCGGACCCCAGAGCGCTCGTCCCCGCGCCCGCCTGCTCCCTCCTCCGCAGCCATCGCGAGTCTCACTTACCCGGACGCCCGACCGGGTATACCGTTCCCCGCATGAAGCTGCTCTTCATCCCGTTCAGCGTCGTGGGGGGCCTCATCGCGGGTTTCCTCGGCAAGAAGCTCTTCGAGGGGGCGTGGGGGCTGATCGACGACGAGGAGCCGCCGCAGCCGGAGCACCGCTACGTCTCCTTCGCCAAGGTGCTGCTGGCCTCCGCGCTGGAGGGCGCGATCTTCCGTGCCGTGCGCGCGGCCGTGGACCACCAGTCGCGCCAGACCTTCGCGAACCTGACGGGCAGCTGGCCCGGGGAGGAAGCGCCCGAGCCCGAATAGCCCGGCGCAGAGCGGAACGCGCCGCTCCGGGGGGCTTCATGATGCCTTAACACGCCTTTGCGCGGGCGCAACCGAAAGCAGCGCAAAAAACCCGAGGTTTCCTGTAGATTCCCGCGCTCCGAAGCCCCGGGCCAGAGTCAGGAACGGCGCGGTCCCGCGGCTTGGTGGAGGAGACCAGGGCACGGGATGCGATCAGTAAGCGTTGCGGGGCGCATCGCGGCGATCGGTGCGGTGATCGCCGCGATAGTGATTGTCGCGATCCTCCTCTTTGGAGGCGGAGGCGGCTACTCGGTCAAGGGCTACTTCGAGAACGCCGGTCAGCTCGTAACCGGCGACCTGGTGGAGATCGGCGGCACGAGCGCCGGATCCGTCGACGACATCCGGCTGACCGACAACGGTCAGGCCCAGGTGACGATGACCGTCGACAACACCTACAAGCCGCTCCCGCTCGGCACGAAGGCGATCATCCGGATGGCGTCGCTCTCCGGGATCGCCAACCGCTACGTCGAGCTCGAGCTCCCGCCCGGCCCGAAGTCGAAGGGCAAGGCCAACAACATCCCGAACGGCGGGACGATCCCGATCACGCAGACGACGACGCAGGTCGACCTCGACCAGCTGTTCAACACGCTCGACGCGCCGACGCGCACCGCGATCAAGGCGTTCTTCCGCAACTCCGCAGCCCAGTACGCCGGCAAGACCGAGCAGCAGCGACTCGCCTTCCACTACCTGAACCCGGCGCTCTCCACGTCGAGCCGGCTGTTCAGCGAGCTCAACCGGGACTCCCCGCTGCTCTCGCGCTTCCTGGTCGACAGCGCGAAGCTCGTCACGGCGGTCGCCCAGAAGCGCGACGACCTCGCCGCGCTGATCGGCAACGCGAACGCGACGTTCCGCGCGCTCGGCAACCAGCGCATCGCGCTCGAGCAGGCGATCGCGGCGCTGCCCGGGTTCATGCGGCAGTCGAACACCACCTTCGTCAACCTGCGCGCCGCGCTCAACGACGTGGACCCGCTCGTCAACGCGTCGAAGCCGGTCGCGGTCGCGCTGCGCCCGTTCCTCGCCCAGCTGCGCCCGTTCGCCCAGGAGGCGGTTCCGACGATCTCCGACCTCGCGGACGTCGTGCTGCGGCCCGGTCCGAACAACGACCTGCTGGACCTCGAGAACTCGCTCCCGCCGCTCGCGCGCACCGCCCTCGACAAGCTCAAGCGCAAGATCGACTTCGGCACCGGTCCGATCAGCGTCGGCAAGGTCCCCGGGGCGTTCCCCGAGACGTCGCTGGCGCTGTCGAAGACCTCCCCGATCATCGCCCAGGGCCGGCCCTATACGCCGGACCTGATCGGCTGGTTTGACGACTTCTCGACCTCGGGCGGATCGGACGCCGCCGGCGGCGTGTCACGCGCCCAGGTCGTCTTCAACATCTTCGACCTGACGGGGCAGGTGCCGGGGACGATCCACCTGCCGGGCATCGGCCCGGCGGTCATCCCGCTCACCGACCGGCTCTCGAGCCTCTCGCAGACCGGCCGGACCGGCCAGTTCAAGCGCTGCCCGGGAGCCGCGGAGCAGGCGGCGGCGGACGGTTCGAACGTCTGGTCCGCGGCTGAGCAGCAGCGCCTTGACTGCAAGGAATCCGGACGCGCGACGGGGCCGGTCCATTGATCCGCCGGATCGTCAGCGTCGCGGTGCTCATCGGAGCGGTCATCGCCGCCGCCGCGCTCACCGGCGCCGGCGGCGGGTCGTCGGGGAAGACCTTCAACATCGCGTTCGACAACGCCTTCGGCCTCACGCAGGGCGGCGACCTGAGGGTCGGCGGCGTCCGCGCCGGCCAGACCAGCGGCTTCAAGATCTCGCGCGGTCCGGAGTGCCAGAACGCGGTCACCGACGGGCCGCCGCGCACGTGCGCGATCGTCAAGGCTGAGATCTCCGAGCCTGGGTTCAGGTCCTTCCGCACGGACGCCACCTGCGCCGTCCGCCAGCAGTCGCTGATCGGGGAGTACTACGTGGACTGCCAGCCGGGCAACGCGCAGCAGCAGCTGAAGAACAACGCCACGATCTCGGTCCGGCACACGCAGTCCACGATCCCGGCCGACCTCGTGGGGAACATCATGCGGCGGCCATACCGCCAGCGGCTCGGGATCATCCTGGCCGAGCTCGGCACCGGCCTCGCGGGCCGCCCCGACGACCTCGCCGAGGTGCTTCGCCGCGCGCACCCCGGCCTCCAGGAGACCCAGAAGGTCCTGAAGATCCTGGGTGACCAGAGCAAGACGATCCAGGACTTCATCACCAACTCGGACACGGTCGTCGCGCAGCTCGACAAGCGCAAGCAGGACGTGGCCCGCTGGATCACCCAGACCGGTCGCACGGCGCAGATCTCGGCGACGCAGCGCAACAACATCGCGCTCGGGTTCCAGAAGCTGCCGACCTTCCTCGACGAGCTGCGGCCGACGATGGTCGACCTCGGGAACCTGATCGACGCGCAGACGCCGCTGCTCAACTCGCTCCAGCGCGCGGCCCCGAGCCTCGACGAGTTCCTGACCCGCCTCGGGCCGTTCTCCGAGGCCTCGCGGCCGGCCTTCAGGACGCTCGGGCAGGCGGCGGTCGTTGGCCGGCAGGCGTTCATCGACTCACGGCAGGAGATCGCCGACCTGCGGAAGCTCGGCGAGGCCGCGCCGACCCTGTCGAAGCCCCTGCGCCAGATCCTCCAGACGGCCGACGACCGCCATCGCGCATCGGACAGCGACCCGCGCGCCTCGAAGACCGCTCCGCCCTCGTGCACGGTCAGGACCTCGACCTGCCAGAGGCCGGACCCCAACTCGAACAGCCCGACGCCGCGCAAGGGGTTCACCGCGATGGAGGGCCTCCTGAACTACATCTACTGGCAGACGCTGGCCGTCAACGAGTTCGACGGCGTCAGCCACGTCCTGCGGGCGCTGGGCTACGTCGTGCCCACCTGCTCGAACATCCTGAACGGCCCCGGGTTCCCGTCGAACTGCAACGGCGGCATCGGGCCGTACCAGCCGGGCACCAGCAGCCCCGATCCCACCCGCTTCGGCAGCGCGAGCCTGAAGGCCACCGCGCCGACCAAGGCCGGTGAGAAGCGGGCCGCGGGGCAGCCGCGGGCGCTGCCGCTACCGGGTCAGTTCGATCCCTCCGTGCCGCACGTCGCCCTCCCGCCGGCGGTCCAGGCGCTGATCAACCAGATCAACAACCTCAAGCCCGGCCAGAAGCTGCCGCCGCTGCCGAACGTGCCCGGCATGCCCAAGCTGCCGAACGGCCAGACGCCCGCCCCCAACCAGATGCTCGACTTCCTTCTAAGCCCATGACGCGCGGACGCGGAGCAGCCTCGCTCGTCGCGAGCCCGGTGCTCGTGGGTGCGGTCACGGTGCTGATCGTGATCGTGTCGGTCTTCCTGGCGTACAACGCGAACCAGGGGCTGCCGTTCGTCCCGACCTACAACATCAAGGCCCAGCTTCCGGGCGGCGCGAACCTCGTGCCCGGCAACGAGGTCCGGATCGGCGGCTTCCGCGTCGGGGTGATCGACACGATCGGCACGTCGGAGGCGTTCTTCAACGGGCGCAACCGCGCGATCGCGGTGGTGCGGATGAAGCTCGACAAGGTCGCGCAGCCCCTGCCGGTGGACACGAGCGTCCTGGTCCGCCCGCGCTCTGCCCTCGGCCTTAAGTACATCCAGCTGACCCCGGGCCACAGCAGGCACGTGCTGCGGCCGGGGGACACGATCGCGCTCAAGAACGCGACGGCGCCGGTCGAGTTCGACGACTTCCTCAACACCTTCGACCAGCAGACGCGGAAGAACTCGCAGGACGCGCTCACCGGCTTCGGCGACGCGTTCGCCGGCCGCGGCCCCGACCTGAACGTCGCGATCCAGTCGTTTGCGCCGTTCTTCCGCTATCTCGCGCCGGTGATGTCGAACCTCTCGAACCCGGCGACCAAGCTCGACCAGTTCTTCCTCCAGATCGGGCGCGCCTCGGCCCAGGTCGCGCCGGTCGCCGCGGTCCAGGCGCAGCTGTTCGCCGACATGGCCGACACCTTCCAGGCGATCGGCCAGAACCCGGCGGCGCTCGAGGCGACGATCGCCAAGGGCCCCCCCACAGAGGACGCGGCGATCCAGAGCTTCCGCGTCCAGCGCCCGTTCCTCGTCGACTTCACCGACCTATCGAACCGCCTGCGCCCGGCGATCGACGTCCTCCCCGACGCCCTGCCGAAGCTAAACGCGGCGCTCGCGGTCGGCCAGCCCGTCGTCGCCGCCTCGCCGACGCTCAACATCAACACCGCCAAGCTCTTCAGCGCGCTCGACACGCTCGCGCGCGACCCGAACACGCTGCTCGGCCTGAAGGACCTAAACACGCTCGTGCGCGTCTCCTCGCCGCTCTTTACCTACCTCAACCCGTTCGTCAGCGTCTGCAACTACGCGACCTACTTCCTAAACGGGCTCGGCTCGCACATCTCGGAGTCGGTCACAAACGGCACCGCCGAGCGCACGCTCGTCAAGACCGGCCAGAACCGCCAGGACAACCGCTGGGGCGACTTCGGCGCCGACCGCCCGGCCGATCTGCCCTCGAACGTCAACCCGATCAACGCCAACACCGGCCCCCCCGACAACGAGCCCCTCTACGTCCTGCACGGCCAGCCCTACGGACCGGCGATCGACGCCCAGGGCAACGCCGACTGCCTGGCCGGGCAGTACGGGTATCCGGCGGGGCCGCTGGCCGACTCGATTCCCTATCCATTCCCTTACCCCGCCTACAACGGAACGCGCGATCCCGACGGCACCTACAACACCTGGAGCCGGGCGCACGCGGGGGGAAGCCACCTCGTCGTGGCGAACGACCCGCCGTTCGACTTCGGCCCCACCTTCACGGGTCTCGCGAACCTCCGGGACATCGACCCCAAGCTTCGCGCCGACGGGTTCAAGGTGCCCTGACGCGACCTCGGGGCGGGGGCGAGACCCGGCTGCCCCAGCACTATCCTCGCTGAGATGACTGATTTCACCGGGCCAGGGTCACACGGATTCGGAATCGGTCAGCGGAGGCTCGTATGAACGTCCTGCTCACCAACGACGACGGCATCCAGGCGCAGGGCCTTCACGCGCTGCGGCGGTCGCTGCTCGACGTCCCGGGCATCGATCTGGCGGTGATCGCACCCGACTCCAACCGCAGCGCCACGGCTCGAAGCATCACGACCCGCGAGCCCCTGTCGATCGAGGAGGTCGAGTTCGACGACGGCACCATCGGCTACGCGACCGACGGCACGCCCGTGGACTGCGTGCGGTTCGCGGTCCTGGGCCTGACCGAATCCCAGCCCGAGCTCATCGTCTCGGGCATCAACCACGGGACGAACCTCGGCGACGACATCACGTACTCAGGGACCGTCGCGGCCGCGCTCGAGGGCGTGGTCCTCGGAATCCCGGCGATCGCGGTCTCGCAGCAGGCCATCGGTGGCCAGATGGACTTCGCCGCGGGCGTGAGGTTCGACTTCGAGACCGCGGCGGCGTTCACGGCTCGCCTCGTCGAGGAGCTCGAGGAGGTGCCGATCCCGGCGGGCACGCTCCTGAACATCAACGTGCCGGACCGTGACGTGACCGGTGCGCGCGCCTGCCGCCTCGGCAAGCGGATCTACCGCGACCGGCTCGAGCTGACCGGCGAGGACGAGGCCGGCCGGCGCAGCTACCGGATCTACGGCCACAAGCCGGGATTCCACGAGGAGGAGGGAACCGACTTCGAGGCGATGGGCGAGGGCGCCATCGCCGTCACCCCGCTCCACTTCGACCTGACGGACGCCGCCGGCGTGGAGGCCCTCGCGGAGTTCGACCTGGCGCGCCTGGTCCGCCCCGCCGCGCAAGAGGTTGAGTAAGAGCACGCGGTCGAAGAAGGCTGCCGAGAGGCGCGCGGCCGAGCTGCGGCGCCAGATCGAGCACCATAACCGGCGCTACTACGTCCTCGACGACCCGGAGATCTCGGACGCCGAGTACGACGCGCTGCTGGACGAGCTGCGCGCCATCGAGGCCGCGCACCCGGAGCTGCTCAAGCCGGACTCGCCGACCCAGCGCGTCGGCGCGAAGCCGCTCGAGAAGTTCGTGCAGGTGCGCCACCTGCAGCCGATGTACTCCCTCGCGAACGCGCGCAACGAGGAGGAGCTGCGCGCCTGGGACGCGCGCGTGCGCAAGCTGGCCGGGGACGGCGCGGCGCCGCTCGAGCAGGTCGAGTACGTGACCGAGCCGAAGATCGACGGGCTCGCGATCTCCCTGCTGTACGAGGACGGCGTGTTCACGCGCGGGGCCACGCGCGGCGACGGCGAGATCGGCGAGGAGGTGACCCGTAACCTCCGAACCATCGAGGCCATCCCCCGGACGCTCGAGCACGCGCCGGCGTTGGTCGAGGTCCGGGGCGAGGTCTACATGGCCCGGACGGCGTTCGCGGCGCTGAACGAGCAGAGGGCGGAGGCGGGCGAGCCCACCTTCGCCAACCCGCGCAACTCGGCGGCCGGGGCGATCCGGCAGCTCGATCCAGCCATCACGGCCGCGCGGCCCCTCTCGATGTGGTGCTACGGGATCGGCGCCACGGAGGGGCTCGAGCACGAGACCCACTCGGAGGAGCTCGAATGGCTCGCGGGCGCGGGGTTCCGGGTGGCGCCGGACTGGAAGGTCCACACCGGCCTCGAGGCGCTCGTGCGCGAGTGCCGCCGCTGGGAGGAGGAGCGCGAGGGCCTCGACTACGAGATCGACGGCGTGGTGGTCAAGGTCAACGACCTGGACGCGCAGCGCGGCCTCGGCGTCGTGGGACGCGAGCCGCGCGGCGCGATCGCGTGGAAGTTCGCGCCGATGACCGCGACCACCGAGCTCCGGTCGGTCATGTGGAACGTCGGGCGGACCGGCCACATGGTCCCGTTCGCGAATCTCGAGCCGGTGCAGGTCTCGGGCGTCACCGTCAAGCTCGCGACGCTCCACAACGAGGAGGACCTGCGCAAGAAGGACGTGCGCGACGGGGACGAGGTGGTCGTGATGCGTGCGGGCGACGTGATCCCCCAGGTCGTGTCGCCAACGCCGGCCGCGCAGCGCAAACGCGATCGCTCAGCGCCGCCGGAGCCGCCGAGACGCTGCCCCGCGTGCGGCACGCCGACGCTCAAGCCGCCCGAGGGCGTCTGGACGATCTGCCCGAACCGCGCCTCCTGCCCCGGCCAGATCTTCCAGGCGGTGAAGCACTTCGTCAGCAGGGGCGCGATGGACATCGACGGCTTCGGCGAGAAGCAGGCCTACCGTTTCCTCTCCGACGGGCTGATCAGAGACGTCTCGGACATCTACGACCTGACCGAGGAGCAGCTGGTCGCGCTCGACGGCTTCGGCGAGCTCTCGGCCCGCAACCTCCTGCAGTCGATCGAGCGTTCGAAGGAGGTGCCGTTCTTCCGGGTGCTGTACGCGCTCGGCATTCCCGGGATCGGCTACGTGAACGCGCGCGCGCTGGCCCAGCAGTTCGGGTCGATGGACGCGCTGATGGACGCCCCACCGGAGGAGATCGAGCAGGCGCCCGGCATCGGGCCGATCCTGGCGCGAACGATCGCCGAGACGCTTTCGGAGGACGGCACGCGCGCGCTGGTAGAGCGGCTGCGCGCCCACGGCCTGAAGATGGCGTCCGAGGGCCCTCTCCCAGGAGACGACGGGAAGCTGAGCGGCCTTACCTTCGTGCTGACCGGGACGCTGCCCGACCTTTCCCGCGAGCGCGCCACCGAGATGATCGAGGAGGCGGGCGGGAAGGTGACGGGCTCGGTCTCGGGAAAGACGAGCTACGTTGTGGCGGGTACGGACCCGGGCTCGAAGCTGGGCAAGGCGCAGGAGCTGGGCGTCGAGGTCATCGACGAAGCCGGCCTGCGCGAGCTGCTGGGCTGACCGCGCCAGCCAGCTAATGGCGCCCGAGCACCGTCAGGCGCATGAAGCTCGGGTCGTTGCCGCCGTCGAGAACGGTGTTGGTCGCCGGCGGCAACGGCACGAACGACGCTGAAGGCGGGTTCAGCGAGCCCACCAGGGTGCCTGGGAGGTGCGTCGGGAAGTCGTACGAGTTCACCCGCAGCTGGAGGCGGTGGCCCTTCGCCAGCATGTAGGCCGTCGGCCAGATGGCGATGTCGTAGTCGTAGATGTGTCCCGGCCTAATCGGCTTGGGATCGGTGTTCGTGTGCCACGGCCGGATGTGCGTAGAACGTGTGTAATCGAGACGCCGGTGCGACGCTCGGAGGAAGCCCTCGGTGATGATCGACTCGCTGCCGTCGGGAGCGACGTCCGATAGCTTCGCGAACCAGTCCGTGTCGGTGGCCGACGAGGCGGCTTCGAGGTGCAGCGCGCTGCTGCCCGCGAGGGTGAGCGGCTTCGTCAGCGCGTCGGTACGCCACGTCAATCCGGCTTCCTCGGCCGTGCGCTGGTCGAGCGGGATGTAGGGGCTCGCGGCAACGGTGCCGTACTGGTCGAAGGTCATGCCGAGGCCGGCGGCCGGATCCGTCAGATAGCTCTCGCTGTGCGCGCTCCCCATCTGGCCGCTGAGTCGACCTGGGGAGAGGAACAGCTTCGCCACGTGTGAATCAGGCGGAGGCCACCGCCGCCGATCGAGCCAGCGACCCGCTCCCTGCACATACACCCGCACGCGCGGCCGGGCAGGGGCGTGCGAGTGCGGCACGAGATGCTTGCGCAGGAACTCGAAGACGGTCGCCTCGGTGTCGTCGATGTTGGACGGATTGGTGAGCGGGTCGAACGGCGGGCCGCAACCCTTGTGCGTGCACGGGTCGACGACGAGTCGGGTCTCTACCCCGCGGCGCCGGGAGAGCAGCTTGTACATCTCATTGGCGCCGAAGATGAACCCGTCGTGCCAGCCGTCGTAGATGAGCACGGGGACCTTGATGCGGCCGGCGTGGTAGAGCGGCGAGCGCTGCCTGTAGAAGGGCCCGTCGTTCGGGCGCGAGAGGTAGTCGAAGGCGAGCGTCGGGCTGCCCGTCGTCTGCTGGATCTTCCCCTGGATGGACTCCTGGAAGTAGCTCGTGTCGGAGTTGAACCCGGTGTAGCTCGCCGGTTGTTGCACTCCCAGGTACTGCGCATCGAAGAAGAAGTTCGGGATGCCCTCGTGGGTATACCCCTCGCGATAGAGGTCTGAGAGTGAAACGTCCGGCGTGATCACCGACAGATGCCGCGGGCGTTGCTCGGCGGTCAGGTACTGCGTGATCCCGACGTATGACCCGCCCGCCATCCCGACGCGTCCGCTCGAGTAGGGACGCGTCCCAAAGTACTCGACGAGCTCGTACCCGTCGCGCTGCTCGCGCGGGGAGAAGTAGTTGTCCTTGAGGGAGCCCTCGCTGCCGCCGGTGCCGCGAACGTCGACGATCGCACCGACGATCCCGCGGGTGGCGAAGTCGCCGATCGGGAAGCAGCCGCAGATGCCGTTTCGGCCGTACGGCGTCATCTGCAGGACGACGGGAAAGCGGCCTTTCGCCGGGTCCTTGCCGTCGTGCGAGGGCAGCGCCACGCTGCCGGCGATCCGGATGCCGTCGTCCATTCGGACAAGCACCTCGCGCGTGACCGATTTGAAGGTGGCCGGCGGGAGCTTCGGCGGCGCGGCGATGGCAGCCGTCCCTGCGAGCAGGATGCCGGCCAGAGCTCCCACGACCGCCGCCGCTGCCCGCGCGCGCGTCATTACGTACAGCCTACGGGCTCGATCACTGTCCGCGGTAGTCGGCGATCGCCTGCGCCATGTCGTCCTGGAGCGAGTGGGCCGAGCCGGGGTCCGGCACGCCGTTCATCAGGATCGAGAACACGAGCGTATGGCCGCCGAGGGTGTGGCAGTAGCCGGACAGCGCGCTAACCCCGGTGAGCGTTCCGGTCTTGGCGGCGCAGCGGCCGTACGCGGGGCCGCTCGTCATCCGGTCCGCGAGCGTTCCGTCCATGCCCGCGACGGGCAGCGCCTTGTGGAGCGCCCGCCCCTCGCGGCGCGTGCGGACTGCCTGCAGGAAGCGGGCCAGCTCGTGCGGCGTCGCGACGTCGGAGTGCGAGAGCCCGGAGCCGTCGGAGAGCTCCGGATGGAAGCCGAGGCCGTTCGCGTAGATCATGATGAGCTGCGCGCCGCGGGCCGTAGTGCCCTGCTCGCCGGCGCCGCCGAGCCCCTTCGCCAGCTCCTCCGCATCCCAGTTGTCGGAGGGGACGTCCATGTAGTGCACGATCCGCCCCATCGGAAGCGAGCGGACCCGGGCCAGCACCCGGGCGCCGTTCGGGGTCCGCCCGGTTCGGGTGCCGCGGTCCACGCGGATGCGCTGCGCCCCGAGCGCGGCGGCGAATCGATCCGCGGCGTACTGGGGCGGGTCCGACTGGAAGTGGCCGCTGTCGTCGATTCCGTGGTCGAAGGCGAGCGCGGTCAGCGGCGCGCCGATGTAGCCCGACGCGGCGTAGCCGGAGGTCGGCCCACCGCGCAGCGAGTCGAACCTCGACTCATCCCCGATCACCGAGCCCCTGACCTCCCGCAGGCCCGCGTTCCAGAGCTTTCGAGCCAGCCCCTCGACCGACGGCCCGCCACCGAAGGTCGAGTCGACCCAGGCCTGGTCGCCGAAGGTCGGGTCCCCGGCGCCTCGCAGGAAGAGGTTGCCGTGGAGGATGCCCGGCCCCTTCATCTTCCCCCGGCTCAGCACGCGCGTCTGGATCGTGCCGTGCGGGCCCCGTGCGCTCAGCACGGCGCCGGTCGTCCAGAGCTTCGTGTTCGAGGCGAGCGTCAGAAGGGTGTCCGCGTTCCAGGTGAAGAGCTGGTCGCCGGTCCGGCCGTCGAGGACGTACGCGCCGGAGGGATTGCCGGCCTGGCTCATGTCGCCGGCGAGCCTGTTCACGAGGGCGCTGCGCTCGTCGGCCGTGCTGGCGGCGGCCGGCCCGGCGCGCAGGGCCAGAGGGGCCACCACCAGGGCGGCGGCGAGGGCGAGCGCGACGGCGACGAGGACCGCGGGGCGGCGGATGCTCGGCATGAGGGGGCGGTCGGCGGCGACGGCCGCGAGGCTAGCGACCGCCTCCGGCGGGGACGCTCGCTCGGCGACGCTTTGCGCCGGTAACCGGGCGGTACGGCGGCCGGGGCCCGGGGCCGCTGCGATAATCGTTTGCGGGGACATGGGAACCGTCGTCAAGCTCGACAAGTCGAGGAAGACCGAGCAGCCCGCCCGCAAGCCGCAACGCCGGCGGCCGAGGCGCTCCCGGACCGCGCTGGTGCTGGGCGGGGGAGGGGTCACCGGCGGCGTCTACGAGATCGGCGCGCTGCGAGCGCTCGACCTCCTCGCCGTGAACCGCACGGTCAACGAGTTCGACGTCTACGTCGGGACCAGTGCGGGGTCGTTCGTGGCCAGCCTGGTCGCGAACGGGGTCACGCCGGAGGAGATGATGCGGGTGGTCAACCAGCAGGTGCCCACCCCGTTCCGCGACATCAATATGGGCACCGTCCTCAATCCGGACTACTCCGAGCTCGCGAAGAGCGTGATGCTGCTGCCGCTTCGAAGCGTCGGCCTCGTCCGGACGCTGGTGACGCACCTGCGGCAGACCTCGCTGATGGACGTGCTGCTCGGCCTCGCCGAGGGCCTTCCGAGCGGCCTCTACGACGGGTCAGGGATCGAGCGATACCTGACGGAGGTGCTGGGCGACCCCGACCGGGCCAACGACTTCCGCCTCCTCGAGAACGAGCTCTACCTGACGGCTACGGACCTCGACACCTGCGAGCGGATCGTCTTCGGCACCGAGGGCTGGGACGACGTCCCCATCGCCCGCGCCGCCGCGGCCTCGACCGCGCTGCCGATGGTCTACCGGCCGGTTGAGGTGAAGGGACGGCAGCTCGTCGACGGGGGCATCCGGTCCACGACCAACGTCGACCTGGCCGTGGAGCACGGCGCGAAGTTCGTGATCGTCGTAAACCCGCTGGTTCCCTACGTGAACGACTTCCAGAAGCTGATCCCGACGATGCTCGGAAGCCGGGTGCGCCGCGTCGCGGACATGGGCTTCCCGCAGATCGGCTACCAGGCGTTCAAGCTGCTCGCGCACCAGCGCCTGCACGAGGCGGTGTCGCACTGGCAGGAGAAGTACCCGGGCGTCGACATCATCCTCATCGAGCCCGACCCGAACGACGAGCTGATGTTCGACACGAACATCATGAACTTCACGCGCCGGGTGGAGATCGCCCGCCACGGCTTCGAGTCGGTCACCCTCCAGCTGGCGAAGGACTACGACCGGCTCCGCGCGGTGTGCGCGAAGCACGGGATCGAGATCTCGGCCACGCGCGTGCGCAAGGTCATCCGCCACTTCGAGCACGAGCGCGAGCAGACGCGCGCCTGGCGGCGGATCCTCGAGCAGACGACGGGCGCGCTGTTGCGGCAGTCCGAAGAGTCCTAGGGGCGCGTCGTTCGCAGAGAGTCCTCGGGCGGGTCATCCCGCCTACCCTCGCCCTCGCGGCGAACATTGGTGGATCGACCGTGCCATAGCACGGTCAAATCACCAACGAACGGGTGGCGACGCGCTCGGGCGCGCCAGGGGGGCCGGAGCGCGCCGGGGTCGCGTGGTCAGCACCAGCGGCTGACGTAGCCGGGCTGCCCCCGCGGTACGACGTCGCGGTCCCGGTACAGGATGGAGATTGAGGCGCCCCGCGCCTGGCACGCGCGCTGGAAGTTCGCGATGCCGCCGTTGTCCGTGTACTCGATCTCGATCACGTGGGCGCCGAAGTCCTTCGTGAACGCGTCGCACTCGTCGTAGACCTGGCACTCCTCGGCTATCGCGAAGTCGAAGCCGAGCTTGCGACCGGCCGTGCCGAGCTGCGGTGTGTTCTTCTGGGCGATCGCGAGGCCGTCGGAATGCGCACGCATGACGAGCAGCCTGGCCAGCGCCAGGTTGTCCTTGCGCGTGAGCAGCCGCTGCGACCGCGTCCAGGAATCGAGGTTGTCCGGCTCGACCGCGCGGAAGCCGGCCGACGCGCAGCCGTCGATCCACCGTCCCTCGATCTTGGCGATCCCCCGTCGGCGCTTAGCGGTCGAGGTGTCGAGCAGCTGCTCGTCCCAGCCCTGGTCGATTACGGGATTCCCGTTGCTGTCGAGGAGCAGGTGCGGATGATGCTTTCGCCACCAGCCGAGCTCGTTCGTCTGGGCCTGGAATGCGTTTACGTAGCAGATCGAGTAGCGGCCGCCGGCGGGCTTCGCGGAGCGATCGCGATCGACGATGGCGACGCCCGCCGCCGGCTTGTACGAACCGCCGATCTGGTAGTCGAACCGGCCGTGCACGGGCGGCGGCGGCGGCGGCGGCTCGACCTTGGGGCCGCTCGCCAGCGTGGCCAAGGCGGCGGCGAGCAGGACGGCGAACATCACGGCGAGCGTAGCCCGCGCGCCGCGGCGCCGCGGAACACCAGCATTCGTGCGCACCCGACCCGGGTGCTCGACTCGAGGGTCCGCGGCCCGAGCAGCCGCTCTAACGACGGGCTCGACCCGCAGGGGACGATCGCCAGCCTCGCCCCCACGACTCGGACGAACCGCCGCGCGACCGCCGGTCTCATCCGGCCGTCGAAGAACCGGCTTGCCTCGCGACTGCGGAGATCGAACCCCGGTGTCCAGGAGGGGTGCCCGATCCAGGTGTCCCGTCCCGTGCGGCCCGGAACGGCCACCGCCACCGGGTTCGGGGCGAGCACGCCCCCCGCCACCCCCGAGCTCGTCACCAGCTCGATGGCCCGGGCATCGTCCGAGGGCAGCGCGTAGGCCGCCGGGCGCTGCCGGATCGCCTTGTCGAGGAGGCTCACGGCGTAGGCCAGGCCCGGGATCGTCGCCAGCAGCAGCAGCGTGACGGCGGGGGCGCGACCCAGCCCGAGTCGCCGCAGGCCCCGGACCGCGAGGATCGCCAGCGGCAGGCTGGCGGACTCGAGCGGGTGGACCGCGTAGGGCGGGTCCAGGGCGTACTCCAGGATCGCCGCCAGCGGCCAGATCACGAGTATGCGCTCCTGGACGCCGGCCCCAAGCCGGCGGAGGCCGACGAGCGCGGGCACGCCGAGGGGTAGCAGCACGGCGGGCGCGACCCAGGCACCGAACATCAGGTTGTTCTGGGCCTGAGCGACCGACCAGGCGTGGTCGATGCGGGGGAGCGCGTAGTAGTAGAGGAGCGGCAGGCACGCCACCGCGGCGACCGCCGCGCACACGAGCGTTGCGCGCCGCGTGCGCTCGAGCGCCGCAAGGCCGGCCGCGACCAGGACGACGGTCACCCCCTGCCAGGGGTGCAGCCAGCCGGCCACGGCCCCGGCGCCGCCGGCGATCGCGACGTCCGCGTAAACCGGTCGGCCGCGGCCACGCGCCGGGCCTTGGTCGAGCGCCCGCTCAAGCGCGAGGAAGCTGCCGCACAAAAGCGCGAGGGTGATCGCGATCGGAACGTAGCCCCACAGCTGCAGGGCGGGCGTCGAGTCGGCGACCGCCAGGGCGAGCTGATTGCGTGTAGGGGACGAGACGCCGGCCAGCCAGCCGAGGATCGGCGCCGCAGGCGTGACGGCGAACAGGGCGAGCACCAGGGCGGCGGCGCGCTCGCCCGGGCTCGCGAGCAGCCGGCCGACGTAGGCGCGATACGCGACGGCCAGCGCAACGGCCGCGACCGGGAGCCACAGGAGGTAGGCGGCCGCGGGGGAGAGACCCAGCCGGACTAGGGCGCCGCAGACAGCGAAGAGCGGGTCGGTGAAGACGTGCTTGCTCGGGGCCAGGTCGAAGCTGTTGTGCGCGAGCGGGTGGTGGCTCAGGTCGCGTATCCATGCCAGGTACTGGAGCTGGTCCGCCGGGAAGATCCCCGTCGCCCCGGTGAGGACGCCGTGCCGGTGCAGGATCGGCACGAAGGGGATGGCGCCGAAGGCGATCAGGGCGAGGGCGGCGACCGTTTCGCCCCCCGGTTTGCGGCCACGGACCAGCCCGGCGAGCCTCATCCGGCCGTAGGCTCGCATTCGTCCCGGTTGGCTTCGAAGGGACGCGACGCAGCGTCTCCGTGTGTGCCGCGGTGCTCTGGGCCGGCGAGGTATCGTGCCGTCCCGGGGTAACTGTGAGGAGGCTGCGGCTTGTCCTGAGCGTCGTCACCGCCGCGCCCGCCGTGGCGGCGGCGACCGTCGCCATTGGCGCACCGAACCCGCTCAACGACCTCTTCGCGCTCGGCCAGGCGGGCGGTGACACACCGGCGCAGGTGCCGTGGATCCAGGGCAAGGAGAACCTGAAGACCACGCCGGTCGTCAAGTGCGGACCGGGCTCGCGCAAGGAGCCGGGCGTCGACGGCCGGGTGCCCGCCGGGTCCGCCCCGAACGGGCTCAACTGCAACATCAAGCTGATCGCCCACCAGGGCACGGAGGGCGGGTTCAAGGTCCTCCGCTACATCGATGCAAACAAGCACGAGTGCGCCTTCTACGACCAGACGCTGATGCTCCCTCTGAACGCTCTCAACCCCGGGGCGGGGGCGGAGGGGGTGGCGGTGCTCGACATGTCGAATCCGGCGCACCCGGCCCTGACCGACACGCTCACGACCCCGCCGATGCTCTCGCCCCACGAGTCGCTCAACCTCAGCTCGAAGCGCGGTCTCCTGGTCGCGGTGAACGGGAACCTGACGACGGAGCCCGGCTTTGTGGCGGTCTACGACGTGCGCTCCGACTGCCGCCACCCGGTGCTCGACTCCCTCGGCGCGTACGCGAGGTTCGGGCACGAGAGCGGGTTCTCGGCAGACGGCAAGACGTTCTACGCGACCAGCACGGCGCTCCGCGCGATCACGGCGATCGATCTCACGGATCCCAAGAATCCGACCGCCGTGTGGCAGGGCAACATCCTCTCCCACGGGATGAGCCTGTCGGCGAACGGGAACCGGGCTTACATCGCGGATCCCGGATACACGCCGAACCAGACCCATGGCGGCCTGCTGATCCTCGACACGAGCCAGATACAGGCCCGCAAGCCGAACCCGCAGACCCACGAGATAAGCCGGCTGACCTGGCCTTCGATTTCGATTCCGCAGAACGCGATCCCGTTCACCGAGAACGGCAGGCCCTATCTCCTTGAGATCGACGAGTACAACCAGTCGACCTTGCACTACGGCGGCGACGCCGACGTGGTGGGCGCCGCCCGCATCATCGACATCTCGAACGAGAAGAAGCCGTTCATCGTGTCCGACCTCCGGCTGGCGATCGACCAGCACGCCGCGCACAAGGCGGCGTCGGGCGACCCCGGGGCGAGCAGCCCAGCCCAGGGGTATGCGGCGCACTACTGCAACATCCCGACGCCGACGAACCCGAAGGTCGTCGCCTGCTCCTTCATCGCCTCCGGCCTACGCGTCTTCGACATCAGCAAGCTGAAGCATCCGAAGGAGATCGCGTACTACGTGGCGCCGCCAAAGCCGCGCTCCGAGAACGGATATTCCGACAGCGACTTCGCCATGTCCAAGCCGGCTTTCGTGCCGGAGCGGCGCGAGATCTGGTGGAGCGACGGGACGAGCGGCTTCTACGTGCTGCGCGTCGCGAAGAGCGTCTGGCCTCACGCGCGGAAGAAGTGCGCCACGGCTCACGACTGCGACGGCAAGGGCGAGGGCGAGGACAAGGGCTGCGACGGCCCCCACGACGGCTAGCTGATCGTCACTCCCCTTCCATCCTGTAATGCCCCCGCCCAGAGGGGGCAATCCAGGATCGTGCGCCGGGGCCGCTCGTAGGCGAACGTAATCGCGGCTCGCCGCCGCCCCGACGATCGGCTCGCTACCGGTTCCAGAAAGACCGGCACGCAAACGACCCGCTCTCAGGGCGTACGAGCGTGCCGGAACGATCGACGAGCGGCACGCAGTGGTCGACGCAGGTCCCGCCTTAACGCCTGGACCTAGTGGCAACCGCGCGGCACAGGCTAGGTCCGCAAGTTCACCCGGCCCGGAACGAGATCCCGTCGAGCGAGACGAACGAGCTCGAGCCCTGGGTCGGATCACCGTAGTAGAAGCGGACGTCGCCGCTCGCGGTCACGTCGACCCGCCCGACGAACGAGCCGGCGCCGGTCGGCGCGATGAAGACGTAGCGCGTCGCCGGGCGGTAGCCGGGCGGGAGGATGAAGATGCGGTTGGAGCCGCCATCCGTCGAGCAATGCGACACGGTGTCAGTGCACTTGGCGAGTCCCTTGAGGTGCACGACGCCGGCGCGGTCGCGGTAGAAGCCGATCGAGTTGAAGCCCGTATAGGGGGCCGTGATCCACAGAAAGCACGTGCGCCCCAGGTCGGTGGTGCAGTCGGAAAGGTTGCCGAACGGGGCGGTCCAATCGCCGACCGCGTGCCACGCCTCGGCGCCCCTCAGCGTC
>JAFAQQ010000012.1 GCA_019246335.1 Actinomycetota bacterium | reverse complement strand
CAGCGCCAAGTCGACATAGGGAACCAACTTGGTGTAGTACGAGTTTGACGTGCTCGCTTGCGTCGTCACGTGATGGACGCCGCCACCGGTAATCAGTCCCGCAACGAGGTTTCGATTGGGGGCGCCGAAAACCTCGGTGACACCGGTAGCTACGAACACCACGGAGACGACAAGCATCGCCACACAGACCGCTGTGCCCAGCGGTCTGTTACGCACCGTCATTCCACGTTGCCCTATCGGCTGCTGATCGTCGAGCACAGCACCGACCCCCATTTTCCAGAACCTCTCGGGAAAGTACCGGCCAGACCGCACGATGCCGCGAGTTCGTCGGCCGCCCCAACCAAACCAGCAGGTTCCGTATTCACGGAGGATCCAAGGAATTGGCCTGGACCCCACCCCCGCGTAGACACATAGCTCTCGGGGCCGTTGTAGAAGACGCAGGGCAAAGCGTTACAACCTGGGCCGCTCAAGTCCCTCGGTCTATCTCGGCCACTCGGTCCTCGCTTGGAACGGAGTGGGATGCCC
Source organism: Actinomycetota bacterium (assembly GCA_019246335.1). Lineage (GTDB taxonomy): Bacteria > Actinomycetota > Thermoleophilia > Solirubrobacterales > Thermoleophilaceae > AC-37. Next base: position 21,483 of record JAFAQQ010000012.1, on the reverse strand, counting down.
CGCCTCGCGAGCCCCGCCCCTTCGAACGGCACGCTTCGCATCGTAGACGGGACGCATCCAGCGGGCAACAGGCGTCGCTGAGGAGCCCGCGGCGCTGATAGAAACACGCCGTGCACGAGCGCGACGTCGCAATTCGCCTCCTCTGCCTCGCAGCACAGCCCGCGCCGGACGCTTCGGAGGTGCGTGAGGCTGCCAGCGCCGTTAGCGACTGGGATGGCCTGATCGACCTCGCCGTCGGGCACGGCGTCCTCGGGCTGGCCGCGCGGACGTTCGTCGGGATCGACGGCGTCCTTCCGGGCCGCGCCGCGGTCTCCTTCGATCAGCACCGGCGATCGCTTCAACGGCGCGGTGTCGCGGCTGCCGCCGAGACGGTGCGCCTCGTGCGCTTGCTCGGCGAGGCCGGCGTGGAGGCCCTTCCGCTGAAGGGCCCCGTGCTCGCGCTCCAGGCCTACGGCGACACCGGCGTGCGCGACTACGGCGACATCGACCTTCTGGTCAGAAGACACGATCTCGAACGCGGACGCGAAGCGCTCGCGCGCGACGGTTACCGAAGGCCGCCGGATTCGACGCCGCGCGCGGAGCGCTGGTTCCAGCGCACTATCAACCAGGCCATGGACATGACGCGATCCGGCAGCCCCGTGCCAGTCGAGCTCCACGGCACGATCCACCCGCCGTTCTTCGGCGTGCCGCTCGACCGCCACCTCTGGGACCGCCGGGTGTCGCTCGAGCTCGCCGGCATGCCGATCGCGGCGATGTCGGCTGAAGACGCCCTCCTGGTCGCGTGCACGCACGCATCGCGAACCGGCTGGCAGCGGCTCGAGCACGTCGGGTGCGTCGCGCACCTCACCAAGCGTGAGCTCGACTGGCCGCTCGTCATCGACGCCGCCCGTCGCGCCCGGGCGAGCCGGATGCTCGCCGTCGGGCTGCGGCTCGCCCAAGAGGTGCTCCGCTGCGATCCACCGGCCGGGGCAGCGCCGCTGGCGCGCGACGCGACGGCGGGGCAGCTCGCGCGCGCCCTCTCAGCCGAGCTTCTCCACGGCGATCCGTATCGCTGGACCGCGGACGGGTACATGCCAGCCCGCAACCTCCTCCACTTCCGAATCCGCGACCGCGCTCGCGACCGGGTCGCCTACGTGGCACGCCTCGTGCTCGTCCCGACGCTCAGGGAGGCCGAGCTCGTGCAGCTACCGCGCCGGCTCGAGCCGCTCTACCCGCTCCTGCGATTGGCGCGCGTCGCGTGGCTTGCGCTCACTACTTCCCGGCGTCTGCGCAGACCGGCGTGACGGACACCGCGCTACGCGTCCTCGCCCCCACGCCCGAGGAGACGCTCTTCCTGCGCGCGTCCCTGCCGACGGGGCCGCCCGGCCGGGCGGCCTTCCAGGAGTGGCTCGCGCGCGTTGACAATCCACTCGACGCGCTTCGCCCGCCGCCGGGCTGGGTGACAGCGCTCGTGCCAGCGCTCTTTCACGCCACCGAGGCGAATGCGGCGGACGTGCCGAAAATCCTGAAGTCCGTGATGCGCGCCGCCTGGACGCACGAGGAAGCGCGCGGACGCGAATTCGAGGCGGCATGCCGCGACGTCCTGGACGCGACCGCCGACCCCGCGATCGTGCTCCCCGGGGTGGCACTCATTGCGACCGTGCTCCACGACTGGCCGTTGCGACATTGCCACGACCTCGACCTGCTGGCGCGTGCCGACCCCGGGCGGACCGTGCATCCCTCGGGTATGCCCGTCTCGCGCCACACGAGCCTCGGGGGTGAGCCGTGGTTCGCTCTTCCCGTCGCGGAAGCGTGGTCGCGGGCAACGACTGCGGAGGTCGCCGGCCACGAGGCGACGGTTCTATGCGACGCCGATGCGCTCGCCCACGTCTGCATCCTCGCCGCGACCCAGATCCACCCGCCGGTGCCACGCTGGGCGATCGACGCGTGGTGGATCGTCGCGCGCGGGAGTGTCGACTGGTCCGTGCTGCTCGACGCCGCCCCGCCCCGGCTCGCCTTGATCCTGAGCGCTCAGCTTCGCTGGCTTGCCGAGGAGCTCGGGGCTCCAGTCCCAGGCTCCGTGCTCGAGGAACTGCGCCGCGCCGCTCGCGCTGCCGACCGGCTGTCGGTGGAGCTCGCGCTCTTCCTCGCCCGGCGCAGAGTCGGCGCTGCCGGGCTCGTTCGGCGAGCCGGACCGGACCGCCCGATGGCGCTGCGCGCGACGCTCGCCCCGTCCGCCGACTACCTCGACGTCTGGGGCGTGACCCGCGGCGAATGGATGCGGCGCGGCGCCGCGAGGCTCGTCAGGCAGCCCCGAGCTTGGCCAGGAGCGATGCGATCGCATCGGGAATCGTCGCCGGGTCGCGGCCCACGTGGAGCCGAAACGCGGGCACATCATCCGCGAGCGCGCTGACCTGCTCGAATCCGGACGCGACCTCTCCCGGTTGGAGGGAGAGGGTCGTGCCCGTGAGCACCGCGAGTGCGGGGCCTGTCCTGATCGGCTCGACCTCGCTGGTCGTCCGATCGGAGAGCTTTGGCAGGAGGATCGCGCCAGCGGGCGCGCTTGGCAGCACGCACTCGGGGCGCACTTCGTTCAGGTAGAGGACGGACTCGCCCGCCCAGGTCCCACTCAACGAGGTCGCCGCGCTCTCGAGCTCGGGAGCCAGCCGCGCCGTGCCGGTGCGCGTCTTCACCGTGGCATGGATGCTGTGGCCGACCCATGCGTCGCCGGTGCGCTCGAGCGCGACCGTGTCGTCCCCGAGCACGCCGAAGCCTGCGGCGAGGGATGCGGCCGCCGTCGTGGATTTCCCGTGACCACTCGGACCGGCCACGATTGCGCCGACGCCGCCGGCGACCACCATCGCCGCATGGAGCACCACCCGTCCGACACTGGCGAGCCACGGGATGAAAACCGTTTGAAGCGGCCGGGCCGGATGCCATCCGATCGACTCGCGTCTCGTTCGCACGCCTCCGACGAGCCGCCCCTCCGCGATGTCGACCCAGACGTCGACGTCCGGGTGATGATGGGTGAGCCAGCGCCGGTCGGGAGAGCGAATGAGCCAGCCGCCAGCGATGCTCTGCCGAACGCCGTACGGCTGCGACCCGTCGGGCACCGGAACGCCGGTTGCAGCCGCGTCCCAGAGGCCGATCCGCAGCTCAGGCGCCCCTGTGGGAGGCGCCGGCGCGAGCGTTCGGGTGAGCGAGTCGAAGACCTCCCTGCCTGCGACACGAACCTCCGTGGAGTACCCCCCGAGCCAGGCGCGGGACAGCTGCACCAGCTCGGGCCGTGCCGTGAGCACGTCCTCGAAAGCGCCGGCGATCGGCGCCGAAGCTGCGGTCTTCAGGCTCAACGGTCGACGAGGGCGCTGGCCGGCTCGGCGCGCACGCACCCGTCTCGCAGCTCCACGACGCGGTCGGCACGCATCCCCACGTCGGGGTCGTGCGTGACGGTGAGGATCGTCGGCGAGCTCGGCAGCCGGTCGAGGTTCTCCATCAGCGACGCGACGGCGCGGTCGTCGAGGTAGGTCGTGGGCTCGTCCAGGACGAGCAACGCGGGGTGGCCGAGCAATGCTCTCGCAAGCGCCACGCGCTGGCCCTCGCCGCCGGACAGCAGAGCGCCCTCGCGCCCCACCTCCGTCTCGTACGCCTGGGGCAGCGCTTCGATCAGCGGCGCCGCGGTTGCCGCGCGGGCGGCCGCGATCACCTCGTCGCGGCTAGCGCCCGGGCGCCCGTAGGCGATGTTGTCGAGTATCGACCCCGGGAAGAGCACGGTGTCCTGAAGCACGACGCCGGTCTGGCTGCGAAGGTGCGCCAGGTCGACCTCGTCGAGCGGCATTTCGTCGACCAGCACGGTCCCGGCGTCAGGCCGGTATAGGCCGAGCAGCAGGCTCACCAGCGTGCTCTTCCCGGCGCCGTTCGGGCCAAGCAGGGCAACATGCTCCCCGGGGCCGACGCTCAGATCGACGCTCTGAAGCGTGGGCGCACCGTCGTATCCGAAGGAGACACCCCGGAACTCGAACGACCCCTTGAACTCGATCCGGCCGCGGCCCTCGTAGGGCTGCGGCGCCCGCGCGCAACGCAGGTCGTCGAGCCGCTCGAGCGACTCGAGCGCCACCACCGCCTCGGACACGCCGGGTCCGACGATTGAGAGCTGGCGGATCAGCAGTGCGCCGACCGCATAGAACGACAGCAGTTCGCCGACGCTCAGCGAGCCATGCGCGATCGCGATGCCGCCAACCGCGAGGACGAGGACGCCGGCGGCGCTCCCCACCAGGCTCTGGACGATCCCGTAAGTCGCGCGCGACTGGTTCAGGCGACGCGAGAGGTCGGTCACTTCGCGGATGCGCCGGTCCTGGCGATCGAGCTCCCACGTCTCGGCGCCCGCGACGTTGGCGAGCGGGAGTGTTCGAAGAGCGGTCATGGTCTCCGCACTCAACTCGATGAGCGAGCTGTGCCATAGTCGGCTTCGCCGCCGTGTCCGCCCGCCGAGCAGCTTCGCGGCGAGCACGAGTGCCGGGGCGGCCAGCGCGAACAGCGCGAACAGCAGCGGGTTGAGGATCACGCCGACCACGCAGAGGGCAACGGTCACGAGCAATGCCGGCACGACGGTCCCCGCGAGGATCGTGAGCACGTGGTCGACGCGCTCTGTGTCGTTCACGATCACCGCGTGCAGCCGGCCGGCGTCGTGCCGGTCGTGCCACGCGCGCGGCAGCGCGTACATCTGGGCCATCAGGTCGTGGCGAAGCCGCGCCACCGCGTTCTTCACCTCCCTCACCGCGAGCCGTCGCGACGCGTAGCCGAGCAGCGCGCTGGCCATGAACAGGACCAGCATGGCGCACGACCCGAGCACGATCGCGCCGGTGTCGTGCCGCGGGATCCAGGTGTCGAACATTCTGCGCACGAGAAGCGCGATCGGCGCCAGCAGCAGCGACTGTCCGGCGGCGATCAGCGCAGCGACCGCGAGAAGCCGAGCCGCACCCCCGACCAGGCGGCGGAGGCGAGCGTAGATCAGACGCATCGCCGCAGAGCTAAGGGCGCGGCGTGTACGCCGCCGGCAGCGGCGGGTCCGACGTGAGCAGGTCCTCCATGTCGCTGTAGCTCGTGAGAGCCGGCGGCGTGTACCGAGAACGCCCGGCGGGGGCCTCCAGCGGTGTTGGCGCGGGGGCGTTCTCGTCGGCGACGATCAGCTGTTCGGCGAGCAGCTCGTCGACGAGCGCGGCCACGTCGGCGTGCGCCTCGTCGGCGCCCACCTCGTAATGGTCGACGAACGCCTGCACCACCTCCTCGGGCGATCCGCCGCTGCTCAGCAGGTTCCACGCCAGGGCGCCCGCGCCCTCGAGGTCGTAGTAGCGGCCGGTCACCACGTTGATGACGACCGCCTCGTCGTCGAAGACCTTGGCAGCGGTCAGCTCGTTGTTTAGGCGGAAGCGGGGCACGTCGGTCGCGCGATCATAACCCGACGGCGGGCTCCGCCGCGCGGGCCCCGAGCCGGCGGTAGAGGTCCACGTGCTCGCTCAGCAGGCGCTCCCTCGAGAAGAGCTGCTCGGCCCGCCTGCGGGCCGCTTCGCCGAGCTCGGTCGCATGCGCACGGTCGGCGATCAGCGAGTGCATCGCGGCATGGAGCTGGTCCGGCGAGTCTTGATCGATGAGGACCCCGGTCACGCCGTCCTCCACGACTTCGGGCAGCCCGCCGATGCGCGTGGCCACCACCGGCCGGGCCCGCGTGGCCGCCTCCAGAGCCGTCATTCCGAAGCCCTCCTCGCGCGAGGGGACCGCGACGACGGTCGCCTCCTCGAGCAGCGCCGGAATGTCGTCCCGCCGGACCCAACCGCGGAAGTCGACCGAGTCCGCGACACCAAGCTCGGCCACGAGCGCGTGGAGCGAGTCCTCGCTGATGCCGCGCCCCGCGAGCACGAGCCGGGCGTCCGGGAACTGCTTGCGAAGCCCGGCAAACGCGCGCACCAGCACGTCGAACCCCTTCTCCTGGGAGAGGCGCCCGGCGCCAACCACCACCGGGGGGTCGTACGGGAGGGGGCGAGGCGGCGTGGGGTCGGGTTCGAGGCCGTTCAGCACCCACGAGGAGCGCTCGGTCACCGCCGGCTCGAAGGCGCGAATCCCGTCGAGGCACGAGCGTGACACCGCGGTGACCCAGTCGGCCTCCACGATCGCACGTCGCGTAGCCGTTGGATTGCTCTCCTCCAGCGCGGGCCACCAGCCGTGCACGCTGACGAGCAGCGGCGCGATCCGGCGTAGTCGCGAGGCGAAGGCGAGGAACCCGGTTGGCGGCGTGAAGGCGACGTGGATGAGATCGGGGTCCCACTCGCGGCAGATCGTCGTCACCTCGCGGCAGATCGAGGCGAGGAGGACCGCGTCGCGTGACTTGAAGGCCCCGCTCACGTCGAGCCGCCGGATTGGCACGCCTCCGCGCATGTCCGTAGCCGGCAGGGCTGGATCGTCGCGGAACGTCAGTACGCAGAACTCGAACTCCGGCCCGTGGAGCCCCTCGATCAGCTCCTGGCTTATCGTCTCGATTCCGCCTATGTAGGGCCAGTGGGACTGCGTGAGGTAGAGGATCCGCATCTGCGAACGCGGCGATCTTAGGGCCTCATTTCGCGGTGTGCGACCATCGCGGCGTGTCGGAGCCAGCCTCTCCATCGATCACGTGCGTAATCCCGACGCGCGACTCGATCGCCTACCTCGAGGAGGCGATCGAGAGCGTCCTCATCCAGTCGCCGCCGGTGCCGGAGCTTCTCGTGGTCGACGCCGGTTCGACCGACGGAACGCGCGAGCTCGTGGAGTCGTATGGGCCGCCGGTCGAGCTCGTAACGCGGCCCGGCGGGCCGGCGGTAGCGCGGCAGCACGGGCTCGAGCGCGCGCGCGGCGAGTTCATCTCCTTCCTCGACTCGGACGACGCGTACCTCCCCGGGAAGCAGGCGCGCCAGCTCGAGCGCTTCTCGGCGCGGCCGGAGCTAGAGATCTGCATGTGCCACGCCGAGATGTTCTGGGAACCGGGGCTGGGCGACGAAGAGGCGCGCTACCGCGCGGCGGGGCGCCATCGCGGCGCGTACCTCTTCCAGACCATGCTCGCGCGGCGCCAAGTGTTCGAGAAGGTGGGGCCAATCGGGCCTGAGTTGAACATCGGGGACGTCGTCGACTGGATGGCGCGAGCACGCGACGCGGGTGCCGTGATCGAGGTGCTGGACGACGTCCTCGTGCGTCGCCGGATGCACCCGGCGAGCTTGACCCACCGGACTCCGTCGCTCGATCGCTACGTAGAGGTCGTGAAGGCCCGGCTAGACCGCGTGCGCGCGTCGAACACCCGCTGAGAGGCAACTTGGAGGGTTCTGACGTCCTTCGCGCGGAGGTTGCCGCGAGTAGGTTCCGCGCGGTGCGCCGGCCAACTGTCACACAGGTCCTGCTCTGGGGCCCGCTTCTATTCGCGGCCGCTGACCTGCTCCTGATGCTCGCGAATGGTCCGGAGCTGATTCGCGCCCTGCATCACAACGCCGACGTCGCCGCCGCGCAAATGGTCGCGGCCCTCTACGGCCAGCACGGGCACGGAAGCCTGACGGTCCTCGGCTACCCCTGGTACGAGGGGTTTTGGTTCACCCGCGCCACCGCGTGGCTACCGGGCGCACGCGGCATCTGGACGATCGCTCCGTTCGTCTTCAGCGGCGCCGGGGTCGGGGCCCTCGGTTGGACGGCGTGGCGCCTCTTCGGCGCGTGGGCGGGAGCGATGACGGCGGCGATCCTCGTCTGCACGAGCACCGCCACGCGAATCGTGCTGTTCACCCTGGACTGGCACGGCGGCGCGATCGTGCACGCGGTCTTCCTATGCGTCGTCCTCGTGCTGGTCATCCGCTACACGGACCGGCTGTCGAACCTTGGGCTTGCCGGGATCGCGGTGGCCGTCGCGGCGGTCACCGCCCTGACCGTGCCCGACCAACTCTCCTATGCGACCGCGATAGGGCCGTTCGCCGGCACCGCGTTGATCCTTTGGTGGCGCACCGGCCTGCCCCGCGAGCGGCGCGTCGCGATCTCCGCGCTGGCCTCGATGGCGGTCGCCGTGACAGGCGGCGAGGCGGTCGCGCACACGATGAGCAACGCGGGGGTGATCGTGAACCCGGACTTGACGGTTTGCTTCACCGACTATCACCAGCTCACGGACAACCTCGAGATCCTGGTGGCCGCGTTCACCGCGCTCGGGGGCGGTACGTTCTTCTTGCGCGGGCTGGACGCGGCTGGCCTCGGGCGGTTTGCCCTGGCTGTCCTGACGGTTGGCGCCGCGGTGCTCGTGGTGCGGAGGCTGTGGGGCCTCGGCCCGCGGCTGGTCGCGCCGGCACGGGTTGGCGGGCGCGAGGCGGTTGCACGGGAGGCATACGTGGTGTTCTGGTCGCTCGCGCTTGTCGCCGTGCTCGGCGCGTTTGTGATCACCGACGTCTCGTGGGACGTCATCAGCTCGCGTTACCTCACCGGCGGATTCGTTGCGGTCGCGGCGCTCGTGCCGCCGCTACTCGGTGCGAGCGGGCGAGCCCGGCTCGTCACGGCCGGGGCCATCGGGGCGTTCACGGCGCTCACCTTCGGTCTCCACGTGCACGACGGCATCGGGAGCTGGTCCGAAGGGAGCGACCTGAGCGGGCCCACCCACCAGCTTGAGGCATTCGCCCGGGCGCGAGGGCTCGAGGTCGGGTACGGCGGATACAAGGACGCACCGGTGGTCAGCTGGCTGGCGGACGAGCGTGTGAAGGTCTTTCCGGTAAGCGCCTGCGGAGCGCGGCTGTGCCCCTTCGGGGTGCACACGATCTCGAGCTGGTACCGGCCTCGGCGCGGCGTGCGGACGTTCCTCGTCACCCACCCGGGCGCGCCGGGGCTGTCGCTGTCGGGGCCGTACGCGCGAGCGGGCCGGCCGCTCGAGGCGCGGCGCTTCGGTCCGCTCGTGGTGTACGTGTACGGCCACGATCTGGCCGCGAACCTCGGGCCCTCAAGGGGACGGCGCAGCGCCACGTTGCCGTGTGGCATCGCGAACCGGCTTCACCGGCCGGCGTTCTAGGGGGCTGAAGTCGAAGGGCTGGACTACGCAGGCAGACCCGGCCGTCGCACTGCTCCTCGGGTGTCAGCTCCGTTTCGACGTAGGGATCCAGGATCGCGCCGTACTCGAACCAGACCCGCGCTGCGTCCGGGTTGATCCTGAGCACTGCTTCATCGCGAGTAATGGCCACGTTCTCGCCACCGCGCCGCGGGGAAGTTACACGTGATGCCGACGGCCAAGCGAGATCGGCGCCGAGTGGCTGCGCTGAAACTTGTCGACCCCCGCAGCAACCGCCTCGCAGTAGCTCGCCACGGTTCGCGTGAGCCCCTCATAGAGCTGCACCCTCGCTTCGAACCCGATCAGCTCGCGCGCGCGGGTTACGTCGAGATACCGCGACGGCTGTCCGTCTGGCTTCGACGAGTCCCACTCGATGTCGCCATCGAATCCCGCTATCCGGCGAATCATCTCGGCAAGGTCGCGGATGCTCGTTTCCATGCCCGTCCCGATATTCACCGGCTCGGACGTCTCGAGCCGCTCCGCCGAGAGGAGCAGCGCCCGCGCTGCGTCGTCGACGTACAGGAATTCACGTGATGGGCGTCCCGTCCCCCAGAGCACCACCTTATTCGCCCCGCCTTCCGCTGCCTCGACGAACTTCCGGATCATCGCGGCAATGACATGCGAGTCCTCGAGGTCGAAGTTGTCGTTCGGCCCGTAGAGGTTCGCGAGTACGGGCACACACGAGTCGAAGCCATACTGGCGGCGGTATGCACCTGAGAGAACGAGCAGCATCTTCTTGGCCAGGCCGTAGGGCGCATTCGACTCTTCCGGATAGCCGTCCCAGATCTCGTCCTCTCGGAAAGGCGTCTTCATGAACTTTGGATAGGCACACACGCTGCATGCGCACACGAGCCTGCTCACGCCTGCGAGTCGGGATTGCTCGATGATGTTTGCGCCCATCATGAGGTTGTCGTACGCCAGCGGCCCAGGGTTGCGTCGGTTAAAGCCGATCCCCCCCACACGGGCGGCGAGGTGAAGGACCGTGTGCGCGCCATCAACAGCTTCGCGTGCGGCAGACGCCTCACGCAGGTCATAGTCACGCGAACGGATCAGGCGCACTTCAGCGTCCAGGTCCTCAAGCAAGCGCATCACGGCGGTGCCAAGGAAGCCACCGCCTCCGGTGACCGTCACTCGGCGGTCCTGCCAGAACTCCGGCCGAGGATCGTCAGCGGTCACGATGTCAACCTCACCGTGCGGCCAGCGAGCTCGTCCTCGAGCAGGTCGACGTCAGCTTCAACCATCATCCGCACGAGGTCCTCAAAAGTAACTGTCGGCTTCCAACCAAGCTCACGGCGCGCCTTGCTCGCGTCGCCGCACAGGTCGTGCACCTCCGCCGGCCGGAAGTAGCGCTCGTCGATCTCGACGAAGCTCTCCCAGTCGAGCCCGAGGTGGCGCGCTGCGAGGTCGAGGAACTCGCGCACGCTGTGCGACTCGCCTGTCGCAATCACGAAGTCGCCTGGATCGTCGTGCTGAAGCATCTGCCACATTGCATCCGTGTAGTCGGGCGTGTAGCCCCAGTCGCGCCTTGCGTCGAGGTTTCCCAGGTAGAGCTTCTCCTGCAACCCCGCGTAGACGCGAGCTAGAGCGCGCGTGATCTTGCGCGTCACGAATGTCTCTCCACGCCTCGGACTTTCGTGGTTGAACATGATCCCGTTGCAGCAGAACATCCCGTAGCTCTCGCGATAGTTCACGGCGGTCCAGAACGCCGCGACCTTTGCGACGCCATACGGGCTTCGGGGGTGAAACGGGCTGTCCTCACGCTGGGGCGGAGGAGTGGCCCCGTACATCTCGCTGGACGACGCCTGGTAGAAACGGGTCTCCACGCCGACCTTCCGAATCGATTCGAGTAAGCGGATCGTGCCCAGACCGGTCGCGTCGAGTGTGTACTCCGGTATGTCAAAGCTCACGCGCACGTGGCTTTGCGCGGCGAGGTGGTACATCTCATGCGGTTGGAGTTCGTACAAGAGCTTTGCCATTCGGCCCGAATCGCAGATGTCGCCGTGGTGCAACCGCAGCCGGGTGCTCTCCTCGTGCGGGTCCCGGTAGAGGTGGTCAAGGCGTTCGGTGTTGAAACTCGACGACCGCCTGATTACGCCGTGAACCTCATAACCACGGGCAAGCAGCTGCTCGGTGAGGTACGACCCGTCCTGCCCGGTGACTCCGGTTACTAGCGCGCGCCGCGGCACCGCGTACGCTGTGTGTCCCCCACCCGAAGCACCGTGATCGCCCACGGTCAGCACTCTACTTCGATGCTGCCAGGGACGGCAGCGTGTTGGCACCCGCGCCAAACGGTTCCCGTCCAGTGTCACGAGGCAGCGGAATGCGAAGAGGGGAGCCGCGTCAGAGATCCGGCGCTCAAGCCACAGGACAGGGCGTGCCAGCGACACCGGCCGTATGGCCCGCTTCGTCAACCCCCCGGACAGCGGGTAGGCGATTAGCGCAAACCTTTCACGTCGTCGGACCGATAGCTCGGGATACATCGATTCGAAGGTGTGGAAGTCGGCGCCAGAAAACGATCGTCGCGAGCGCCTGGTTCCGGTCGAGCGGAGCGGAAGAGCTCACCGGGCTATCGCCGAGTCCATCAACCGAGAGGTCAGCTCCCTCGTGATGAAACGGCTTGACTACCGCGTTGAGACTGGCGAGTCGTACGGCTCGAGCATCACCACACGTCCCCCCGGTTTGAGCACGCGGCGAGCCTCGCTAAAACAGTCGCCCGTACGCGGAATATCGTGCAGGACCGTCCACCAACACGAGGTTTGCAATTGACGCGCCGCGGAAATCAGCCGCTGCGCATCGGCGACCACGTTGGTCCAGCGAGTCGTCATGACGTCAGTCGCGACCACCCCGGGCCGGGCCTCCTTGAAGGGCTCGATTCCTGCTCCGAGCTCAACGGTGGGTCCCTCTACCGTCGATAGCTCGCGCTCGACGCGCCTGTACCAATCCCGGTATCAGCGTCGACCATCAGCAAGATCACGCCGGACGCCGCGAGCGCCGTGAGTACCGGCAAGATCCCGAGCGCCGCGGGCAGGATCAGGCCGACAGCCGCCAGGACCTCGACGAGTGTGCGCGATGCTCTTGATCTGCCGCTCATCGAAATCCTCGACCCAGGCCATGCTGTCGGAGGCGAGCAGCTTCGCCTTGGGTTGCGGAGCTTCGCCAGGCCAGCCGTCGCGAACCCCGCTGCCAGAGGCCCTGAGCGATCCAGATCACCGTCTCCATCGCAGTCGATCCTTCAGGCTGCGGTTTCTGCCGGTAGTAGTCGATCGCTCCGGTGCGTTCGAGGTCGTCGAGGAGGATCGCTTCGACGTCGAGGGACAGTTCGATCTCGTTGCTGACGACGACGCCCTGGCCGGGGAGTTCGTCTTGCCAGGAGACGCCGAAGTCGTTTCGGTTGATGCGGGCGGTGGCCTCAAAGCCGATGCGCCGCAGCTCGCCCTTGTTCTCGTCGCCCTCCCACCAGGGCGTCTTCCATTCGCCGATGTAGGCGATGTCGAGTGGGATGGTCCGCGTGACGCCGCGGATCGTCAGCTCGACCTCGCCCTTGAACGCGCTGTCGGCAGTGCGCTCGGTGAAGCGGCCCTTGAAGCGGATCTTGGGGATGGTTCTCGACGTCGAGGAAGTCGGCGCTGCGCAGGTGGGCGTCGCGGTCGGGCTCGCCGGTCCAGATCCCTGTCGCGTCGATTTCGCCCTCGAAGGTCGCGTCGAGGCAGTTGTCCCGGTCGAGCTCCAGGCGGCCGTGGATGTCCTTGAACAGGCCGCGGACCCAGGTCACCATCATGTGCCGGGCGCGGAACTCCGCCTCGGTATGGCCGGGTTCGAAGGTCCAGGTGGACATCAGCCGTCGGCCCCCACAAGGAACGCGACTTCGTCGAGATAGCACCAGCTCCAGTCCTCGCCGGGCTCGGCGGAACGAGCGATTGGATGCCCGCTGGCCGCGGCGTGCTTGCTCGCGTGCCGGTTCGGTGAGCTGTCGCAGCCGATGTGGCCGCAGGTTTGGCACATTCGCAGGTGGACCCATCTGCCTCCGATGGCGAGGCAGTCCTGGCAGCCCGCGACCGCCTCCGGTAGCTGCAAGAGCTCGATGCTGTCGAGGTGTGTGCAGATCGCAGCCATCTCACGCCGCCTCGCGAATCTCGCGCAGGCGACCCGAAGGGCTGATCTGGCGGCTGGCCTCGGTGTAGGCCGCGGCGAAGCTGTCGATCCCATCCTGCATCTAGGCCGCCACCCTTAGCCCCTGGGGCTCGCCCAAAAGCACTCCGACGGCGTCGCCGAGGGCCTCCCGCTGGGCGGGATCGGACGGGTGTCCAGAGGGCTCGAGTTGCTCGTGGGCATGGCCGACGGCGAGCTCGACGTCAGCGACCCGCGCGCCGGTCGCCCCGAGCACCTTGCGCAACTCCGCCTGTGCCCAGACGGCGCCGAACATCCCGGTGCTGGCGCCGACCACGGCGACCGGCTTGTTGCGGAGCGGGCTTTTGCCTGCCGGCCGCGACATCCAGTCGACGGCGTTCTTGAGCACCCCCGGAACCGAGGAGTTGTACTCCGGCGTCGCGAACAGAATGGCGTCTGCCCCGGCGATCGCCTCGCGCAGACGGGCGACGGCGCCGGGGCCTTCGCCGACGTCGTCGTCCTCGTCGTAGGGCGGGATCGCCTTCAGGCCTTCGAAGGCCTCGAACTCGGCACCGTGCTCCTGGACGAGCTCGCCGGCGGCGCGGAGGAGCCTGGTGTTGTGCGAGTCGCGCCGGAGGCTGCCACTGATGCCGAGCACCCGCATTGCTAGGCCTCCTTGGCCAGCTGCAGATCGGCGATGATCGTGACGTCGTTGGCGAGAGCCGGGTCGCCGCTCGGAACCGGGTTGTTCCAGTTGAGCCCGAACTTCGTCCGGTCGACGGTCGCCTCGAGCTGGAGCCCGAAGCGCTCGCCGCCATAGGGATCCGCGGCCGGGTCGCTGATGTGGCCCTTGATCTCGACCGGCTCGGTGTGGCCCTTCAAGGTCAACTCGCCTCTGATCGTCAGCTCGTCATCCGAGCGATCAGCGTGGTCGGCCTTGAAGCTGAGCTGCGGGAAACGCTCGGCGTCGAAGAACTCGGGGCTCTGGAGATGCGCCTCGAGATTGGGGTCCTTCACCTGGACGCTGGCGACTTCGGCCGAGCCACGCAGGATGCCGTCATCGAGACGGGCGTCGAAATCCGAGAAGGTCCCTTGGAAGGTGCCGGCCATGTACTTCACGGCGAAGCCGACGGTCGAATGGACCTTGTCGACGCCCCAGGTGCCCGTCGGAAGCGCCTGCTGTGTGATCTGGCTGCTCATGGTGTGTCCTCTCGATAGTTCGGCGGAAACTTGCGTGCTCAAGCATCCTAGCAGAAGAGCTTGCGCCGTCAACTATTAACCCCTCAACTACTGAGAGGACGGATGCTGCCGGGGGCTCGGCGACCGCTAGGAGTCGGGCGCGCAGCTCTCGTCCGCCGGTTCGACGCCCGGCAGACGAGCGAGCAGGTCGGCAAGCTGTGTCAGCTCGCCGTCTTCGAAGTGCTCGCCCATGAGCTCGCGGATCTGTCTCGTGTGGGTCGTGTCGGCCTCGCGCAGCTTGTCGCGCCCGGTCTTGGTCAAGACCGCATAGCTGACGCGGCGATCGCTTTCGCATTGCTCACGCCCCACGTAGCCGTCGCACTCGAGGCTGTCCAGCAGCCGGGTCACCCCGCTCGCGGTGAGCAGCAGGCTGTCGGCGAGATCGACCCGCCGCATCCGAGAGTCCGGCGCCCTGGCGAGCGTGAGCAGCGCCTCGTACGCGTTAATCGACAACCCGTGATCGGCGCTCAGCTGCGCACTCAGCTCGCGGGTGACGGCGACACTTGCGCGCACCAGGCGCACGAACGCCTGGATCTCAGGAGAGGTCTTCGGGATTGTCGCTGCGCGTGCCATAGCAAAAGCTTGTGACCTCAAGTATAGGCTCGGCCTCGGTCAAGCGGAGAGAGATGCACGCCGCGCCTGTCTCGCCAGACGCCTGACCTCAGAGGTTTAGTCCCAGGTCGATAGTGCGGTTCCGCGTTACAGCGCGCTAGCCGGGCTTACCGCTTTCTCGCGGAGCGGCATGCTCGGCGCGCGCCACGGCTACGCGCATGTATGCCGAGTTGATCGATTCAGCGACACTCCGAGACCAGCCGCAAAGAGGGGCGAACCTGTAGCAACGCGGCGACCAAGCCGTGACGCGGGCGCATCGCATGGCGCGCCCCTGCGGCGCGGCCTTCGGAGTCGCCTCGGACGGGTTCGTCGCCCTCCGGGCTGCTCACCCGTCCGAGCAATCTCAGCGAGCTATGTGTCTAGAGCTAGCTGGAATGCGATGAGGAGCTGCCGGACGCGCGGTCCTGGACGGCGAAACCCCGGCCCCTTCCGAGGAGCCGGGGTTTCGACCTTCCTCAAAATGGTGGAGCTAGCCGGACTCGAACCGGCGACCTCCTGGGTGCGATCCAGGCGCTCTTCCAGCTGAGCTATAGCCCCGCGCGACGGGATGGTAGCGCTCGCCCACAGCCGCGCGGGCGGGCGGAAACCGGGTCCCCTCGACGAATAATCAGTGTTGCAATGGGTTCGCGCGCGCGACACTTGGGGCCCGGGTAAACACCAGTTATGAGCTTCCGCGCCCGTCTGCTGCTCTTCTTCACGATCATCGTGGTCATCCCGATGATCGCGGTCGCGCTCGTGCTCTTCAGCATCACGGCGGACAGCGAGACCGGGAAGGCGGATGCCCAGATCGCCCAGGGGCTGCGCGCCGCGTTCGCGATCTACGACGCGGATCGCGCGGGCGCCCGGCCCGCGCTCGACGCGATCGCGAGCGACCCGGGTCTCGCCGCAGCGCTCACGCACCCGAAGCCCGGTGCCGTTCGAAGCCGCCTCACGGAGCTCCGCGGCAGTCACCCCTCGGTCGCGTGGATCGCCGCTTTCGACCCCGGGCGCCGGCAGATCGCGAGCACGGGAGCGCCGGACGTGGTCGCGCTGGCAGTCGCCGCGCCGTCCACGGGCGGCGGCCGGCCGCTTGGGTACGTCGCGATCTCTACGACGCCCGCGGGCGCCTACGTCCGCGCCGTCGCGCGGACGACCGGCCTCACCGTGCGCGTCGCCCGCCAGGGTCGCGTCGTCGCGTCGAGCGTGCGCGAGCCCCCCGGCGGATCCCCCCGCTCAGGCGATGTCACCGTCGCGGGCACGAAGTACCGCGGCAGGTTCGCGCAGGTCTCGGAGGCCGCGGGGCCGACGATCCAGGTCGGCCTATTCGAGCGAGAGTCGGCCCTGAACAGCGCGATCACCCGGAAGTGGCTGCTCATCGGCGCGATCCTCGTCGGCTTCCTCCTGCTCGCCCTGATCTCGTCGAGGATCGTCGCGCGCGCTCTCCAGGACCAGATCGCGCAGTTCCTGGACGCCGCGCGGCGCCTCGCGCACGGCGACTTCTCGCGGCCGGTTCCGGTGGAGGGAAGCGACGAGTTCGCCGAGCTCGGGCGGGAGTTCAACGCCATGTCCGACCAGCTCGCCTCGAACATCGACGAGGTCTCGCGCAAGCGGCACGAGCTGGAGGACACCATTCGCCGAGTGGGCGAGGCGTTCGCCGCCGGTCTCGACCGCGGGGGGATCGTGAACCTCGCCGTCCGGACCGCCGTGGACGCCTGCGAAGCCGACACGGGCCGCGCGCTGCCGATCGACAAGCGGCGGATGCGGAGCGCGCGCATCGGAGACGCGACCGATGAGCTCGAGGCCGCGCTCGAGTCGGCGGAGCGCTCGGCGTTCGCGGTCGACACCGACATCGGCGCGGACTGGCTCGCCTCGCTCGAGGCCGCGTCCGAGGACGAGACGACGGAGCAGCGCAAGCCGGTGCGCGCCGAGGTCGACGGCTACCACGCCCTCGCAGCGCCGCTCGTCGCCCGCCTCGGCAGCGGGAGCGCGATCGAGCAGGTGGGAGTGATCTCGATCGCGCGCAAGGGGCGACCCTTCGACGACTCCGAGTACGAGCTCTTCACCTATCTCACCGGTCAGGCGGCGGTGTCGATCGAGAACGTCGACCTCCACGAGACGGTGCGACTCCAGGCAGTGACCGACGAGCTCACCGGCCTCTACAACCGCAACCACTTCTACGAGACGCTCGATTCCGAAATCGAGCGGAGCCGCCGCTTCGGCACGGACGTGGGGCTCGTCATGCTCGACATCGACGACTTCAAGCATGTGAACGACACCTTCGGGCACCTTCAGGGCGACGCGGTGCTGGTCGAGGTCGCGCGCGTCCTCCGCGACCTCTCCCGCGACATCGACGAGCCGGCCCGCTACGGCGGCGAGGAGCTGTCGGTGATCCTGCCGCAGACCGACCTCCACGGTGCGGAGCTCGCCGCCGAGCGCATGCGCGCCGCGATTGAGGACCTGCGTATCCCCGCCGTCGGCGGCGGCGAGTCACTCGCCGTGACGGCGAGCTTCGGGGTCGCGGCCCTGCCCGTCTGCGCTCATGACCGCGAGTCGCTGGTCGCGGAGGCGGACGCCGCGCTGTACCGGGCGAAGCGGGCGGGCAAGAACCGCGTCCGGCGCAGCGAGCCGGTCCCAGCTGAGGCCGAGAGCTGACCGGCATCGCCACCGGGGCGGTGATTTACTTCCGCCCCGATGGGCGTCCTCGACGAGGCCATTCGTGACCATCTCGACCTGAGGCGCCGCCACGGGGCGTCCGAGGCGGAGCTCGCGCGTGCCGAGGCGGAGGCCCTGGGCCCGGCCAGACGCGATCCCGCCGCGAGCATCTTCTCGGACGAGGACAGTCCCCACACGGACGAGACGACCATCCTCGATCCCGTCGTGGAGGAGGACGCCGGCCGGACGGCCGAGGACCGCTTCCCGCCGGCGAGCTCGGGAATCGACCACGACAGCGAGACCGTGGTGTACGACCTCGAGCACGACTTCAAGGGGCACGTCGGCGAACCGGGCGAGCTGCGCGAGGGTGGGACGGCCGAGGCCGAGACCCCGTTCCACGAGCCACCGGGGGAGGAGCGTGGCGGGGAGGACGAAACGCCATTGCACGAGCCGCCGGGCGAGGACGAACGGGGTGCTGACGAGGAGACCCCGTTCCATGAGCCACCCGTCGAGGACGAACCGCCGGTCGACGACCGCCCGCCGGTCGAGGAGCCACCGGTCGACGAGGCTCCGGGCGAGGACCCGGCGGGCGCCGAACCGCCCCAGCTCGACGAGCCCCGCGGCCACGAGCACCTCTAGCCTGCCACCGCCTGGACGCTTGTCCGATTAGCGCATCCGTGCGTCGCGGTGCGCGCACGGCGCGCCGATCAACCGCATACGACGGCATGGAGGGTTCCGTCGTTTGCGGCAGGAAGGCCGCGTCGCAAAGGGGGTTGGCTCGGACGCCGGCCCCCTTTGCCTTTCCAGCGGGTCGCCGGCTCTCGAGATGACGAGCGGGAGCGCCCACGACGCCCGCGTGAACGGCGCTCGCGTCAGTCGTCCATGTGGACGTAGCCGCGGATGGTCGCGGCCTCGACGACCCGCTCGATCCCGAGCTCGTACGCCGCCGGCCGAAGCGGAAGGTCCTTGTCCTCCGCCTTGTCCCGGACCTCGCGGTAGGCGCGCTGCATGATCGTGCGCAGCCGCTCGTTCACGTCGTCCTCCTCCCAGCGCAGGTGCTGGAGGTTCTGCACCCACTCGAACTAGGCGACGATCACGCCGCCCGCGTTCGCCATGACGTCGGGGATCACGTGGACGCCGTTGTCGGCCAGGATCTCGTCGGCGGTCGGGGTGGTCGGGCTGTTCGCGCCCTCGATGACGAGCTTGCAGCGCAGGCGGTCGGCGTTCTGCTTGTGGATCATCCCGCCGAGCGCCGCGGGGATGAAGAGCTCGCACTCGGTGTCCATCAGTTCGTCGGGCGAGATCTGATCGACGCCGTCGAACTCGGCCAGCTCGCCCTTCTTCCCTACGTGCTCCGACAGCTTGTGCGCGTCGATGCCCTCGTCCGAGCGAATCGCGCCGTGGACGTCGGAGACGGCGATGACCTTGCACCCCATGTCCTGGAGGATCCGAGCGGCCCAGGAGCCGACGTTCCCGAACCCCTGGACGACTACGCGGGTTTTTTCGGGTTCGAGGTCGAGGTCCGAAGCGGCCTCCTCGTAGAGGTACACGAGGCCGCGGCCGGTCGCCGCCTCCCTGCCGACGGACCCCTCGAGCGCGATCGGCTTGCCCGTGACGCATGCGGGGGTGTGGCCGTGGAGCTTCCCGTACTCGTCCATCATCCAGGCCATCGTCTGCGCGTTGGTGCCGACGTCGGGCGCCGGGATGTCCCGGTGCGGACCGAGCAGCTTCTCGACCTTGTCCATGAAGGTGCGGGCGATCTTCTCCCGATCCTCGTCGCGGAGCTCGCTGGGGGGGCAGTTGACGCCGCCCTTCGCGCCGCCGAACGGGATGCCGGTGATCGCGGTCTTCCAGGTCATCAGCGCGGCGAGCGCCCGCACCTCGTCGAGGTCGACGTCTGGGTGGAACCGGATCCCGCCCTTGTACGGGCCGCGCGCTCCGTTGTGCTGGACGCGGTAGCCGGAGAACACGTGGATCCGGTCGTCCTCGAGTCGCGCGGGGATCTGGACCTGCACCTCCCGGTACGAGGTCTTGATCACGGCCGCGATGTCGTCGGGGATGCCGAGCCGCTCCGCCGCCTGGTCGAAGTAGTGCGTGACGATCTCGTAGTTCGAGACCTCGGCACGCTGCGGCTGGTCCGATTCGTTCGCGGCCCGCGGCGACTTGTCGGTGTCCCCGCTGGCGCCGCCCTCGTCGTGCAGCTCCTCCTTCGTGTCGGGCTCGTCGCCCGACGCGTGGGCCTGCTTCTCCTCGGTGGCGGTGCTCTCGTCTGTCATGTCTAGGTGTCTTCCCGGAACCGGGATGCTTCACGCCGGGCTCCGGCTGCGCCTATCCTGCGCGCAACCGGGGGCGTGGTGCTAACGGGAACACGCCGGCTTTGCAAGCCGGAGTTGGGGGTTCGATTCCCCCCGCCTCCAATAGTTGGTTCTCAATCGAACCCCCGCTACGGGAATCGGCTGAGATCCGCTCGAGTTCCTGGGCCAGGTCATCGGCGAGCAGCTGAGCAAACGGGTCGGCCAGTTCGGCACCGGAGGTCTCGAGATCGCGCAGGAAGATCTTCTTGAAGAACGCCTGGTTCCAGCGGCGCTTGGTCAAATCGTCGGCGAGCGCATAGGCGGCCTCGGCGTCCGCAGCCAGTCGCAGGGCGAGCTCGAGGCCTTCCTTTACCTGCCCAACCTCCTGCTCGGCCTGTTCCAGCTTCGCGTGGGCGGTCGCCAGCTCGCGCCCGACGCGAGCCTGCTCGTCCTGGAGTAGGTCGAGCGGAACGGCGCCGGCCAGATGGGCCTGAAGCAGCTTGCGCCGCTCCTCGTTCAGCTTGCCGATCGCCTTCTGGTGTCTGGCGGCTTCGCGCTGCCGGTGCTTCGCGAGCTCGTCGAAACCAGCGACGAGGTCGTCCTTTAGCCCGGCGATCCGCTCGGCCCGCAACTTCACCGTGCGGCCGTAGTAGCGGGCGACCTCGGCCTCGGCGAGCTCGGCTGGGATGTAGGGCTGGGGGCAGCCCGAGCCCTGGTGGCGCCCCGCGCACATGAAGTACCAGTAGATCCCGCCCCGGCGGCCGATCGCCTTCTGGTAGAGGAAGCGCCGGCCGCAGTGGCCGCAGAAGATCGTGCCCTTTAAGTAGTGGGGGTGGCGGCGCTGCTTCTCGCCGGCCACGTCGCGAGCGGCCAGCACCGCCTGGACCTGCTCGAAGAGCTCCTCGGAGATCAGCTTCGGGTGCTTGCCCTCGTAGTCGACGCCGCGGTAGCGGACGACACCGATGTAGTAGGGGTTGTGCAGCAGGCGCGCGATGACAGAGCGACGGACCCGGCCCGGCGGTCGGGTCGGCGTCGGGCGCGAACGCAGGCCACGCTCCCACAGCTCGTCCTCGAGCGCGTCGAGCGACCACTCTCCCGTGGCGTAGGCGCGGAAGGCCCACTGGATGTGCGGCGCGCGCTCCTCGTCGATCTCGATCGTACGGATGTCGCGGCGCTCGTCCCAGCGCTGGACGTGGCGGTAGCCGAGCGGCGCGCGGGTGGGGGTGCCGCCGCGCTTTGCCTTGGCCACGGTCCCCTTCATGATCTCGGTGGCGAGGTTGCGCGAGTAGAACTCGGCGACGCTCGCCATGATCCCGTGGAGCAGCAAGCCGGTCGGGGTCTCGTCGATGTTCTCGGTGACCGAGACGAGCTTGGCGCCGGCCTGCTCGATCGCCAGGCTGAGCGCGACGTCGTCACGGCGCGAGCGCGCGAGGCGGTCAACCTTGTGGACGATCACGAAGTCGATCCCGCCTTCGGCGAGATCGCCGACCATACGCTGGAGCTCGGCGCGATCGGCGGACTTGGCCGACTGCGCGG
>JAFAQQ010000219.1 GCA_019246335.1 Actinomycetota bacterium | reverse complement strand
GACCCGCACCGGCCTGGCCGTGGAGAGCGAGGCGGCGACATGGTCAGCCAGGGCGTCGCCCGTCGCCTGCACCTGCTCGTAGCAGCCGTTCTCGCCGTTGCGACACAGCGGCCCGCCGATCGCGGGCACCGTTATCGGGTCCTCCATCGAACCGATGTCCGCGGCGAGGAACATCGCCATCCCGCCCGTCAGTCCCTCCAGCTGGCGGTGGAAGTACCCAGGCCAGTCGCCGCTGATCGCGGTGGCGACACCCGGCGTGTCCGACTGACCGATGTCCTGGTTGTGGTCGGCCAGGTTCATCATCGTGAAGATGGTCTGGCCGTTTGCGGCGCGGGCCTGAAGCACACGCACCTTCGGATCGATCGCCGCGGGCTTGCCGTAGTCGTCGGCGGTCGGGAAGCGGTCGCCGGGGATCTCCTGCCGCAGCCCCGGCGGGATCGGGAACTCCGCCTCGCGCATCGTCGCGGGCTGACGCTGGTCGCACGCCTGCACGGCCGCCGTGGCGATCTGATGCGCGACCCAGTCCATGTAGTAGTCGTCGATCCCCGAATGCGCTCCGGCGGGCGCGTTCGGGATCGGCGGCGCGCCGTAGAGGCCGATCGGGTCGGGCGAGCTCTCGTTGTGGTTGGAGCTCACAACCATCTCGTCGATGTGGCCGCACGTCGCCCTGTGCGATCCCTGGCTCGCCATCGACTCGGCCTCGGCGCGCGCGGGATCGATGTAGGTGTTGAACATCCCCTGGGAGATCACGGACACGAGCACGACGGTCTTCTTGCCGTCGGAGAACGCGATCGCGCGCGCATCGATCGGGTCGTGAACGGCGGTGGCTTGGTTGTTCTGGCCGCCGGACAGGTAGATGCCGTCCCAGCGTCCGTTGTGGTTGTAATCGCAGAACTGGTCGCCCGGCTTGCCGGGGTTGCCGTTCGGGTCGGGGTACTCGAAGTGGCCCGACCCGTTCGCGTCGATGTACGGCTCCTCGAAACGCCACAGCCGCTTGCCGTTGTAGACGCTGCGGGGGCAGGTCGTCTGCCTGGAGGTATCGACCTCGGGGAAGTCCTTGAGGTCCTGGGTCGCGTCGAATGCCGGCGGCGTGATGTCGGCCTTCGCCGCGCCGATCAGCCAGGTGGCGTTATCGGCGCGCGCCGCCGGCGCCGCGGCCCCCACCAGGAGCAGCAGGGCGCCGACCGTCATCCCCAGCCTCCCACGCATGCGAGCTTGCAAGGTACTCCGGCGACGCGACCGATGCCGCGGTAACTTCGGCCGGATGCCCGGCCACCACGACCACGGTGACGCCACCTCGGCGACGGCCGATCCGGGAAGGCTCGCGCTCGCGCTCGGCCTGATCCTGGCCTTCATGGCCGTCGAGGTCGTGGTCGGGATCCTCGCCTCGTCGCTCGCCCTGCTGTCGGACGCCGCTCACATGCTCACCGACGCCGCCGCGATCGCGCTGTCGCTGGTCGCGGCCCGGCTCGCCGCGCGACCCGCCCGCGGCGCGATGACGTACGGGCTGGGCCGTGCCGAGATCCTCTCGGCCCAGGTCAACGGCATCACGCTGCTCGTGCTCGGGCTGCTGATCCTGTACGAGGCGATCCGCCGGCTCGCCAGCGTGCCGAACGTCGACGGCGCGGCGATGCTCGCGACGGCGCTGGCGGGTGTTGCGGTCAACGTCGCGGTCGCGTGGGTGCTAGCGCGCGCGAACCGCCGCAGCCTGAGCGTGGAGGGGAGCTACCAGCACATCCTGACCGACCTCTACGCGTTCGTCGCGACCGCGATCGCGGCGGTCGTGATCCTCGCGACCGGCTTCCACCGCGCGGACGCGATCGCCTCGCTGTTCGTGGCGGCCCTGATGCTTCGCGCCTCGTACGGCCTGCTCCGGGCGTCGGGCCGCGTCTTCCTGGAGGCCGCCCCCCACGGCATCGACCCGCACGAGGTTGGGATGGCGCTGGCGGCCCAGCCGGGCGTCGCCGAGGTCCACGACCTGCACGTGTGGGAGGTCACCTCGGGGTTCCCCGCCCTCTCGGCCCACGTCCTCGTCGCGGGCGACGTCGATTGCCACGCCAAGCGGCGCGAGCTCAGCGCGCTCCTGCACGAGCGCTTCGAGATCGACCACTCGACGCTCCAGGTCGACCACCAGGAGGCGGAGCTCTTGACGATCGAGGACCGCCGCCGGGGATAGGGCGCCGTCTATGCCGACGGAACCGCGATGCCCGGTTGCTGCGGCTCGTCGGGCGCCTTGATCACGTAGGTGCTGACGATCTTGTCGTGGAGCGCCTGGTTCCGCTCGTCCCAGAGCGGCCAGAGCAGGTCGAGCAGGCCGGGAATGCCAACGAAGAAGAAGCCGGCGATAAAGAAGAGCAGGAAGCGGACAAGGAAGTCGCGGACGAACGCAAAGCCGGTCGAGATCGGCTGACCGTCCTCCCGGAAGACGCGGATCTTCACGACCTGCTTGCCGAGCGACATGCCATTGCGCTCGCCTTCACGGCCCATCAGGAACCAGTTGACGACGATGCCGACGATCGTGAGCACGAATAGGCCGTCGATCAGGTAGGCGCCGACGCGCTGCCCGTAGTCCGCGAACTGCTTCCCGTGGAGCGCGGGCGGCAGGATGACCTGCGGCGCCCACGGCTGGGGCGCGTACGGCTGCTGGGGGTACGGCTGCTGCTGGGGATACGGCTGCTGCGGCGCGTACGGCTGCTGCGAGGGGGCCGTCAGCGGCGGGGGCGCCTGAGCTGGGGGCGGCGGCTGCGCCTGCGGCGGCGTGCCGGGCGGTGGGGTGCCGGGCGGCTGGGGCGGCTGGTCGGTCAAAGCGGGCTCCTTGTCAACGGATCGGAGGCGAGCGCGGTCAGGGTACGGCCTTGCCGTGGGTGGAGGACCTCGTGCCACCCTCCTGGGCGAGCACCTGCAACGCGAAGTCGATCAGACGCTTCGACTCCTGCTCGGGCTTGCCGTTGTTCTGCTTCCAGGCCGCGGACGCGACGTCGATGTGGTTGTAGCCCGGCAGCTTGATCCATACCGTCGGCGGCTTGCCATGCGGGGGCGCAGACGCTCCCTGCTCGATGCCCGACTCCGCATCGGCGTAGTACGCGGGGCGCTTCGGGATGCCGTCGTACCGGAGGTTCTGGAGGTCTCCACTGCGGTCGCCGTTCCCCGCGTCCTCCTCGTCTGCGAGCAGGTGGGTCGGGAAGTACTGCTCGGCGAAGTCCGCGGGGGCCTCGTACATCACGCGCGCGAACTGCCGGATGTCGGAGACCTCGCTCCCGCGCGAGGTGAACGGGTGCCCCTGATGGTCGACCTGGACGGGCGTGCCCGGCAGGCCGACCTTGTCGTAGTTCCACCAGGTGTAGAGCGGACCGTCCGGCGCCTGCGTGGGGACCATGAGGTGCATGCCGTCGATCAGGCCTCCCGGGAGCGTCCCGTTGTACGGCGCAGGCCAGCTCTTCTCGTCGACCGCTCCCCCCTTGAACGTCCCGAGGCTTGCGCGCGTGATCGTCACCGGAGCGGAGTTGTCGTCGAAGGTCACGGCCAGGGAGACCTCGTTGGTCACCTTGAAGTCGCGGATGCTCGGCATCTGCGTGATCGCGTTCGCCGCGTCGTGGGAGTAGAGGAGACGGAAGGTCGCCTCGAAGTTCGCGTCGTTGGGCAACAGCTGCGCCACCTGGCTCACCGCGTTCGGCTGCTGGAAGGCGGCGACGCCGATCGGGCCGATCGCGCCGATCGTCTCGGGCGTGAAGGGCGGCGCGTCCACGTACGGTGAGCCCATGCTGCCCGCGGCCAGGCCCGCAGCGATGCCGACGCTCGACTGCCCACCGCCGCCCGAGCTTCCGCTGCCCGGCGTCCCGAGGTCGAGCCGCGTGTCGAGCGCGAAGTACGCGGCGCACTGGTTGTAGCCGGCGTCCCGTGTGGTCTTGGGGTTGCCGTCGAAGTCCCAGTCGGCGAATGCCGCCGTCAGCGGCCCGCCCAGGGAGTGCCCGCCGCAGAAGACCTTCTTCCTGCGCAGCTTGCGCGGCATCCCCTGGGTGATGACGGTGTACTCGTCGCGGACGGTCTGCGCGAGCCCGACATGGGAGAGCCAGGGCACGTCGGCCTCGCTCTTGAAGCCGCTGAAGTGCCGCCCGCCTGCGCTCCCTCCGTGGTAGTAGTAGTCGAGCCCGATGCGGTAGTCGTGCTTGCGGGCGGCGTACGTCGATCCCCAGTGGTCCTCGAGGCAGTTCGATCGACGGTCCAGCGTCCAGACCTCCACGTGACGGTGCCGCTTTGCCGCGCGCCGCACGGTGTTCCGTGCGAACTGGTCGAGCATCGACGCGCCCGCGAAGATGCCCGGCATCGTGACGAACACGGCATCCGCGCGCTTCGCCTGCCGCGGCCCGTGCGCGTCCCGGAAGCGCAGGTAGCCGATCCAGTCGCACGCCGCCGGATGGGGGCCGTCGGCGCTCGGCAACGGGGCGTAGAGGTGGACGTACGACTCCTTGACGAGCCGTGCGTCGGGCGCCTTCGAGTGCACCACCGTCTCGACGCGGCGCTTCTTGGGCGCGGCGGCGGCGGCGCCGGGCAGCACAAGCGCGATCGCGATGCCAACCCCGAGCGCCGCGCGCAGGCGAACGATCGTCCTCGCCCTCATCGCCGCGCACAATAGACCGCCGGGGACCGTGCGGGTGCAGCCGGTCGGGGCGGGGTTAGGCGGACGGGCGCGGGGTCAGGGCCGCGGCAGCGCGCTCGTGTCGACGACCTCGAACGCGCTCCCCTTCACCTGGCCGAGCGTGTGCAGGTCGTCGTTGTTCCATTGGCTCGACGGAGCGCCGGAGATGTACCAGTCGGACCCGTTGTCGGCGACGATCATCCCGTAGAGCTTGAGCGCCCGCAGCACGGCGCGCGCCTGCGGCGGGAACTGGGAGATGTCGTAGCCCGCCTTGAGACGAAGCCGCTCGCCCATGCGCGGCAGGTTCGGATCGGTCAGGTCCGACGCGTAATGGCGGGCCGGGTATACAAACGCCCGCCGCGTCTCGGACACGGTGAACCGCAGAGCGTGATCGATCCCGCCGTGCGTGAGGTCCTCATAGCGGGCAAGGCCAGGCAGGATCGGCAGGCCGGCGGCGTCCGCCGAGGTCCATCCCTTCGGCCGCACCTTGTCCGAGCTCAGGCTCCAGATCGCACCGGACCCCGCCCGCCACGTCGACTTCCCGGGCTTGGGCGGGTAGAGCGCGTAGAGCTCGTAGAGCCGGCAGGCGTCGCGGTCCACGATGATCGCGTGGCGATCCCCGCTGGACTGGCGCCCGCCCTCGATCGGCACGTTCTTCGGGATCGGATAGGGGCCCTTGTCCGATTCGCTCGCATAGTCGAATCGCACCTTGACCTTCGGCTGCGTATGCGAGACGGTGGTGTACGGGATCCCGATCGGGCCGCCATCCCACTTGCCCGAGCCGAAGTCCGGGTGCAGGCCCGTGTTCCGGCCGATGCTCTTCACGATCGCCTTGGAGTCGGACGCGACGGGGAGCTTGTCGACGCGCTGGTTCCACGGGTTGTTCGCGGGCAAGATGGGACAGTTGGGCGCGCCCTTCACGGGGTGCCCGCCGGCCGAGGCAGCGAGCACCGCCGCGCCGGCCACGGCGACGGCGAGGAAGGGCGGGAGGAGGCGTCGCACGGACACGAGGCTAGAGACCGAATCACGAGACGTTGGCGCCTTAGGGACACTATGTGTCTCCAACACGCCAACGTCTATCGGACGCCGCCGGCCCGGGCGGCGCCCCGGGCGACGGATGTCCGACCGTCCGGCTGTATGCTCGCGTCACTGTGACCGAGCGCGACGAGCACGACCGCCCCTCCGACGAATCGACCGCCGACGAGGGCCAGGGCGCCTCGCCCGAGGACGCCGAGGAGCAGGCGGGGGTCCCGGGCGAGGAGGGCCAGGGCGACGACGGTCAGGCCTCCGGCAACCCGAAGAGCGCCGGCTGACGCCGGTCCCGGGGTCGGGACTTCGAACAGCGGAGGCTGACGCGGTGCCGGCTACCGCGCCGGACGCAGGCGGCCCCTACGGCGCCAGGCGCTCCTTCAGCCACATACCGTTCTTAACCGCGAAGCCCTCCCAGTCGTTGTTGAAGTACGCATAGACCTCCACGCTCGACCGCCAGTCCTCGATTCGGGCGCGCCACTCGTCGAGCTCGGCCTCCGAGTAGTTGCCGCGGCGGCCGCGGGCTCCCCAGTGGAAGCGAATGAAGGTCCAGTCCGCGGTCATCTCGTAGGCCTGGAAGCGCCGCTGCGGATGGTCGCCGATCACGAGCGCTGCGCCGTGGCGGCGGAGGAGCTCGTAGACGGCAGGCTGAAACCAGCTCTCGTGGCGGAACTCAAAGCAGTGGCGCCCGCCGGGGAGTCGTTCGAGCGCGTCTGCGAGCCGCGTGTCGTCGCGTCTGAAGCTCTCTGGCAGCTGCCAGAGGATGGGACCGAGCTTCGGCGTGCCGACGAGCGGCGCGATCGCCTCGTAGAACCGGGCCATCCCCTGGTCGAGGCCGGCGAGGCGCTTGATGTGCGTGAGGTAGCGACTCGCCTTGAGGGTGAAGACGAACCCCTCCGGCGTCTGCTTCAACCAGCGGGCGACCGCCTCCGGCCGCGCGAGGCGGTAGAAGGTCGAGTTGACCTCGACCGTGTCGAACAGCGTGGCGTAGTGCTCGAGCCACCGGCTCGGCGGCAGGCCCTCCGGATACACCAGACCGCGCCAATCCTTGTAGTTCCAGCCCGAGCAGCCGACCCGGACCGGTTTCACGCGCGCGAGCAGCCGACCCGGACCGGTTTCACGCGCGCGCGGTCGAGGTCAGCGGGACGAGGCGCAGGTCAGCCGGACCGGGCGCATCGAGTCACACCACCGTGCGCTTGTCCGCGGCGTCGAACTCGACCTTCCGCGCGCGCGCCTGGCGCCGAAAGCGCTTCATCTGGAGGATGCGCTGCTGGCGCTGCATCGTCTCCTTGCCGAGCAGGGCGCCGACGAAGATCAGCACGAGCGGGATGCCGAGGATGCCGCTGCCGAAGTTCAGGGCGGCGCCGATGAAGCCGCCGACCACGAGCAGGACGAGGATCATGATCGCGATCGCCAATCAGCGGCCCTCGTCCTCGGTCTCCTCGAAGGTCTCCTCCGCGTCCCCCGACGCCTCGATGACGGGCCGCATCTCCTCGTCGACGTCGGCCGTCGCGGTGTCCGCCGGCCCGCCCACGGCGGCGGCCTCCGCGGCCGCGGCCTTCTCCTGCCGGCGCACTAGCGGGTCGTCGGCGGACGTGTCCGGCACGACGGCGTCGCCGGCGCCCGTGGCGGACGGCTGGTCGTCCCGAACCGCTTCCGCCGAGTCCGCGGGCGTGCCCTGGACCCGCTCGGGCGGCGCGCCCTCCGGCGCCGGGGCGGGCGGCGGCGGCACGCTCCCCTGGCCGGAGTCGCGATTCAGAAACCACCACGCAGCGGCGGCTCCGAGGGCGAGCAGGATCAGCTTGCGCATCGTTCTCGAAGCCTAGCCTTACCCCGTGCTCGAGACCCTGAAGCCGATCCTGCGCGCCGCTGCGATCGCGGCCTTCACGGTCGGCACGCTGCTCCTGCTTCTTAACCCGCCCTCGCTCTCGGGCGCCGGCGGGCTGCTCGCCGTCGTGGTGGGCGCGCTGGCGCTGGTCCTGCTAGGCGCGTGGGTGACGGTGTCCATGATCGGCCGTGAGGCGATGAGCGAGGCGGACGTGGAGCGTCTCGTGAAGCGCAGCGAGGAGCTCGCGCGGCGAACGCCGGCCGAGGGCGAGCCGTCCGGCTTCGACCAGCTCGTCGCGGACGCGATCGACCGCCTCCCGGCGGAGTTCCAGGACGTGCTCGAGTCCGTCCCGGTCATCACCTCCAGCCACGGCTCCGAGTTCCGCGCGTACGGCCACTACTACGGAGGGTCGATCTCGGTCGGCGACCGGGAGCACCGCATCGTCCTCTACCAGGACACCCTCGAGCGAGACTTCGGCTTCGACCCCGACCTGCTGCGGGCGCAGGTCGAGCGCACCCTGCGCCACGAGCTCGCGCACCACCTCGGTTGGGGCGAGAGGGGCGTCCGCGGGCTCGGCCTCTGACCCCCTGCGGCCTCAGGCGCCGACCGTCGTCGGGCTCGTCTCTGCCCGTCCCTAGGCACCGATACTCGCTCTAGTCTTCGCGAAACCCGGAGAGGTGTCCGAGTGGCTTAAGGAGCGCGACTGGAAATCGCGTGGGCGGGCTTGTACCTGCCTCGAGGGTTCGAATCCCTCCCTCTCCGCTCGAGCAGGCGGGTCTGACTCGGAGCTGATTCAGCGCGTCATCGCTGATTCAGGAAAGGGGGCCAGAGTTCCTTGGGCGCCAAGGGGGCGGGTTCGCCCCGGACCGACGTCCATGCGACCGCTACCATGCTCTTCGCTCGCCTCCTCGTCGCGTGTCTCTTGCCAGACGCGGTGGAAGAGTCGTAGCTTCCACCCTCCCGCATGGGCGACCGCGCTGATACAACAGAGCCGCAAGTGTCTCGGAGCCCGCGGCAGCCTCCCTTCTGGCGGGCCGCGCTCACTCGGTACGAGAAACCCGATCTGCGGCGGGGCGCGCTCGACCTGGCGACCTCGGTAGTGCCCTATCTGGCGCTGAGCGTGGCGATGTACTTCCTCCTGCGGGTCTCTTACGCCTTGACACTCGCGGTCGGGGTCGTCGCGGCCGGTTTCCTGCTGCGCACCTACATCGTCTTTCACGATTGCTCGCACGGCTCGTTCCTCCCGAACCGGCGCGCCAATACGTGGATCGGAATCGCCTGCGGCCTGCTCGTCTACTCGCCGTTTCACGCTTGGAAGCACGAGCACGCGGTGCACCACGCCACCTCGTCGGACCTCGACCGCCGCGGCATCGGCGACGTCGACCTCCTGACGGTGCGCGAGTACACCGGCGGTTCGTTTGCCAAGCGGTTCGGGTACCGCTTTGTGCGAAACCCCCTCGTGATGCTCGGTCTGGGTCCGATCTGGGCGCTAGCCATCCAGCCGAGGTTCTCCCAGGGGAGCGGCCGTGCGCGCGACCGCCGCAGCATCATCTACACGGACCTCGCTCTCGCGGTGCTCGTCGCCGCTCTCGTGTGGCTGCTCGGCTGGCGGACGTACCTGCTCCTGCAGCTTCCCACCGTGATGATCGCCGGCGCCGCCGGCGTCTTCCTCTTCTACGTCCAGCATCAGTTCGAGGGCGTCTACTGGGAGCGCGGCACGGACTGGAGCTATGCGGACGCGGCATTGAAGGGGGCGTCCTATCTGCGCCTGCCCAAGGTGCTCCAATTCTTCTCAGGGAACATCGGCTTCCACCACGTCCATCACCTGAGCGCGCGCATCCCCAACTACAACCTCGAGCGTGCGCACAGGGAGAACGAGTTCTTCCACGACGTGCCGACCCTGTCGCTGTGGGACGGGATCCGAGCGCTTCGCCTGAAGCTGTGGGACGAGGACCGTGGACGTCTCGTCACGTTCGCCGAGGCGAGAGCGGCGCACGGGCGCGTGGCAGTCTCGGCGTAGCCGGGCGTAGCGCCTCCGCCGGCTACGCCTAGCGGCCATCGCGCCGTCGTCGGGTGCCTGGCGCCTACAGTTCAAGCGGTGATGCGGAGAGGCCTCGTGCTGGCGGCCGTGCTCCTGGCGAGCACGGCACCCGCCGCCCAGGGAGCCGGCGATCCGTACGCACGCCTGAGCCGCGACGGGCCGTCTCTGAGCGTCCTGGCGAAGAAGCTGCGAAAGTCGCTCGCCTGCACGGCAGGGATCGCGAGAGCATCGCGCAACCCGATCCTGCTGGTTCCGGGCACCGATCTCGACCCCGGTCCGAACTACTCCTGGAACTACGAGCGGGCCTTCGGTGCGCTCCACTGGCCGTACTGCGCGGTCACCCTCCCGCAGCATGCCACGGGCGACATCCAGGTCGCCGGCGAATACGTCGTGCACGCGCTTCGCACGATGTCGGCCAGGGCGCACCGCAGGGTCGACGTGCTCGGCTACAGCCAGGGCGGGATGGTGCCCCGGTGGGCGCTTCGGTTCTGGCCGGGCACACGGTCGATGGTCCACGACTTCGTGGCCCTCGACCCGTCGAACCATGGGACTGTCGACGCGAATGCCGTGTGCCAGCAGCAGTGCTCTGCCGCCGACTGGCAGCAGGCGCAGGGCTCGCACTTCATGAAGGCGCTGAACAGCCGCACCGAGACGTTCGCCGGCATCGACTACACGGTGATCTTCAGCCGCGCCGACGAGATCGTCGTGCCGAACCTGGACGCGAGCGGGAGCTCGTCGCTGCATACCGGCCGCGGGGGGATCGCCAACATCGCGGTGCAGCAGATCTGCCCGAACGACACCTCGGACCACCTCGCGATGGGGACCTACGACCCGGTCGCGTACGCGCTGGCGGTCGACGCGTTTGGGCACGAGACCCTGGCGAACCCGGGCCACGTCCCGTCCGCCGTCTGCGCACAGCCCTTCCAGCCGGGGGTCGACCCGGCGACCTTCGCCTCCGACTACGCCGGCTTCCTCGCCGCGATTGGGAACGCGCAGCAGACGGCGCCCCAGCCGAGCAGGGAACCGGCGCTCGAGTGCTACGTGTTCGCGCGGTGCAAGCTGCCGCCGCGCTAGAGATCGATTCGCATCGGCGGCAGGCGGCCCTGCGTTTCGAATGAGCCACGATCGGGCGCACGCCGCACTCGACTGGAAGCACTAGAGGAGCGCTCCTTAGGTTCGCCTCAGAGAGCCCCGCCAAGCTGACCACGTGGACGTCAGGCTGGCCGGCTCGATCCTCGGGTATGTGACGCTCGTCGGGCTCGGTTGGCTCACGTTCGCCTATCGCCGGCACGCGCGCGAGGTCCGGCGCCTGCGCGATTGGAGCGAGGGCCGCGATCCGGCTTCGTCCTCGCGGGCGGAGAAGCTTGCACAGGGGCCGTTCGACTCGCCGGCGGAGCTCGCGGTGATGGCGCTCATCGTGCTCGTGCTCGGCTTGGTCGTCATCCTGGTGATCGCGGCGGTGACGCACTATTGATGTCGCCCGCAAACGGGTCGATCGTCGGAAGGGAGGAGAGGTCATGAAGCGACGCACGCTCGGATCGCTGGAGGTGTCCGCCCTCGGGCTCGGGTGCATGGGGATGTCGGCCTTCTACGGATCGACCGACGAGAACGAGGCGATCGCGACGATCCAGCGCGCGCTGGAGCTCGGCATCGACTTCCTCGACACGGCCCAGATGTACGGTCCGCTGACCAACGAGGAACTGGTCGGACGCGCCGTCAGGGGCCACCGCGACGAGTACATGATCGCTACGAAGTTCGCCCGGCGCATGGATGCCGCGTCGCCGGGCGACATGTCGACGATCGGCCCGCTCGACGGATCGCCCGATCACGTCCGGAGCTCGATCGACGGGTCCCTCCGCCGCCTCGGGACGGATCACGTCGACCTCTACTACCAGCACCGCGTCGACCCGCGCGTGCCGATCGAGGAGACGGTGGGGGCGATGGCGGAGCTGGTCGAGCAGGGCAAGGTTCGCCACATCGGCCTGAGCGAGGCGTCGCCGGAAACGATCCGACGGGCGCATGCGGTCCACCCGATCACGGCGCTCCAATCCGAGTACTCGCTGTGGACGCGCGACCCCGAGCCGGAGGTCCTGCCCACATGCCGCGAGCTCGGGATCGGGTTCGTCCCCTACTCGCCGCTCGGGCGCGGCTTCCTGTCGGGACGCTTCCAGTCCCCGGACGAGCTCGACGAGGGCGACTTCCGGCGCCGGGGGCCGCGGTTCACCGGGGAGCATCTGAAGGCGAACCAGAGGATCGCGGTGAAGGTCGCCGAGATCGCCGACGAGAAGGGGGTCACCTCCGCTCAGCTCGCGCTGGCGTGGGTGCTTGCGCAGGGAGAGGACCTCGTCCCGATCCCCGGGACGAAACGGCGGACCTACCTCGAGCAGAACGCCGCCGCCGTCGACGTCGAGCTGACGGCCGACGAGCTGGCGCGGATCGACGCCGAGCTGCCGGCGGTGTCGGGGGACCGCTACGACGAGGCCGGGATGGCTGCGATCAACCTGTAGCCCGAGCGCGCCCGGCGCGCTGGGGCTGTGCGTGGCGGGCGCCGCCGCTCAAGCGGGGCGGCTCGGAGGTCGAAAACGGTCGAGGCGGCGCGGTGGAGGGGCGTCGCGCAGTCGACATGTCACGTTTCGCGTCAACCCTCCTTCGCCGGCCACTGCTCGGGGCCGCGCTCGCCTTCGTGCTCGCCCTCCCGCTGTTCGTGGCGGTGCGGGAGCAATCGATCAGGCGCTACACCGTCTCGAAGGCGGATGCGATCGGTATCGCGCGCGACGATCGGGACGTCGCTCAGGTGCTCGCGCACGCAGGGCGCACGACCGCCCGCGTCACACCGCTCGACGACGTGCGCCAGCGAGTGTCCTTCTTCCGCGGGCCGCGGCTGGTCCTCGACGCGGCCGTCAGCTCCCGGCGGAGGGTCACCAACATCGCCCTTCACGCGTCCGGCGCGCCTGAGTCCGGCAGCCGCATAGCCAACTCGCCCCCGGTCCTCGCGGGGATGACGCTGCTGTTCCTCCTCGCCGTCCTGACCCTCCCGCTGCGCAGCGTGCGAAACCTCGATGCGCTCGCCTTCGCCAGCTTTTCCGCGCCTGTCTGGCTCTTCAACCTGGGACTGATCGAGGGCGGCATCCTCGCGGCGTATCCGGCGCTCGCGTACCTGATCGTTCGCTGCCTGCGTGTCGGGCTCGGCGGCGGCGCGGGCGAAGCAGGGTGCTCGCTCCTCTGGCGCCTCGTGTCGCGCCTGGCCGCCCCCTCGCGGAGGCGGATCGTGGGCGCCGTCGTCGCCGGGCTCGCGCTGATGGTCACCGTCGTGACCGTCACATCGACCGGCGCGAGCGACGTCGCCTTCGCGGCGCTCGCGGGCGCGACCGACCTCATTCATGGCGTCGTGCCGTACGGCCACATCCCCGGTTTCATCCTGCACGGGGACACCTATCCACTCCTCACCTACGTCGCGTACGTACCGGCCGCGGCGATCATGCCCGTCCGCGACGTCTTCGACGACCCGCAGGGAGCTCTGATCGTCGCCGCCGTGGTGGTCCTCGCCGTCGCCTGGCTCCTCTACCGACTCGCGGTCCGTACGGCCACGGCGGCGCGTACGGGCGCCGACGACCCGGATCGCGAGCCGGCGCGGTTCACCGGGCTGCGCATGTCGCTCGCCTGGCTGGCCTTCCCCCCTGTATTGCTCAGCGCCTCGAGCGGGTCGAACGACGTGCTGCTCGCGCTCTGCGTCGTGCTCGCATTGACGGCGCTCGCGCATCGCGCGCGGGCGGCGGTGATCGTCGGCGTGGCCGCCTGGGTCAAGCTGATCCCGCTGCTTGCGCTTCCGGTATTGCTCGCCCGCGGCACCCGACGCTCCGCGGCTCGCGCGGTGGCGGGCCTCGCCGCGCTGAGCGCGATCCTCACCGGCTCGATCGTCGCGCTCGGCGGGCTCCCGGCCATCGGGGCGATGATGCACGCGCTCGACTTCCAGTTCGAGC
Source organism: Actinomycetota bacterium (assembly GCA_019246335.1). Taxonomy (GTDB): domain Bacteria; phylum Actinomycetota; class Thermoleophilia; order Solirubrobacterales; family Thermoleophilaceae; genus AC-37. The sequence goes on along the minus strand of JAFAQQ010000219.1, from coordinate 18,052 downwards.
GCAGCTCGCTCGCCTCACTGTGGCTGGGCGTGGGGCTCGGCTGGCTTCAGCCCGCTGCCGAGGCGTCGCTCGTCGCGGTGGTCGTCGCCGGTACGTTCGCGGTCTCACGGGATCGCGGCCTGCGCGACGATCTGCCACGCCTCGCGGCGCTGCTGACCGGAATCGTCCTGCTGGCGCAGTTCGCGGCCAACTACTGGACGTGGGCCTACCTCCCGTGGGCCGCGGCGCCGGCGCTCCTGGTGCTCGTCCGCGGTCAGGTCCGGGTCGCCGTCGGCGTGTCGCGCCAGCGGAGTTGACTTCAGCCCCCAACCGGTAGGCCATTCGTACCACCTATAGCTGTACCGAATGGCCTCTCAGTGGAGTAGGCGCGAGCCGGTCAGCAACCGATTGCCCCACCGCCTGAAGGCGGCGCGCCCTTCTAGCTCACGCAGGACTCGAACGTCTTCGCCGAGGAGCCCTTTTCCTTCCCGCTCAGGACGATCGTGCCCTTGAGCCTGGCGTTCTCGTGCGTGCTCCTGAGGTAGCCGTAATACGACTTCGCCGCCGCCGCGTTCTGGAAGCCGTAAACCGTCATCAGCAGGTTGAGGTCGGCGTCGTTGACCGTCAGGAAGCCGGTCATCTTCAGCGTGGGGTTCCCCTTGCTGCGGCTGACCGTGAAGTGCTTGCCCTTGAAGCAGCTCGTCAGGCTGTCGAGGCTCGCTCCGCTGCCGCCGCCGCAGCCGGCGATCGCGACCGCGGCGAACGCGGTGGCGGCGAGGCTCACGGCGGCTACGGCCGAGGGTCGGGTGCGGGCTTCGCGAAAGCGGATTCGGGCAATCTACCGGCGCGCGCCGTTCCGCGTCACCCGTTCGGACCGACCGGCGGGTGCGGTACGGATACCGGCCGAGCGCACGGTGGAATCGCTCGAGTGGATCACCGACCTGGCGCGGTTCGCGGCGGTCTCTGCCGAATGGGACGCGCTGGCGGGCGAGCAGGAGATGCCGTTCCTGCTGTCGTCGTGGCTCGTGCCGTGGTGGCGCGGGTTCGGGACAGCGCGCGGCCTGCGCGTGGCGGTCCTATGGCGCGACGGGGGCGTTGGGGCGGGGATCCCGATCTGGGACGGGCGGCGCACGTGGGAGGCGCCCGTGGCCGAGGCCATGCCGCCGTTCTGCTCGATGATGGCGACCGATGACGCGGCGCGGCTGCGCCTTGCCGAGCAGGTGATCGCGGCCGTGCCGGCCGAGACGTTCCTGCGGGCCCTCGCCGCCGACGGGCCCACCCTGGAGGCCCTCCTCGGCGCAGCGGAGCGGCGCGGGCTCCCGACGATCGCCGAGGAGATGCCGGGCACGCTGCTCACCGAGACCGCCGGCTCGCTGGACGACTACCGCGCCGGGCTCTCGTCGAAGGTCCGGTCTGAGGTCGGTCGCCTACAGCGCAAGGCGGCGCGGGAGCACGACCTCGAGATCGCGGCGCTCGAGCCGCCACGCGAGGTCGCACAGCAGTGGCGGGGGCTGCTGGAGCTCGAGGCCTCCGGCTGGAAGGGGGAGAGCCGCACCGCGATCCTGCACAAGCCCGAGGTGAGGACGTTCTTCGACGGCCTGATCGACGCCTTCCACGCGACCGGCGCCCTGCGCCTCTCGGAGCTCTCGCTCGACGGGAGGCTGGTTGCGACGGCGATGAGCCTCGTGCATCGCGGCCGCGTCTTCACCCTGAAGGTCGCGTACGACGAGTCGCACCGCCGCCTCGGGCCGGGCTTCGTGCTGCTGATGGCGATGATCGAGCGCTGCTTCGAGCTCGGGCTTGACGCGTACGAGTTCTCGGGGACTGAGGAGGAGTACGAGCGCAGGTTCGCGACGGCCGAGCGGCCGCGGCGTCGCCTCCGCATCTACGGCGCCGGCCCCGTGGGTCGCGCGCGGTACGTCTACCGGCGGAGCGTGCGGCCGCGGCTCGGCGCGACGCGGGCGGCCGCCCGCCGCGCCCTTCGAGGGATGCGGGAGCGCCCGAGCGTCACGCGGCCCCGAAGCTCCCCTCGCTCGCGAGCGTGACCAGCCGGACATGCGTTCGCGCGACCATGAGGAATGCGGCGTGGCGCACCTGGTCCGGGGCGTCGAGCGCGGTGACCGTCGTCTCGCTCAGCGCGAAGAACTCGCGGTCGCGCTGGTTCACGTAGTCCGAGAGGCGGCTGCGATACCCCTCTCGGGGCAGCGTGAGCTTGCCCTCGATCCGGTAGCGGTCCGTCTCGAGGATGATGTCCTCGTGGCGTAGGTCCAACGCGCGCGCAATGGTAACGGCGGGTGTGGAGCACCCGCGGGGGCGGACAGCCGGTGTGGAGCGCTCGCGATGGCAATCGGACTACGCTTCGCGCCCTTGTCGGATTCGGCCTACACGAGGCGGCGGCTCATCCAGACGGGGGCTGCGGGTGCGGCGGCGGGCGCGCTGTCCCGAGTTCCGGTCGCGGAGGCGAAGGCGCCGAATGGCAAGGCGCGCAAGCGCCGCGCCGACGTGATCGTGGTGGGCGCCGGCCTGGCCGGCCTGTCCGCCGCGCGCCGGATCGCGGCGGCGGGGAAGTCGGTCATCGTGATCGAGGCGCGGAACCGCGTGGGCGGCAGGACGTTCAACCACGACCTCGGCAAGGGGCGCTGGTCGGAGCTCGGTGCGACGTTCATAGGCCCGACCCAGGACCACATCCTCGCGCTCGCCAAGGACGTCGGCGTCGCGCTGTTCGACACCTACGACACGGGCAACGACGTCTACCACACGGGTGGCAAGAACGAGTACTACAGCGACTCGTCCGCGCTGGGCAGCCTGTACGGGACTGCACCGCAGGATCCGACCGTCACCGGCGACATCGCGAAGGTCGTCATGGACCTCGACAACATGTCGCAGTCGGTGCCGGTCGACGCGCCGTGGACGGCGCAGAACGCTCAGCTCTGGGATAGCCAGACGCTCTACAGCTTCGTAGACCAGGACGCGCTGCCCGACAGCCCGGCCGCCGACAAGAAGAAGTTCATGAAGCTCGTCTCGATCGCCACCGAGCCGATCTTCGGCGCCGAGGCGCGTGACGTCTCACTGCTCTTCACGCTCTTCTACATCGCGGCGTCCGGGAACGAGACCACCACGGGGACCTTCGAGCGCAACTTCGACACTCGGGCCGGCGGCCAGCAGTGGCGCTGCCACGGGGGAACGCAGCTGATCGCGATCCGCGTCGCGAAGCACCTCGGGCACCGGCGGCTCTTCCTGGACACGCCCGCGCGGCGCATCGTGCAGTCGCGCAGCGGCGTGCGGGTCGACTCCGACCACGCCAGCTTCCACGGCAAGCAGGTGATCGTGGCGATTCCCCCGCCCCTGGCCGGCAACATCCGCTACGAGCCGCTCCTGCCGCCGCTGCGCGCCCAGGTGACCCAGCGCATGCCGATGGGCACGCTGATGAAGGCGGAGGCGATCTACGACAAGCCGTTCTGGCGGTCGGACGGCCTCACCGGCCAGGGCCTCAACGAGGACGGCCCGATCAGCGTCACGTTCGACATCAGCCCGCCGGACGCGAGCCTCGGCGTCCTCATGGGCTTCATCGGCGGCGACCGCGCGCGGGACTTCCAGCGGCTGCCCGCCAAGACGCGCAAGCAGCAGGCGCTTCAGGGGTTGGCGGACATGTTCGGCCCCCAGGCGCTCAAGCCGAAGGCCTACCTCGAGTTCAGCTGGGTGACCCAGGAGTGGACCCGTGGCTGCCCGGTCAGCGTGCTCGGGCCCGGGACCCTCTACGAGTTCGGCCCCGCCATCCGCACGCCTGTAGGGCGCATCCACTGGGCCGGCACGGAGACCTCGACCTACTGGAACGGCTACATGGACGGCGCGGTCCGGTCGGGTCAACGCGCGGCCGGCGAGGTCCTCGCACGGCTGTAGCGATGCGCGCTGTCCGGCCGTGGCTCGCGGCGGCCGCTCTGGCGATCGCGTTCTGCATGCTTTGCGCGGGGCCGGCGGCGGCGCGCCAGAAGTGGAGCACGCGCGTGTTCGCGCACATCCCCTCGCCGGGCTATCCCGCGCTGTCGCTCGTGGCGCCCGACCGCACCATCTACTTGGGCACGTTCACCAACGCGGCGGGCACCGACACCGGACCGTCGAAGGTCTTCGCGTACGGGCCCGGTGGCAAGCTCAGGCGGACGTACACGATCACCGGTCAGACCGCAGGTGCGGCGCACGGAGTGCAGGTGGCGGCGATCGACGCCAGGGGGCTGCTCTACCTGCTCGACCAGAACCCCGCGCGCGTGCTCACTCTGAACCCGAAGACGGGGGTGCAGCGCACGTACTCGACGTTCAAGGACGTGCCGCCGTGCACATCGGCGACGCAGCCGAACGGCGACTGCTCGGACACGGTCCTCGACAACCCGCCCGAGCCCGACTATGCGGCGTGGGGACCGGACCGCACGCTGTACGTGACCGACTACCAGCAGGGCCTGATCTGGCGCGTGCCGCCGGGCGGCGGCGCCGCGCACGTCTGGTTCACCGATCCGCAGCTCGACGGGTCCGACTTCGGGCCGGCGGGGATCGTGCTCCTGCCGGACCACAGGACGCTGATGTTCGATACGAGCGCGGGCGGGGTCACCACTCCGGGAGATCCGACCACCGGCAAGCTCTACACGATTCCGATCGAGCAGAACGGCGCGCCGGGGACGCTCACGAAGGTCTGGGAGAGCGGGCCGAAGCAGGCGCCGGACGGGTTCGCGCTCACGCGCTCGGGACACGTCTTCTTGGCGCTCGTGGGTCCGCAGACGAACCAGCTGGTGGAGCTCACCGAGGGCGGGCAGGAGCTCTCGCGCTTCCCGCTCGACACCTCGGGGAGCAACGGCAGCCCCGTCCCCTTCGACGAGCCCTCGAGCGTGCAGTTCGACGGGTCGCGGATGCTCGTCACCAACGACGCTTACTTCTCCGGCGACGCCAGCCACTTCGTCGTGTTCGACGTGTGGGCGGGCGAGCCGGGAGCGCCGGTGTTCGTACCCGGGCTGCGGCCGCGATACCGCCTGACGGTGCATCCGCGCCGGGTGCGCGTCGGCACGCGCAGGCTCCACTTCCACGCGACCCGCGACGGGCAGCCCCTGGCCCACGCGTTCGTGCGCTTCGGCTCGCACATCGTCCGGACCGGCAGGCACGGGAACGCCGTGATCGTGGCGGACCTCGACACTGCTAGGCGATTGCGGGCGCGGCTCATGTCCGGCGCGGGCCGGCACGCGCGCAGGCTCGCCCGCGTCGCGATCGTGGTGGTGGAGGCGTCCGGCTGATCGGGCTCGGCGCCACAATGTGGCGCCGGCGGCTGGTCAGCTCCCGCGCAGCAGGCCGAGCCGCCTGGCCATCCGGGCGGCGAGACGGAGCTGACCCGCGGCTGCCGCGCGCAGGGCGCCGCCGAGACGATCCCCCAGACCCTCGCGTGGCACGTCCACGATGAACTCGAGCTCGTCGGCCTCCCGGCCCGTGCGATCGGCCCCGGCCCTTCCGAGGGCGTCGAGCACCACGGTGTTCTCGCTCGATACGTACGCGCGAAACTGACCGATTCCGTTTGCCTGCGCGCGCTCGCTGAGGTCCGCCAGAAGGGCGGTGGCGACGCCGCGGCCCTGCCAGTCGTCCACGACCTCGGCCGCGAGTTCGGCCACCTCGCGCTCGCCGGGCACGCGGACGTACCGGGCCACGCCCACGCAATGCCCTGCGTCGTCGAGCGCGACGACCGCCTCGTGCCGGCGATGGTCCACCTCGGTCAGGTAAACGAGGTCCTCCGGCGTCAATTCGGTGGCCGGGGTGAGGTAGCGGCGCCTGCGCGACTCGTCGCTCATGCGCTCGAACTGCTCCTTCAGGAGCGGCTTGTCCTCGGGCTCGATCTGCCGGATTGCGACGGCGGAGCCGTCGCGCAACAGGACCCGAGTGGCCGTGGCCTCTGGCATGCACTTCACGCTAGCGAGGGGACTACCGCGCCCTGGAAGCGTGCGCTCCCGCCGGGGCCGTTCTCGCAGCTGACGGTCCATCTGTGGTCGCTATAGCGACGCAAAACTTCCCCTCAGCCCCCGGGCGGCGCCGGAATGGCGCTATTTGCGGGCTTTTCCGAACCCGGCAGGCTTGCGGGCTTTTCCGAACCCGGCAGCCGACAGCGCGGCCGCGATGCCCGCGGCGCCGATCCCGGCGAGCCACCGCCGCCGCATCGTCGCCCGGAGCTGGATGCTGCCGGCGTGGGCCATCTGATCGAAGCGGCCGTGCGCGCCCCCGTCGCCGCGGGTCGGCTCGAACAGGTTGTCGTCCCGCTCCCCGGCGGGTTCATCGGTCTGCTGGCCGTTGACGGCGGTCCGCGCCAGGTAGCGCTCCGCGAGCCAGGGCGCCACCTTGTTGCCGACGATCGTGTACACGGTCGAGCCGCCTACGTAGACCTCGCGGCGACGCTGGTGGGCGGCCCAGTGGACCGCCCGGGCGGCGACCTCGGGCTGGTACACGGGCGCGACCGGCTGGGGCACCTTCGGCATCTTGGACCGGCAGTGGTCGAACTGCGGGGTGTTCAGCCCCGGCAACTGCACCATCGTCAGGTGGACCCGCGATCCGCGGTTGCGGAGCTCGCAGCGAAGCGACTCGAAGAACCCCTTCTCGGCGTGCTTCGCGCCGCAATACGCAGACTGGAGCGGGATGCCGCGGTAGGCCAACGCGGAGCCGACGAGCACGACCGTCCCGCGGTCGCGCGGAAGCATTCGCGCGAGGGCGGCGCGGGTGCCCCATACCGCGCCGAGGTAGGTCACCTCCAGGGCCCGGCGGAACTCCTCAGGCTCGATGTCGTCGAAGAACGCGAAAACGGTCGTCATCGCGTCGTTCACCCAGATGTCGATCGGCCCGAGCTCGTCCTCGACCCGAGCCGCGGCGGCGTCGACGGCGGCGTGATCGGCCACGTCCGTGGGCAGGGCGAGCGCGCGGCCCCCGGCCCTATCGACCTCGGTCCTCGCCGCGTCGAGCCCGTCCTCGCCCCGCGCCACCAATCCGACGTTCGCCCCCCGCTTCGCGAACTCGCGCACGACGGCGCGGCCCACGCCCGCCGTTGCGCCGGTCACCACGACCGTCTCCCGGTCTGCCATGACACGGACATACCCAAACCGTGGCCGCAAGCGACTGGCCGGTTCGCGATCGGACGGCTGCCCGGACCGCGGGCGCCGGTGGCGATGCAGGTGCGCGAGGCCCGTCGTCGCGAGCGGTGTGGTGGCCACGCGACCCGGGTACCGAACGGGCGATGTCCGAGGAACGTCGTGAAGAGGGCGGGTTCCCCGAGCCCCCGGGGCGTGACCCGGGCGACCGGTCCAAGGACCCGGATCCGCATCACGCCTTGAACAACCCCGTCGGCGAGCCCGACCCGACCGAGTACCCCGACCCCTACGAGACGCGCGAGGACCCGCTCGACCCGGTCGACCCCGACGGCGAGCCATTCGGCGAGGAGCCGCACCCACCGACCGGGGGGACCAGCACGAGCCAGCCCCACCCCTCCCAGGATCCCCAGGCGCCGGACTGGGAGGGGCCGAAGCGCGACCGCCTCGACGACTAGGGCGGATTAGGCGGCCACCGTGAGGGCCCCGACGACCAGCTAGCCGTCGGCGGAGAAGGACGCCGGACGGGGCGGCTCGCCCCGCAGGATCCAGGAACCTTCATTGGCGCGCTCGAGCAGACCACGATCGCGAAGCTGGCCGAGGGCGGTGCTCACCGTCGGCCGCTGCGCTCCGATGATGGTCCCGAGCGCTTGATGGCTGAGCTTGACCGGCACCACGACGCCATCCGCCGTCACGCGTCCGCGGCGGTCGGCCAGGTGCCAGAACAGAAGCAGGAGCCGGTCGTCGACCCGCCGGACATGGGAGATCGCAAGGGTGAAGGCCAGCCACCGCGCGCGGAGCGTGAGGCGGTCCATCAGCGCCGCCGTGACCTCCGGCCAGGGGGCGAGCCGGCGCGCGAAGTCCGGGTCGAGCACGGCGACCGCCGCCGGCTCGAGCACCGACCAGACCACCGCGATCTCGATCGAGGAGGTCGGGCCAAGCACGATCCACGGTCGCAGCACGTCGCCAGGGGCGAGCAGCTCCACGCTCTCCCGGCCTGCGAGCCTCACGCGGCGCGCGAGCAATCCCTCGATCATGAGCATCCCCATGTGAGCGGGAGGAACCTCCGTGGGCGGCCGCCACACGCCGGGGGCGAGGTGGATCACCTCGGCCTCTGAGGCCGCTGCGGCTTCGGCACGTGACGAGGGGGCGAGGCCCGGCGCGAGGTCCGGATCGAACTCGAGCACCCGCACGTTGGAACACGGTAGAGCCGTAGGCCCGGCCTCTTACGGAACTCCTACGAAAGCCGTGACCTGAGTTGCGAGAGGACGTGCCCGAACTGCGCACTCGTCTGGCCGTTCGGAGGCCCACCTCTTCAGGTAGCTTGCTAGCGCGGTGTCGCTTCCGCCTCTGATCAGGCAGCTCACCACCGATCCTCTCGGTCTTGGAAAAGCCGCGAGGTCCCGCCGTTCGGAGGAGCTCGTACCGCGCACCAGGACCGCCGACCGGGTGGTGCAGTCGATATGCCCGTACTGCGCCGTGGGGTGCGGCCAGAAGGTGTATGTGAAGGACGAGCGCGTGGTCCAGATCGAGGGCGATCCGGACTCGCCGATCTCGCGCGGGCGCCTCTGCCCCAAGGGCGCGGCTTCCGAGAACCTCGTCAACTCCCCGCTGCGGGAGACGAAGGTCAAGTACAGGCGTCCGCATGGCACGGACTGGGAGGACCTCTCCCTGGAGGAGGCGACCGAAATGATCGCCGACCGCCTGATCGCAGCGCGCCGGGACACGTGGGAGGAGGAGACCGACGACGGCCGGCCGCTGAAGCGGACGCTGGGGGTCGCGTTCCTCGGCGGGGCGACGCTCGACAGCGAGGAGAACTACCTCATCAAGAAGTTCTTCACGGCCGCCGGGGCGGTGTCGATCGAGAACCAGGCCCGCATATGACACAGCTCGACGGTCCCCGGTCTGGGGACCTCGTTCGGGCGCGGAGGCGCTACCACGTTCCAGCAGGACCTCCAGAACTCGGACTGCATCCTGATCATGGGATCCAACATGGCCGAGCAGCACCCCGTCGGCTTCCAGTGGGTGGTCGAGGCCAAGGAGCGCGGCGCGAAGGTGATCCACGTGGACCCGCGCTTCACCCGCACGAGCGCAATGGCGGACCTGCACGTCCCGATCCGCGCCGGGACCGACATCGCCTTCCTCGGCGGGATCGTCAACTACATCTTCGAGAATGACGCGTGGTTCCGCGACTACGTACGCGCCTTTACCAACGGTCCCGTGATCCTGAAGTCCGACTTCAAGGACACCGAGGACGCGGGCGGCTTCTTCTCCGGTTGGGACCCCGGGCGGAGCGCCTACTCCGTCGACACCTGGAGCTACAACAAGAGCTCCGGCGAGACGGCCGCCGGTAAGGCGGAGCAGGAGGCGGACGTCTCGGGTGAGCAGGCGCACGGCGCGCACGGTTTCTCGCTGAGCAAGGGCCGCCCGCCGGACATCGACGACTCGATGGAGGACGACCGCTGCGTCCTCCAGGTCCTGAAGCGCCACTACGCCCGCTACACGCCGGAGATGGTCGAGGAAATCTGCGGCTGCCCGAAGGAGAGGTTCCTCGAGGTGGCGCGCGCGATGTGTGAGAGGTCGGGCCGCGAGCGCACGTCGTCGGTCTGCTACGCGGTCGGTTGGACGCAGCACACGACGGGCGTGCAGAACATCCGTGCGGCCTGCATCGTGCAGCTCCTGCTCGGCAACGTGGGCCGCCCCGGCGGCGGCGTGCTCGCCCTGCGCGGGCACGCGAACATCCAGGGCTCGACGGACATCCCCACGCTCTACAACATCCTGCCGGGCTACATCCCGATGCCCCACCCGCAGGCGCACCCCTCGCTCGACAAGTTCGTGGAGCTAAACGGGCCGAGAAACGGAGCGTGGGGAGAGCTTCGCGCGTACATGGTCTCGATGCTCAAGGCCTGGTGGGGCGACGCCGCCACCGAGGACAACGACTTCTGCTTCCAGTACCTGCCGCGCATCGACGGCGACCACTCCCACTACGCGACGATGCTGAAGATGCTCGACGGGGGAGTGAAGGGGTTGTTCGCCGTCGGCCAGAACCCGACCGTCGGGTCCGCGAACGCGAAGCTGCAGCGCATGGCCCTCGGGAAGCTCGACTGGCTGGTCGTGCGCGACTTCAGCGAGACGGAGACCGCGGCGTTCTGGCGCGACTCGCCCGAGATCGACTCCGGAGAGGTGCGGCGGGAGGAGATCGGCACCGAGGTCTTCTTCCTGCCGGCCGCGGCGCACACCGAGAAGGACGGCAACTTCACGAACACCCAGCGGCTCCTGCAGTGGCACCACAAGGCCGTCGAGCCGCCGGGCGACTGCCGCTCGGAGCTCCACTGGATCTACCACCTGGGCCGCCGGGTGCGCGAGAAGCTCACGGGCTCCGCCGACGAGCGCGATCGCCCGATCCTCGACCTCACCTGGGACTACCCGGTGCAGGGCCCCCAGGACGAGCCGGACGCCGAGTCGGTCCTCCAGGAGATCGGCGGCCGCAGGGCCGACGGGACGTTCGTGACCAAGTACGAGGAGCTCTGCGACGACGGGTCGACCGCGTGCGGCTCGTGGATCCACGCCGGCATCTACGGCGAGGGAGTGAACCAGTCGGCCCGCAGGAAGGCGCACCGCGAACAGAACTGGGTGGCGAACGAATGGGGCTGGGCCTGGCCCAAGAACATCCGGATGATCTACAACCGGGCGTCCGCCGACCCCGAGGGAAGACCGTGGTCCGAACGCAAGCGCTACGTCTGGTGGGACGCGGAGGAGGGGAAGTGGACCGGACTGGGCGACAACCCGGACTTCCCGCCCGACAAGGAGCCTGACTACGTTCCATCTCGTCGCGCGCGAGGTATGGCGGCGATTCGGGGGGACACGCCATTCGTCCTCCACCCCGACGGCCTGGGTTGGCTCTACGCGCCGTCGGGCCTCGTCGACGGGCCGCTGCCGGCGCACTACGAGCCGCAAGAGTCGCCGTTCCCCAACGCGCTCTACGCACAGCAGCAGAACCCGACCCGGCAGATCTTCCACCGGCCGGAGAACCCGTACAACCCGACCGACGGCGAGGCCGGCGCCGCGGTGTTCCCCTTCGTGCTCACCACCTACCGGCTGACCGAGCATCACACCGCCGGCGGGATGTCGCGCACGGTGCCGTACCTGTCGGAGCTTCAGCCCGAGCTGTTCTGCGAGGTCTCACCGCAGCTGGCCGAGGAGCGGGGGCTCGAGCACGGGGGGTGGGCGACGATCGTGTCGGCCCGCAGCGCGATCGAGGCCCGCGTGCTCGTCACGGACCGGGTGAAGCCCCTGCGCATCCAGGGGCGCGACATGCACCTAGTCGGCGTCCCCTATCACTGGGGCCGGCGCGGCCTCGCGACCGGGGACTCCGCGAACGAGCTGCTCCCGCTGGCGCTCGACAACAACGTGCACATCTCGGAGTACAAGGTCGCCACGTGCGACATCCGGCCGGGGCGTCGTCCGCGCGGTCGCGACCGGCTCGCACTCGTCGAGGACTACCGCCGGCGCGCGGGGGTGAAGCATTGAGCCCAGCCGAGACGCTGTCATGGCCCGGCACGTACGGGGACGAGGCGAAGGCGCGGATGGGGTTCTTCACCGACACCTCGATCTGCATCGGCTGCAAGGCGTGCGAGGTGGCGTGCAAGGAGTGGAACGCGATTCCGGACTCGCCCAAGGGGTTCAGCGGGAAGTCGTACGACAACACGCTCGACCTAGGAGCGGATACCTGGCGCCACGTCGCCTTCGTGGAGCAGCGCGTGCCGGCGGACGCGGGCGGCGGCGCCTCGCTCGTGGAGGCCGCCGAGCGAGGGGGGCTGGCGGAGCGCGAGGGGCTTGCGACCTACCAGGAGGGCGACGGGGTCCGGTGGCTCATGTCCTCGGACGTCTGCAAGCACTGCACGGAGGCGGCCTGCCTCGAGGTCTGCCCGACCGGCGCCCTGTTCAGGACGGAGTTCGGGACCGTGGTCGTGCAGGAGGACGTCTGCAACGGCTGCGGCTACTGCGTTCCGGCGTGTCCCTTCGGTGTGCTCGACCAGCGCGAGGGCGACGGGCGGGTCTGGAAGTGCACGCTCTGCTACGACCGCCTGAAGGACGGCAAGGAGCCGGCGTGCGCGCAGGCGTGCCCGACGAGCTCGATCCAGTTCGGAGAGGTGGAGGAGCTGCGCGAGCGGGCCGAGCGCCGGCTCGAGAAGCTCCGGTTGGCCGGGCAGGATGAGGCGCGGCTCTACCTCGCGGACCCCGACGACGGGATCGGCGGCGCGGGCGCCTTCTTCCTGCTGCTCGACGAGCCCGAGGTGTACGGCCTGCCGCCGGATCCGGTCGACACGCGGCGCGACCTGGGCTCGATCTGGGCGGCGGCCGGCGCGGCGGCCCTGGCGCTGGGGGCCGGGATCGCCGCGGCGGCGCTCGGGGGGCGGAGTTGAGCGCGAGCGGGGCGGTCCGTTCCTACTACGGCCAGCCCGTCATCAAGGAGCCGGTGTGGACGCCCGAGATACCGGTCTACCTCTTCACTGGCGGTCTGGGCGGGGCCTCGGCGGGACTGGCGGAGCTGGCGCGGCTGCGCGGCAATGAGGAGCTGGCGCGGCGGGCGTGGGTGGTCGCGCTCGCCGGTGTCGCGGCGAGCCCGGCCCTGCTCGTGTCGGACCTCGGTATGCCGAGCCGCTTCTTGAACATGCTGCGGATGTTCAAGGTGACTTCGCCGATGAGCGTGGGCTCGTGGATCCTGAGCGCGAGCGGGCTCGCGACCAGCGTGGCGACAGCGAACGCGATGACCGGGCACCTCCCGCGGGCGGCACGGTTCGCATGTCCGGCCGCCGCGCTGCTGGGCCTGCCGCTCTCGACCTATACCGCCGCGCTCCTCAGCAACACCGCCATTCCGGTCTGGCACGAGTCTCGCCGCCTGCTCCCCTTCGTGTTCGCAGGCGGCGCCGCGGCGAGCGCCGGCGGCACTGCGCTCGCGGTCACGCCCGATCGCCACGCCAAGCCGGCCCGGCGCCTGGCTGTTGGCGGCGCGGTGGCGCAGCTCGCCGCCCTCCAGCTGATGGAGCGCTCGCTCGGCGAGATCGGAGAGCCGCTCAAGCTCGGGCCGGCGGGCATGCTCGGCAAGCTGGCGAAGGGGCTGACCGCGGCGGGGGCGGTCACCGCGGTCGCGGGGCGCGGGGGTGCGCGGGCAGCGAGCGTCGCGGGCGGGGTGCTCGTCACCGCCGGCGCGCTGGCGGAGCGCTGGGCGGTCTTCCGGGCCGGTTTTCAGTCCGCGGGGGACCCGAAGTACGTTGTTGGCCCGCAGCGGGAGCGGATCGAACGCGGCGAGGCGCGCGGCGGATCACGCCAGGTCGGTAGGCGGCGCGCCGTGCAGGACCCACCCGCCGCCCGGGCGACGTGAGATGCGGCCCGCGGCCTCGAGCTGGTTGAGGGCGGTCGTCACCGATGGCCGCTGCGCTCCCACGGCGTGGCCGAGCATCTCATGCGTGAGCCGCAGGGGCACCACGACGCCCTCGGCCTGAACGGTCCCCCAGCGGTCGGCCAGGTGCCAGAGCATCACGAGCAGGCGGGCATCGACCCGGCGCAGGTGAGACAGCGCGAGCAGGTGCGCGAGGCCGAAGGCGCGGCGCACCGACGCGCCCATGATCGCTACGACGAGTGGCGGCCAGCGGCAGATTGCGCGGGTCACGTCCGCGTCGAGGATCGCGATCGAGAGGGGCTCGAGAACGGTCCAAGAGACCCCGAACGGGATCGGCGCCTGCTCGCCCTCGTGATCTGCCGGGCGGAGGAGGTCGCCGCGCCCGATCAGCTCGGTGGCGGTCGTGTCCCCGACAACGACGTCGCGCGCGAGCAGCCCGTCGACCACGAAGAGACCCAGGTCGTCGCGACGGTGCCACTGCGGAGGCGGCGCCCAGCGGCCGCGCGGCACGCGCTCGATCCGGACGGTGAGCTCGCCGCGCGCTTGGTCGAGCTCGTCCGGAGCGAGCTCACCGGCAAGGCGCGGGAAGGCGTCGAGCAGGCATACCTCGGTTTCGTCCTCCCGTCGTCTGTCCGTGCTGACCCCTCCCCTGAGGTTGGTTCCGAGGCGGGTACTTAAACGCATGCCCGATCCAGCTCGTCGCATGGCAGCCAGCCAGTCGTGAGCCCTCGCACGCGGTACCCGCCGCTCACCGACTACGCATTCCTCTCCGACTGCCATTCGGCGGCGCTCGTCTCGCGGGCTGGCTCGATCGACTGGTGCTGCATGCCCCGATTCGACTCGGGGAGCGTCTTCGGCCGTCTGCTCGACTGGCGGCGCGGGGGCGCATGCACCGTGGAGGCGGTCGACGGCGAGGCGACCGGACGCTCGTATGTCGACGGCACGCTCGTGCTCGAGACGCAGTTCCGCGCCGGCGGCAGCGCCGCCGTCCTGCGCGACTGCTTCACGCTGCGGAGGGGCGGGGACCTCGACCCCCACCGCCAGCTCGTGCGCGTGATCGAGGGCACGCGCAGCGAGCTGCAGATGCGGTTGCGGATCGCGCCGCGCTTCGACTACGGCGGAGTACGGCCGTGGATCCGGCGCCAGGGCGTCCGCGTCTTCAGCGCGATCGGCGGCGACGACGCGCTGGTGATCGCCTTCGACGGCGACCTCGAGGTCGAGGAGCACGACCTCACTTCGACGTTCACGGTTCGCGCCGGCGAGCGGATCCGGCTGTCGATCGAGTATGCGAAGCCGGAGGAGCTCGATCGCGAGTCACCCGAGCCCCCGGACGCGGACGAGATCGACCACCGTCTCGACCACACGCTTCGCATCTGGCGGCGATGGTCCGGCAGCGCCAAGGTCGGGGGGAGTGAGGCAGGCGGCGTGGTGCGCTCGGCGCTCGTGCTCAAGGGCTTGATGCACGCGCCGACCGGCGCCGTGGCCGCGGCGCCGACGACCTCTTTACCCGAGGCGCTCGGCGCCGGGCGCAACTGGGACTACCGCTACTGCTGGATCCGTGACTCGACCTTCAGCGTCCGCTCGCTCGCGTCGATCGGCTTCGAGCGCGAGGCCGACCGCTTCCGCGAGTTCATCCAGCGCAGTACGGCCGGCCACGTAGAGGACCTCCAGATCGTCTACGGGATCGGGGGCGGGAGGCGTATCGACCAGCAGGAGATCGAGGAGCTCGAGGGCTACCGCGGCGTCGGCCCGGTGCACACCGGCAACGGCGCCCGAAGGCAGAAGCAGCTCGACGCGCTGGGCGAGCTCGTGAGCCTCGCCTGGCGCTGGCACGAACGCGGCAACTCGCCGGACGACGACCTGTGGAAGTTCATCGTCAGCCTGTGCGACGCCGCCGCCAAGCGCTGGCGCGAACCCGATTCGGGGTTGTGGGAGTGGCCCAGCCGACCGATGCACTTCACGCAGTCGAAGGTCACGTGCTGGGCCGCGCTCGACCGGGGCCTCGCCCTGGCCGAGGAGTGCATGCGCGAAGCGCCGAAGCGGCGCTGGCAGCGCGCGCGGGGACAGATCCGGCGCGCAGTCGAGACCGACGGCTACGAGAAGCGTCGCGGCGTATTCCGCCAGGTCCTCCGGCGCAATGGCGTGGACGGGTCGCTTCTGCTTTTGCCGCGCTCGGGCTTCGTGGACTACGACGACGAGCGCATGGTCCGCACGACGGACGCCGTCGCGAGCGACCTCAACGACCGCGGGCTCATCCGCCGCTACGCGATCAAGGACGGGCTGCCAGGCCGCGAGGGGGCCTTTCTCGCGTGCTCGTTCTGGCTCGTCGAATGCCTGGCCCGGCAGGGCAGGGTCGACGACGCGAGGAAGCGGTACGACCGCGCGGTGGCAGCGGCCAGCGACCTCGGTCTTTACGCCGAGGAGTACGACACGAGCAGGGGAGAGCCGTGCGGGAACTACCCGCAGGCGCTGACGCACCTGGCGCACATAGAGGCGGCCCTGGCGCTCGCGGAGGCGGCGCGCGACACGGCAGGCGACCAGAGCCCGGGGCTGTCAGGTGGCTGACACCCCTGATCCGGGCAAGTGTTTCCCGGGGCCACTAGCCGGTCACCTAACAACTGACCAGACCTTGAAGGGGACGCCATGGCAGAGCTCGTATCCGACTACCTCCTGAGCCGCCTCACCGAGTGGGGCGTGAAGCGCATCTACGGCTATCCCGGGGACGGGATCAACGGGATCGTCGGCGCGCTCGAGCGTGTCGAGGGGCTCGAGTTCGTCCAGGTCCGCCACGAGGAGATGGCGGCCTTCATGGCCTGCGCGCACGCGAAGTTCACCGGTGAGGTGGGCGTCTGCCTGGCCACCTCCGGCCCCGGCGCGATCCACCTCCTCAACGGCCTCTACGACGCGAAGCTCGACCACCAGCCGGTCGTCGCGATCGTGGGCCAGCAGGCGCAAACCTCGCTCGGAGGCCATTACCAGCAGGAGGTGGACCTGATCACGCTGTTCAAGGACGTCGCGCACGAGTACGTCCACATGGCGACCGAGCCCGCCCAGGTCCGCCACCTGATCGACCGCTCGCTGCGCATCGCCCAGGCCGAGCGCACCGTCACCTGCCTGATCGTCCCGAACGACCTCCAGGAGGCGGAGGCCGTGGAGACGCCCCCGCACGAGCACGGCACCGTTCACTCGAACATCGGCTGGTCGAAGCCGCGCGTGGTGCCGACCGAGGGCGACCTCGACCGCGCGGCCGACGTCCTGAACGCCGGCGAGCGTGTGGCGATGCTCGTCGGCCAGGGCGCCCGCGGCGCGGCCGGCGAGGTGATGGAGGCGGCTGACATCCTCGGCGCGGGCGTCGCCAAGGCGCTGCTCGGCAAGGCGGTCCTGCCCGACGGCCTCCCATTCGTCACGGGCGCGATCGGTCTCCTCGGCACCAAGCCGAGCTGGGACCTGATGATGAACTGCGACACGCTGCTGATGGTCGGGACGAGCTTCCCGTACTCGGAATTCCTGCCCGAGGAGGGCCAGGCGCGGGGCGTGCAGATCGACATCGACGGCCGTATGGTCGGCATCCGCTACCCGATCGAGGTGAACCTCGTGGGGGACAGCGCCGAGACTCTGCGCGAGCTGATCCCCCGGCTCGAGCGCAAGCAGGACCGCTCGTGGCGCGAGGAGATCGAGGCGGGCGTGTCCGACTGGTGGAGCGTGATGGAGGAGCGGGCGATGAACGAGGCCGACCCGCTCAATCCCCAGCGCGTGTTCTGGGAGCTCTCGTCGCGCCTTCCCGACCGCGTGATCCTCACCTCGGACTCGGGCTCGGCCGCGAACTGGTTCGCGCGCGATTTGAAGATCCGCCCGGGGATGATGGCCTCGCTCTCCGGGACGCTGGCCACGATGGGGCCGGGCGTGCCATACGCGATCGCCGCCAAGTTCGCGCACCCCGACCGCCCGGTGATCGCGCTCGTGGGCGACGGCGCGATGCAGATGAACGGCATCAACGAGCTGATCACCATCGCCAAGTACCGCGACCGGTGGCCGGACCAGCGGCTGATCGTGCTCGTGCTGAACAACCACGACCTCAATCAGGTGACATGGGAGCAGCGAGCGCAGTCGGGCGACCCGAAGAACCCGATAACGCAGGACATCCCCGACTTCCCGTACGCCCGCTACGCCGAGCTCATCGGACTGCGCGGGATCCGCGTGGACTCACCGGACGAGGTCGGCGCGGCGTGGGACCAGGCGCTGGCCTCCGACGTCCCGGTGGTGCTCGAGGCGCGCACCGACCCGGAGGTGCCGCCGCTGCCTCCGCACATCACGATCGAGCAGGCGAAGGCGTTCACGTCTGCCCTCGCCAAGGGCGACCCGAACACC
This sequence comes from Actinomycetota bacterium, assembly GCA_019246335.1. Classification (GTDB taxonomy): domain Bacteria; phylum Actinomycetota; class Thermoleophilia; order Solirubrobacterales; family Thermoleophilaceae; genus AC-37. Next base: position 205 of record JAFAQQ010000219.1, on the reverse strand, counting down.
CGGGGGATGATCCGGCAGACCCTCAGGGACAAGATCGAGGACTTCCTGCCCAGCCGTTGATGGCCCGGAGGAGCCGTTGACGCCCGCCGCCATGGCCGCCGCCGCGCGCGTAGACGTCGCGGTCGAGCGCGTCTCCGTCTCCGCATTCGAGATCCCGACCGAGGAGCCGGAATCCGACGGGACGCTCGAGTGGGATTCGACCACG
>JAFAQQ010000125.1 GCA_019246335.1 Actinomycetota bacterium | reverse complement strand
CGACGACTTCCTGATCGACCGCGTCGGTCCTGACTCGAACACCAGCACCCAGTTCTGGGACCTCGAGCTCAACTGGCAGGACCTCACGAACGGCGGCTGCCACGTGAAGGTCCACAAGGGCGACCACGTGCTGGTCGCGTACAACGCTTTCGGGAAGCCGCTGCTCAAGCTGACCGGTCCGAAGCACGCCCACGCCGGGCAGGCGTTCACCGTGAAGGTCGTGAACGGGCGAAACGGCGATGCCGTCGAGGGGGCCAAGGTCGGTGGTCACAAGACGAACTCGAAAGGCAAGGCCACGCTCGTCGTGAGCAAGACCGGCAAGCTGCGGCTCAAGGCTCACAGCTCGGGCGCCATCCGTTCGAACGCGCTCGACGTCGTGGTCGGGCCCTAGCGACTCGAAACCGCCTCGATGCGGCGCTTCCTGGTCGCCGGACTCGCGCTCCTATCCGCGCTCGGCGCGGCGGGGTGCGGGTTCGGCGCCGGGCCGTCGGTGGGGAACGGCGCGGAGCTCGCCGTCACGCGCGACTACGGCCACCGCATCCTCGACGCCTCGCGGCTTGCCCACGTACACCAGAGCGACACGGTCCTGCGGTTCCTCGAGGCGGCTCACCGCGTGACCACCCGCTACGCGGGCGGCTTCGTCCAGTCGATCGACGGTCTCGCCGGGGATCGCGCCGCGCAGCGAGATTGGTTCTTCTACGTGAACGGGATCGAGTCCGGGGTCGGCGCCGCGGACTTCAGCCTCTCCGGCGGCGACCGGGTTCAGTGGGACTACCACCCGTGGCAGGCGGCGATGCGGGTTCCGGCGATCGTCGGCGCCTGGCCCGAGCCGTTCGTCCACGGCTACCGCGGACGGCGGCTGCCCACGCGCGTCGAGTGCGAGCGCCCGGGATCCAGTGCCTGCAGCGAGGTGATGCAGCACCTAACGCGCGCCGGCGTCGTCGCTACCGAGGCCGGGTTCGCGTCCACCGCCGGTCCCCAGCTCGCCCGCGTCCTGGTCGGCCGGTGGTCGGCGATTCGCCGGCTACAGGTCGCCGCGCCGCTGGCGCAGGGGCCCGCGACCAGCGGGATCTTCGCCCGCTTCGGCTCGGGCGGCGCCGGGGGCCGGCTCGCGCTCCTCGGGGTGGACGGTGGCGCCGCGCGGCTCGCGCCGCCGGGTACGGGGCTCGTCGCTGCGCGCGCGACCTCCGACCAGGCCGTCACCTGGCTCATCACCGGCGCGGACGAACAGGGCGTGGCGCGCGCCGCGTCCGCGCTGTCGGACGCCGACCTCCGCTACGCGTTCGCGGTCGCTGTGGCCCCGTCGGGCGTGGTTCGGCTGCCGGTTACCGCAGGCGGCCGATGACGCTGTTGGCGCGAGCCGCCCACTCGGTGCGCCGGTGCGGCTGATCCCGACCTACCGGCGGCGGCCCACGCCGCTGCACGCCGCGCGGGCGGGCGCGGCGGCGACGCTGTGCGGGGCCTACGTGCTCGCCGCCCTCCTCTTCTCGAGCCCGATCCTCCTCGCCGCCGTGGTCGGCGGGCTGGTTCTCCTCGCCGCCGGCTCGAGCGTTCTCGGCGAGCTGCGGCGGTCGGTCCTGCTCGCCCTTCCGCTCGCCGTGGTGATCGTGCTGGTCAACTCGCTCGTCTACCGGGAGGGCGCGCACGTGATCTTCCGCGGCGGGGTGGTCCTCGGCCGCCGCCTCGACGTCACGCTCGAGTCGGTCGCGGCCGGCGGCGTGGCGGCGCTGCGGCTCGTCGCGATCGCGTGCGCGTTCGGCGTCTACTCCGCAGCGGTCGATCCCGACGAGATGCTGCGACTGTTCCGGCGCGTCAGCTACCGCTCGGCGCTCACCGGATCGCTCGCCGCGCGGCTCGCGCAGGTTCTCCACCGTGACGCCATGCGCATGAGCGAGGCCGGGCGCTGCCGTCCGCAACCGCCGAGGCGCGGCCGAGTGCTGCTCGCGGTTCTGTCGCGTTCCCTGGATCGCGCCCTGGACGTGGCGGCGGCGCTCGAGGTTCGCGGCTATGCGCGCGCGCGCCGGCCTGCCCGCAGGCGCGGGCGGTGGTCGCGGCACGACGTGCGCGTCGCCGGCGCCGCTGCGGTCGTGGCGGGAGTCGCCGTCACGGCGAGAGCCCTCGGCGCCGGCGCCTTCCACGCCTATCCGACGGTCTCTTTGACGATCGGCATGTCGGACGCGGTCGTCGTGGCGTGCCTGCTGATCGGCGGGCTGCTGCCGGCGGGGGGGCCCGGCGCCCGGTTCG
>JAFAQQ010000227.1 GCA_019246335.1 Actinomycetota bacterium | reverse complement strand
GGGATCTTGGCCACGAGCGACAGCGAGACGCCCTCGTTGGGCTGCACCGACAGGATCAGCTGGTTCGGCTCCACCCCGAGCGAGCCGCTCTGCTTGAAGGCCAGGTGCGGCACCGGCTTCAGCCTCACCGCGATCTCGGTGATCTTGCGAGCGAGGCGCTTCCCCGTGCGCAGGTAGAACGGCACGCCTGCCCAGCGCCAGTTCTCGATCTTGAGCTTCACCGCCGCGTAGGTCTCGGTGGTCGACCCGTCGGGCACGTCCTCCTCCTCGAGGTAGCCCTTGACCGGCTCGCCGCCCGACGCGCCCTCCGCGTACTGGGCTCGCACCGCCATGTCCGCCACCTCCTCGATCGTCGGCGGCTTGATCGCGTGGAGGATCTTCACCTTCTCGTCGCGCACGGCGTCCGCGTCGAAGCTCACCGGCGGCTCCATCGCGAGCAGCATCAGCAGCTGGAGCATGTGGTTCTGGACGAGGTCCCGAAGCGCGCCGGACTGGTCGTAGTACCCCGCCCGGCTGCCGATCCCGATGTCCTCGGCCGCGGTGATCTGGACGCTGTCCACGTAGGAGCGGTTCCAGAGCGGCTCGAAGATGCCGTTGGCAAACCGCAGGACCAGCATGTTCTGGACGGTCTCCTTGCCCAGGTAGTGGTCGATCCGGTAGATCTGGCGCTCGTCGAACACCGAGAGGAGCTCCCGGTTCAGGGCGAGCGCGGAGTCGAGGTCGGTGCCGAACGGCTTCTCGACGATCATCCGGACCTCGGCTCCCTCGCTGCGGTCGAGGCCGTGCTCGCCCAGCTTGCCCGCGATCAGCGGGAAGAACGAGGGGGCGGTCGAGAGGTAGAAGAGGCGGTTGAACGCGATCCCGGCCTCGTCGTCGAACTCCTTGGCGACCTCGGCCAGGCGGTCGTAGACCTCCCCCTCGTCGAACGAGCCCGGCACGTAGCGCATCCCGCCCACCAGCGAGGTCAGCACCTTGTCGTCCGCCGGGCGGCGCGAGAACTGCTCGACCGACTCCCTGGCCATCTGCTGGAAGCCCTCGTCGCCGATGTCGCCGCGCGAGACGCCGATCAGGTTGAACCGCTCGGGCAGCGCGCCCTCGTGCGCGAGGTTGTAGATGGCGGGCAGGAGCTTGCGCTTGGCCAGGTCGCCGGTCGCGCCGAAGATGACGAGCGTCGTGGGGTGGACCGGCAGCCGCTCGAGGCCCTCCGTGAGCGGGTTGACCTCGTCCCGCGGCTGCTCCTGCTTCGGGTGCGCGACGGTCGCCATGGCTACTCCGCGTGGGCCTGGCCCTGCGCCGCCCTGTCGACGACCTTGACGGCGTGCCCGCCGAACTGGTTGCGCAGCGCGGCGTTCACCTTGGCCGCGAAGGCGTTCTGGCCCCGCGACGAGAAGCGCTCGAACAGGGAGGTCGAGATCACCGGCGTCGGGATCCGCTTGTCGATCGAGTCCTCGACGGTCCAGCGGCCCTCGCCGGAGTCCTCCACATAGGGCTCGAGCTCGGCGAGGTCGTTGCCCTCCTGGTCGAACGCGCGGGCGGCGAGCTCGCACAGCCACGAGCGCACGACCGACCCCCGCATCCACAGATGGGCGATCTTCGCGTTGTCGAGCTCGTACTCGCTGGCGTCGAAGAGCGAGAAGCCCTCCGCGTACGCCTGCATGATCCCGTACTCCACGCCGTTGTGGACCATCTTCACGTAGTGGCCGGCGCCGACCGGCCCCATGTGACCCCACCCGGGCCCGTGCTCGTCGTCCTCGGGAGGGGCGAGCACGTCGAGGATCGGCGCGAGGCGCTCGACGGCCTCGTCGGGCCCGCCGACCATCATGCAGTAGCCCACCTGGAGGCCCCACACGCCGCCCGAGGTCCCGACGTCCACGTAGTGGATGCCGTTCTCCTGGAGCATCGCCGCACGGCGCTTGTCGTCGGACCAGCGCGTGTTGCCGCCGTCGACGATCGTGTCGCCCTCGTCGAGCAGCTCGCCGAGCTTCCCGACGGTCTCCTCGGTGGGGTCGCCCGCCGGCACCATGACCCAGACCGAGCGCGGGCGTTCGAGCTGCCCGACCAGGTCCTCGAGCGAGGAGGCCCCGCTCGCCCCGTTGCCCTCCGCCTCGCGCACCGCGTCCTCGTTGAAATCGAAGGCCACGACCTCGTGGTCCGAGTCGCGATGGATGCGGTGGACCATGTTGCCGCCCATCCTCCCGAGGCCGACGAAACCGAGCTGCATCAGAGCATCTCCTTGATCTTGCTCGTAAGGGACGCCGCGGCCTCGGCCGGGTCACCCTCCAGTCGAATTCGCTCCGCGGGCAAACCGTGCGCGCGCAGCGTCTGCAGGTCGCCGGTGGCCTGCGCGTTCTTCAGCGTCCCGAAGGTGTAGCCGGCGCCGGGGATCTCGACGTCCTCGTCGCCGTCGTGCACCAGCTGCAGGAACACGCCGGTACGCGGGCCGCCCTTGTGGAACTGGCCCGTGGAGTGGAGGAAGCGCGGGCCGTAGCCGAACGTCGTCGTGGCACGCGTGGCGTCGCGGATCGCCGTCCTTAGTCCGTCGATCGCGCGGTCGAATCGATCGGACGGCTGGACGTACCCCATGATCGCGAAGTAGTTCGGCGGCTGGGCGGCCTGCAGAAGGCTTCGCAGCCCTTCGTCGGCGGCGTTCGGCTCGTCCGGGAGCCTACGGTCGCGCGCGTACTCCTCGAGGACCTTGGCCGTGTTGTCCTTCGCCTCCTGCACGTTCGGCTGGTCGAACGGGTTGATCCCGAGCACCCAGCCGGAGACCGCGGTGGCGAACTCCGCGAAGAAGAAGATCCTCCCGAGGTCCTCCGGCCCCTCGGCGTTGATCGTGAACGTCGGATGGCCCGCCTTGGCGAGCTCGGCCATCTCGTTCGCGAAGCCCGCCTCCGGGGCGTCCTTCTGCTGGATGTGCACGAAGACGCGGTCGTCCGAGTAGACGTCGGGCGGGCCGAGCGGCTCGCCCGCCACCGGCAGGATGCCGCGGCCCTGCTTGCCGGTGGACTCGGCCACGAGCTGCTCGACCCAGAGGCCGAAGCTGCCGATCGGCTCGGCGACGGCGAAGGTGAGCTTGTCCCGCCGGTGAAGCGCCAGCTCGCCCATTGCGAGCCCGAGCCAGAGGCCGGAGTTGCTGGCGGTGCTGTCGTAGTGCTGGCACGCCTGCTCGGCGACCTGCGCGCGCTCGAGCACGGCGACGACGTCCACGCCCATCAGCGCGGCCGGCACCATCCCGAAGTACGACAGCGCCGAGTAGCGCCCGCCGATGTCGGGGTCGTTCTGGAACACGTGCAGGAAGTCGTTCTCGCGCGCGAGCTCCACCAGCGACGTCCCGGGGTCGGTGATGGCGACGAAGTGCTTGCCCGCCCCGGCGCCCACCGCCTGCTGCATCCGCTCGTGGAAGTACCGGAACTGAGAGAGGGTCTCGATCGTCCCGCCCGACTTGCTCGAGACGAGGAAGAGCGTCTTCGCCATCTCGATCGCCCGCTCGGTCTCCAGCACCGCGCCCGGGTCGGTCGAGTCGAGCACGTGCAGGCGCAGCCCACCGTCTCCGTTGGCCTTCTCGAACGACTCGCGCATGACCTCCGGCGCCAGGCTCGACCCGCCCATGCCCAGCAGTACGGCATCGCGCAGCCCGTCCGCGCGGCACGCCTCCGCGAACGCCCTGAGCTCGCCCGCGCGCTCGAGCATCTGGTCCGAGACGGTGAGCCATCCCAGGCGGTCCCCGATCTCCGGGCCGGGGCCGCCCCAGAGCGTCTCGTCCTTGCGCCACACCCGGCGCGCCACGCTCTCCTCGGTCGCCTTGCGCACGCGTTCGGCAACCGCAGGCTCGAGGTCCTCCGGCATCGACGACTCGAAGGTCTCCGGGCGGCCGGTCGTCACGGCCTCGCGCTTGCTCTCGACGCCCGCGAGGAGCTTGTCGAGCGCCTGCACGAATAGCTCCACGCCGTCGTCCAGGAGCTTGGCGGTCACGTCGTCGATGTCGATCCCCGCCTCCGCCAGAGCGCCCATCGCGCGCTCCACGTCGTCCGGCGCGACGTCGGCGGTCGCGCCTGTCACGTCGAGCTTCTCCCCCGCTGCGAGCAGTGTCGGCATTGGCATCGTGTTGACCGTGTCTTGCGCGACGAGCCCCTCCACGTACATGACGTCCGAGTAGTGCGGGTTCTTCACCCCGGTCGACGCCCAGAGAGGCCGCTGCACCGCGGCGCCGGCCTCGCGCAGCTCGGCGAAGCGCTTGCCGTAGAAGAGCTCCTTGAAGCGCACGTACGCCGCGCGCGCGTTCCACAGGCCGGCCGTGCCGAGCAGCTCGGCGTGCCCGCCCGCGGCCTCGAGCCGCTTGTCGACCTCTGAGTCGACCCGCGAGACGAAGAAGCTCGCGACCGAGTGGACATCCAGGGACTCGCCGGCCTCGCGGCGGCGCTCGAGCCCCCTGATGTACGCCTCCGCGACCGCCTCGTACGCGCTCACCGCGAAGAGCAGCGTCACGTTCACGTTGATGCCCTCGAAGATCGCCTGCTCGATCGCGGGCACGCCGGCGGGAGTGCCCGGGATCTTGATGAAGCAGTTCGGCCGGTCGAGCCGGCGCCAGTAGTCGCGCGCCTGGCGAAGGGTTTCCTCGGTGTCGTTCGCCGCCTCGGGCCCGACCTCGAGCGAGACGAATCCGTCGTCCCCTCCCAGCTCGTCGAAGACCGGGCGGAGCACGTCCGCGCCCATCTGCACGTCGCGCACCGCGATCTCGTCGTAGATCTCGCGCGCGCCGAGGCCCTGCTCTGCGAGCTCGCGCACCTGCTCGTCGTAGTCCGAGCTGCCGAGGATCGCCTTCTCGAAGATCGACGGGTTCGAGGTGACGCCGCGCAGCGAGTCCTCGTCGATCAGCCGCTGGAGCTCGCCGCTCTCGATCATCCCGCGCCGGATCTGGTCGAGCCAGACGCTCGTGCCGGCCTCGGTGAGCGCCGCAAGCCGCTCGTTGACTCCCACTGTGACGGTCATAGCGCCCCTCTCCTCGTCTCAGCCGGTCGCGTGCGCGCCGGTCGCCTCCATCACCCGCCGGCCGAGGTCGACCGCGCGCTCCGCCGTGATCCCGAAGTGCTCGTAGACCTCCTTGTACGGCCCCGACTCGCCAAAGGTGTGCATGCCGAGGAACTCGCCGTCGGGGCCGATCCACCGGTCCCACCCGAGCCGCGCTCCCGCCTCGACCGCGACCCGCGCGCGGCACGAGGGCGGCAGGACCTCGTCGCGGTACGACTCGTCCTGGTCCTGGAAGTTCTCCATGCAGGGCATGCTCACCACGCGCGTGCCGACACCGTCGGCCTCGAGCAGGTCCGCGGCCTCCATGCAGAGCGATACCTCCGACCCGGTGCCGATGAGGATGAGCTCGGGGTCGCCGTCGCCGCGCGAGGCCTCGCGGAGCACGTACGCGCCGCGCTCGATCGCGTCGTCCGGGATCGCCTCGGGGTCGAGGATCGGCAGCGATTGGCGCGAGAGCGCGAAGCCCGACGGCGCCTCGGTCTGCCGCAGGGCGTAACGCCAGGCGAGGCTCGTCTCGTTCGCGTCCGCCGGCCGCAGCATTCGCAGGCGCGGCATGGCGCGCAGCCCGGCGAGCTGCTCGATCGCCTGGTGGGTCGGGCCATCCTCACCGAGCCCGATGGAGTCGTGCGTCCAGACCCAGATCGCGGGCAGCTTCATGAGCGCCGAGAGCCGCACGGCGCCCCGCATGTAGTCAGAGAAGATGAGGAATGTGCCGCCGAAGGCGCGAAATCCGTGCAGGCACAGCCCGTTCACGATCGCGCCCATGCCGTGCTCGCGCACGCCGAAGTGGATGTTGCGGCCGCCGAACTGGCCCGGGCTCACGTCGCCGCCGCCGTCGATGTCCGTGTTGTTCGAGCTCGCGAGGTCGGCCGACCCGCCGACCAGATGGGGCGCCCGCTCGGCGGCCCACTGGATCGCCTTGCCCGAGGCGGCGCGCGTCGCGATCGGCTTGTCGGCGGGGTCGAAGCGCGGCGGCGGGACGTCGTCGAAGCCCTCGGGCATGACGCCGGCCTGGATCGCCTCGAAGAGCTTCGCCTTCTCGGGGTTCCGCTCGCGGTAGGCGGAGAAGAGGTCGTTCCAGGCGTCCTCGAGGTGGCGGCCGCGCTCGCAGCACTCGCGGAAGTGGGCGAGCGCCTCGTCGGGCACGTGGAAGCGCGCGTCCGGATCCCAGCCGTACGCCTCCTTGGTGAGACGGACCTCGTCCTCGCCGAGCGGCGACCCATGCGCCTTCGTCGTGTCCTGCTTGTTCGGGCTGCCGTAGCCCAGGTGGGTGCGGATGATCAGGAGCGACGGCCGGTCCTCGATCTGCATGGCCTCGCGAGTCGCGGTCTCGATGACGTCGAGGTCGTGCTCCTCGCCAAGGTTGTGCACGTGCCAGCCGTAGGCCTCGTAGCGCTTGCCCACGTCCTCGGACATCACGACGTCGACGTCGCTCGCGAGCTGCACCTTGTTGTCGTCGTAGAAGGCGATCAGCTTGCCGAGCTTCAGGTGCCCCGCCAGCGACGACGCCTCGGCGGAGATGCCCTCCTCGATGTCGCCGTCGCTCGCGACCGTGAAGGTGTGGTGGTTCACGATCTCCTCGTCGCCCTCGTTGAAGCGCGCGGCCATCATGCGCTCGCCGAGCGCGAGCCCGACCGCCGTCGCGATCCCCTGGCCGAGTGGCCCGGTGGTGCTCTCGATCCCCGGCGAGTACTTGCGCTCGGGGTGGCCGGCGGTCGGATAGCCCACGCGGCGGAAGTGCCTGATGTCGTCGAGCGTCATCGGATAGCCCGTCAGGTAGAGCATCGAGTAGAGGAGCATCGACGCGTGGCCCGCCGAGAGGACGAACCGGTCCCGGTTGGCCCAGTCAGCGTTCGACGGGTTGTGGCGCATCACGCGCGTGTAGAGCACGTAGGCGAGCTCGGCGAGGCCCATCGGAGCGCCCGGGTGACCGGAGTTCGCCGCCTGGACGGCGTCCATCGAGAGCGTCCGGATCGTGTTGACGCAGAGCTCGTCGAGGGTGCTCTGGCGGGTCTCCGGATTGGCGCTCATCGAACCTCCTGCCGCGGTCGTGGACCTGAAGTATCCCCACTCAGCCCAAGCTCCTGGGCCGCGAGCAGGCCGGCGCCGATGACGCCGGCCTCGTTACCGGCCCGGGCGGCCGACACCTGGACGCGCTCGAACAACGCGGGCAGGGCCCGCGCGGCCGCCTCCTCCTCGGCGGCGGGGAGGAACAGGTCCGCCGCGGCGCTGAGCCCTCCGCCGATCACCAGGTGGCTCGGCTCGAACACGTTCACGAAGCTCGCGATCCCGACGCCCAGCCAGCGGCCGAGCGTGGCGAGCAGGCGGCGCGCGTCGGGGTCGCCGTCCTCGGCGGCCTCGACCACGTCGCGACCGCCGACCCGGCCGCCGCTGCCCGCGGCGAGCTGCCCCAGCCGCGACCGGGGCCGCTCCGCGGCGAGCTCGGAGGCGTCGCGCTCCAGGGCGGTCCCGCTGCAGTACGCCTCGAGGCAGCCTCGGTTGGGGCAGGCGCCCGGGCATTCTGGCCCGTCGGCCTGGATGGTCATGTGCCCGAGCTCCGCGCCGAGGCCGCTGGCACCGCGAAAGATGCGGCCGTCGATGACCACGCCGCCGCCGACGCCGGTGCCGAGCGTGAGCATGACGAGGTGCTGAGCGGGCCCGTCGCCGGCGAACTGGGCCTCCGCCAGGGCAGCGCAGTTGGCGTCGTTGTCCACGTACACCCGAACGCCGAGGCGCTCCTCCAGATCGGCGGCCAGCGACACGCCCTCGAGCGGGATGTTCACGCTCGCGACGACGGTGCCCGAATCGAAGTCGACCTGCGACGGGACCCCGATGCCGATCGCGTCGGGCTCACTCGATCGGTCGATGACCTCGCGGACGGTCGCCTCGAGTCCGTCGAGCAGAGCCGTCGGGCCGCCGAGGTCGGTGCGACTCTGCCGGAGGTCCCGCGTCTCGGGGCCCACGACGCGCGCCGCGGCGACCTTCGTACCGCCGAGGTCCACGCCGATCACGGCCGGATCAGCGCGGTCCGGCATGGCCTCCCGTATCCCGGTCCGGGGCGACTCTCCCCCTCGAGAGCATCAGCGGAAAGCTACTCGCCCGTTGGTCCGCGCGGCTGCCCGGCCGGAGGGCGGGGCACGCCGCCGTTGCAGGCCCGCGGGCGACCATCTGGTACAACAGCGCGCGTGGACAGGCGGCTCGCCAGCAAGAACCTCCGCACCGGGCTGATCGCCGGGGCCATCTGCTTCTTCGGCTTCGGGATCGCCTTCTTCGTGGCGGCGGTGTATTAGTGGCCGCCGGCGAGCCGGAGGGCGCGCCCCCGCAGCCGAGCGAGGAGGTCCACCTCCCCGAGCCGTCGTACCTGCCGGTCCTCGTGGCGCTCGGGATGACGCTCGCCCTCGTGGGCGTGATCCTCAGCTGGATCATCACCGGGATCGGCGCCGTCATCGCGCTGTACGCCGCCATCCGCTGGGTTCGGCTGACCCGCGAGGAGATGGCGCGGCTGCCGCTCGAGCACTGAGCGGCGCGCGGCAGGCGCGCGAGGACCGAGCGGCGCGCTAGGCGCGCGAGCGCGCCGTCTCGACCGGCGTCGTGGCGCCGTCACCCGTCCAGCAGCGGACGATGTCGCGCATCGAGAGCACGCCCACGGTCTCGCCCCCGTCGACCACCACGAGGTGCCGAAAGCCACCGCGCACCATGGCCTCCGCGGCGCGCTCGAGCGACCAGTCCGGGGCGGCAAAGGTGAGGTTGCCCGAGAGGTGCGACCCGACCTTCTCGGCGTCGGGGTCCTGGCCGTCGGCGAGGGCGAGGAGGATGTCGCGCTCGGTGATGATCCCCGGGCCCGGCTGCTCCGGGTCGAGGACCACCGCGGCGCCGACGCCGCGCTTGGCCATCTGCCGCGCCGCGTCGCGAAGGCTGTGCCCGGGCCCGACCGTCAAGACCACAGAGCTCATCCCGTCGCCTACGTGCATCGCTCCCCTCTTCGAGTGCTGCCCACCGATGCCTGGCGGGCTCTAGTGCCGATTGGCGCAAGACTAACGCGAAACCGGCGAGTTGGGCGTTCCCGCGCCCGAAATGCGTGCCCACGCGCCTGAACGAGTACGTACACGCCAAGAGCGCCCCGCGTTTTACGCCAACTTCACGCAGGCCGCACAAGATCGACGACGGATCAATTGAATGGGCACGCGGGCTGGGGCCCCTCACGGCCGGCGTACGAGCGCCTCCAGCCCTCAGGATCACCCTCCCATGGCGATCAGACCGGGAACAGCCAACCGTCGACGCGCGCTCTTCGAGGAGGCGGCGGAGATCATCGAGCGCGAGTACCCGAAGGACCTCGAGCTGGACGACGTGGCTCGGCGGCTGGCGACGTCCCGCCGGCAGCTCCAGCGCGCTTTCGCGGAGGCGGGCGCGACGACCTTCAGGACGCACGTCGCGTATGTCCGCATGCGCAACGCGCTCGATCTCCTCAACGAGGGCTCGCTGCCGGTGCGCGAGGTGGCCGCGCGCGTCGGCTACCGCCAGGCGGCGCAGTTCGCCAAGACGTTCCGCCGCCACCACGGCCGCCCGCCTTCGACGTTTCGCGGGGCTGGCCGGCGTCGCGCCGGCGGCGCACACGCCGCGTCGGCGCGCGCGCGTTACTCCGCGCGCACGCCTGATTCGGCCCACGCTCGGGCCTGATCGGCCCCACGCTCAGGCCCGATCGGGCCCGTAAGGCGGCGCGGCCTCGGCTGCCCGCGCCTATAACATCGCGCGCCGTGCCCGCCCGCCGGAGCGCCCTCCACTGATGCCCAAGAACCCGCTCGCCCGGATGTTCATCTACGGCGCGATCGCCACCGCGATCCTCCTCGCGGTCGCCCTGTCGATCGACTGGTTCCCGCAACAGGGATCGACGAGCGCGGGCAAGATCGACACGCTGTACGACGTCCTGCTCGTCGCGTCGGTCCCGATCTTCGTGCTGGTCATGACCGTCGCGATCTACAGCGTGATCCGCTTCCGCGCCAAGCCGGGCGACACCGGCGACGGCGCGCCGATCCACGGCAACGCCCGGCTCGAGGTCGCCTGGGTGACCCTCCCCTTCCTGCTCGTGACCGGGCTCGCGATCTACGCCTGGATCACGCTCAACGACATCGAAAAGAAGCAGAAGGGTGAGATGGTGGTCCGCGTCTGGGGCCGTCAGTTCGCGTGGAGCTTCGGTTACACGGCGCCGAACGGCCGATACGTCGCGAGCGACCAGCTCTACCTGCCGGTCGACAAGCCGGTCAAGTTCCTGATCCGGACGCGCGACGTGATCCATTCCTTCTGGATCCCGGACTTCCGGCTGCAGGCCGACGCCGTGCCCGGGATCACGACGGACTGGCGGACGACCCCGACGCGCCTGGGCTTGCACGACGTCGTCTGCGTGGAGCTCTGCGGCCAGGGCCACGCGCTGATGCGGAGCACCGCGCGCGTCGTCAGCGATCAGACCTTCACGGCGTGGATAACGCGGCAGTCCGGTGGCGCCGCCACGGCCGTGGCCGGCGCCGGAGGGCGCGGGGCGAAGACCGCTACGGCCGCTGCCGGGATGCAGCTTTTCGCCGCAA
>JAFAQQ010000215.1 GCA_019246335.1 Actinomycetota bacterium | reverse complement strand
ATGTTGCCGATCTCGGAGGGGTCGCCCGGCCCGTACACACCGCCCGGCTGCACGATCACGATCGGGGCTCCCTTTGCTATCCGGTCGAGGGCCAGCTGGTGGGACTCGTATTTGGTCTGGTCGTAGTACGACAGGAAGCCGTTCGCGGCGACCGACCGCTCGTAGGTCTCGTCGACGGTCTCGCCGTGCGTGTTTCCAAACACGTTGACCGTCGAGACGTAGACGACGCGCGGCACGCCGGCCTCGACCGCGGCGTCGAGGACGCGCTCGGTGCCGCGCACGTTCGTGTCGTACATGTGCTCGTGCTCGGATCGCGGAATCCCGACCTTGTAGATCGCCGCCGCGTGGATGGCGGCGTCGGCGCGGTCGAGCCCGCGGCGGATGGCGCCGGTGTCGGTGAGGTCTCCGAGGACGAGCTCGCAGCCGATCCGCTCGAGGTCGAGGGCCTTGTCGGGCGAGCGCGCCAGCGCGACCACCTCGTCGCCGCGGTCGCGCAGCTTGCGCACGAGACGGCCTCCGATGAACCCGGTGCCGCCCGTGACGAAGACCCTCACGAGCCGGACATTACCGCGCCTAAACTTGCCTGCGAATGCAGAGGGGACGCAACGGACGCCGCGCCGAGAGCCGCTACGGCGAGGGCATTCGCAACCCCCGGGCCCGGCAGCGCGCGCTGTGCGTGGCGGTGGCTCCCGAGGAACCTGACCTCGCCGAGCTGCGCGAGCTCTTGAGGACCGCCGGCGTGGCGGTCGCGGGCGAGCTTCACCAGCGTCGCGCGCGGCCGGATCCCGACCGCTACCTCGGCAAGGGCAAGCTCGCCGAGTTGAAGAGCGCGATCGCGGAATCGGGCGCGAACCTGGTCGCGTGCGACGACGAGCTGCTGCCGCGGCAGGAGCGCAACCTCGAGCAGGCGGTCGGCATTCCCGTGATCGATCGGACCGCGGTCATCCTCGACATCTTCGCCGACCACGCCGCGTCCGCCGAGGGCAAGCTCCAGGTCGAGCTCGCGCAGCTCGAGTACAACCTCGCCCGGATGCGGGGGCTGTGGACGCACCTCGAGCGGCTCGGCGGCGGCATCGGAACGCGCGGGCCCGGCGAGACTCAGATCGAGACCGATCGCCGACTGGCCCGCGACCGAATCGCGGCCCTCAAGCGGCGCCTCGAGCGCACGGGGGAAAACCGCTCGCTGATGCGGCGCGAACGTGAGCGCGCGCAGCTGCCAACCGTGGCCCTCGCCGGCTACACGAACGCCGGCAAGTCCACGCTGCTGAACGCGCTCACGGGCGCGCGGGCGGAGACCGACGACCGGCTCTTCCACACGCTCGACCCGCTCACGCGCGGGTTCGAGATCGGCGGCCGCGCGTTTCTCTTGACCGACACCGTCGGCTTCATCCGGAAGCTTCCCCACCAGCTCGTGGACGCGTTCGCCGCGACGCTCGAGGAGACGCTGCGAGCGGACCTGATCGTGCATGTCGTCGACGCCTCGGCCGGGGAGGAGGAGCTCGTGGAGATGATCCGCGCAGTCGACGAGGTCCTCCAGGAGATCGGCGCCGGCGAGCGCACGCGCGTCCTGGCTCTGAACAAGATCGACCTCGTGGACTCCGAGCGCAGGCGGGAGCTGACGTTTCGGCATCCCGGCGCTGTCCAGGTCTCCGGTGAGACCGGCGAGGGGCTCGAGGAGCTGCGGTCGGCGATCGAAGCGCGCTTCCTCAGCACGCTCGAGCGGATGGACCTGCTCGTCCCGTACCGGGATGGCGGAAGCCTCTCCGAGCTGCACGACCTGGCCGGCGAGATGGAGCGCGAGGAGACCGCGGAGGGCGTGCGCGTCCGCGCCCGGGTCCCGGCCGGGGTGGCGCCGCGGTTCGAGCGCTTCAGCGTGAACGGTCGCGGCGGGAGCGGGTCCGAGCCGGCCGGGTGACCGTCCGCTTCGTGCGCCTCTCCGCGCACGCCCGCACCCCGGTGCGCGCCCATCCGGGCGACGCCGGGTTTGACCTCTTCGCGGCCGAGCCTGCGCAGATCGGGCCGGGCGAGCGCGCGAGCGTCGGCACCGGCATCGCGGTGGCCGTGCCCGACGGGTGCGCCGGCCTCGTGCTGCCCCGCTCGGGCCTCGCCGCGCGCCACGGGATCACGCTGCCGAACTCGCCGGGCCTGATCGACGCCGGCTATCGAGGAGAGCTTCGCGTGCTGCTCTCGAACACGGATCGCCGGGAGACGTTCGACGTGGCGACGGGCGACCGCATCGCCCAGCTCGTGCTCGTGCGGGTGGACGCCTTCGACGTGGAGGAGACCGCGGAGCTCGACGAGACCGCCCGTGGGGCCGGAGGGTTCGGCTCGACCGGGCGCTAGGGCG
>JAFAQQ010000207.1 GCA_019246335.1 Actinomycetota bacterium | reverse complement strand
GGCGGCACCTCGGTGGCCGACGCCGACCGCGTCAGGGCCGCCGCGCGCCGCATCGTCAGCGCCAAGGAGGACGGCCACCGCGTCGTGGCCGTGCTGTCAGCGCGCGGCAAGACGACCGACGAGCTGATCGCCATGGCGTACGAGGTGAGCCCGCGCCCGGACGCCCGCGAGATGGACATGCTGCTCTCCACGGGGGAGCGGATCTCGTGCGCCCTCGCCTCGATGGTCATCAACGACCTGGGCCACGAGGCGGTGTCGCTCACTGGCTCGCAGGCCGGGATCGTGACCGACACGAGCCACACCAAGGCTCGGATCATCGACGTGCGCACCGAGCGGATCGAGGAGCTCCTCGACGAGGAGCGGATCGTGCTCGTGGCCGGCTTCCAGGGGACCTCGGCGTCGATCCGCGGCGACGACGGGGCCTACGAGATCCACGGCAACGTAACGACGCTCGGGCGGGGCGGCTCCGACACCACGGCGGTGGCCCTGGCGGCGGCGCTCGGCGCGGACGTGTGCGAGATCTACACCGATGTGGCGGGCGTGTACACGGCGGATCCCCACATCGTCCCGGACGCGCGGAAGCTGCACGCCCTGTCGTTCGAGGAGATGCTCGAGATGTCGGCCTCCGGCGCCGGCGTGCTCCAGCTTCGCTCGGTCGAGTACGCCCGCAACCACGGCGTGAGGATCCACTGCCGTTCGAGCTTCGAGGACGGACCGGGTACCTTCGTACTGGGAGAGGACGAGACCATGGAACGACCGCTCGTGACAGCGATAACCCATTCGACCGGCGACGCCCGCGTCACCCTCACGCAGCTCCCGGATCGCCCGGGCGTGGCGGGCCGGGTGATGACCGCCCTCGCCGACGCGAACGTGAACGTGGACATGATCATCCAGAACGAGCCCGAGTCCGAGGGCGACAGCGCGGACATGTCGTTCACCGTCCCGCTCGAGGACCTCGAGCCGGCGCGCGAGGCGCTCGAGCCGCTCGTCTCCGAGCTGGGCATGGGCGGCGTCGCGACCGACACGGCGATGGGGAAGGTCTCGCTCGTCGGAGCGGGGATGAGGACGCATCCGGGCGTCGCGGCGAAGACGTTCACCGTGCTCGGCGAGGCCGGCGTGAACATCGAGATGATCTCCACCTCGCCGATCAAGATCTCCTGCGTCGTCCGGGAGGCCGACGTGGAGACCGCCGTTCGGGAGCTTCACCGGGCGTTCGGACTGGGCGAGGACGCCGTGCGGCGCGAGGATCCCCGCGGCGACCACAGGCCGGTGGTGTCGTAGCGATGCGCGTGGCCGTGGTGGGCGCGACCGGCGCGGTCGGCTCGACGATGCTCGGCGTGATGCGCGAGCGCGGCTTCCCGGCCGACGAGGTCGTGCCCTTCGCGTCCGAGCGGTCGGTCGGGCGAAAGATCGACCACGGCGACCTGGACCTCGAGGTCCGGGGGCTCTCCGAGGAGGCGATCGCGGGGTTCGACATCGCGCTGTTCTCGGCCGGCGGCGCCACGAGCGGCGAGTGGGCGCCCCGCTTCGCCGAGGCCGGCGCCGTGGTGGTCGACAACTCCTCGCGGTGGCGAATGAGCGACGACGTCCCGCTCGTGGTGGCCGAGGTCAACCCGCACGCGCTCGACGACCATCGCGGGATCGTCGCCAATCCGAACTGCTCGACCATGCAGATGGTCGTGGCGCTCAAGCCGATCCTCGACCAGGCGGGGATCGAGCGGCTCGTGATCACCACACTCCAATCGGTGTCCGGCACGGGGCAGCGCGCCGTCGAGGAGCTGCACGACCAGGCCCAGGCGCTGCTTGCGGCCGACGACATGCCGCCGCCCCACGTCTACCCCCATCAGATCGCGTTCAACGTGCTACCGCAGGCCGGCAGCTTCCCCGAGGGGTCCGACTCCACCGACGAGGAGCTCAAGCTGGTGAACGAGACGCGCAAGATCCTCGAGGCGCCCGACATCGGCGTGTCGGCCACGTGCACCAGGGTGCCGGTGTACACCTCCCATTCCGAGTCGGTCAACGTGCAGACCCGAGAGCCGCTCTCCCCCGCGGAGTGCAGGGAGCTCCTGACCGCCTTCCCCGGCGTCGCCGTGCTGGACGACCCGGCGCAGGGGGTCTACCCGCTGGCGATCGACGCCGCGGGGCGCGACGAGGTCCTGGTGGGCCGTATCCGCCGCGACCCATCCCACGAGCGCTGCCTCAACCTGTGGATCGTGTCGGACAACCTGCGCAAGGGCGCGGCGACGAACGCGGTCCAGCTGGCGGAGCTCCTGCACGGGCGCGGCCTGCTGCGCTCCGGCGAGCGGCGAGCCGCGTAGCCGAGCGAGCGGCGTCGGCGGGCAGAGCGCTGTCCGCGGCCCAGCCGAGCCGCGGGGCCGCGCCCCCCCGGGCTTAGGCCGGCCCGTCGCGGGGTATCGGCAGCGTGTGAACACCGACCGCCTCTTCAGGTTCCTGGCGCGCGGAAGCTCGCGCGGCAACCCCGGCCGCCGCCGGCGCAGCAACCGGCCGCGCGGGGAGGGGGAGGGGCTGGTCGCGGCCGTGCGGCGGCTGTTCGGACGCCGGTAGACCGTCGAGCGGCCGCACCATCCTGGATCGCCCCCGCCAGGCGGGGGTCAAGCAGGATGGTGGGACGGGGCGGCCGCGGCCTGGCCGCCGTCGAAAACGAATCGGAGGGTTTAGCGCAGCGCGGCCGGCTCTGCGGCCGGGTGCTCGCCCGCCCCCCGGCCCGATCGCGTGAACCGTGCGAGGTCGCGCCGGGTCGAGATCCCGAGCTTGGCGTAGATGTTGCGGGTGTGCGTGCGCACCGTCTCGATCCCGATCGAGAGCTCCTGGGCGATCTGCTTGTTGCTGAGCCCCTCCTGGAGGAGCTCGAGCACGTCCGCCTCGCGCGGCGTGAGCAGCTCGGGCGCCGGCAGGCCGAACTGCTGGTCCTCCTGGTCGGCGGTCGCCGCGGCCGACCGCGGCAGCACGTGCATGCCGCGCGAGGCGAGGTGGATCGCGTTGATGATGTCGCGCCCCTGGGTCTCCTTGGAGATGCAGGCGGTGGCGCCGAACGAGAGCATCTGGTTGCACTCGGCTGCGGTCGGCCGGTTGGCCAGCACGACGACTCGCGTCTCGGGATGGCTCTGATGCAGCTGGTAGATCATCGCCGGCTGCGGAAGCGAGCCGAAGTTGAGGAGCACGACCGACGGGTGATGCTCGTCGAGCACGCTCTCGAGGCGCTCGAGGTCGACGTCGCTCGCCACGAGGCGAAGGTTCGGGTCCTCGACGATCAGCTTGCGGAGGCCGATCGAGACGAGGTCCTCGAACCGGGCCGAGACGATTGTGATCCGGGCGGGCATCCTGGCGCGGCGGGGTAACCGGGTGATTCGGGGGGAGGTTGCTCTCCCCCTAGCCTCACCCTCACCCTACCCCGTCGGCCCCCATTTCAATCCTCCGAATTTCACCCGAAGTTCACGCGGCTAGGGGGACGTGGAATGCGCGCCGGCGGGGAAACATTCCCTTACCGGGAGGGAAGCCCGGTGGGACGGACTCGAGACTTCATAGCTTCCCAGGGCGCGTAGGGGTACGCCGCACCGCGAGAGCCGGCCAGGAAACTGGCCGGTTTTTCGCGTTCAGGGGGCTGAAGCGCTAAGCCGCGCCTGCCAGCGCGGCCACCTTCTCCTGCACCGGGTCGGTCTTCACGACGTGGCGGTGCAGCCCGAGATCCTTGATGTCCAGCCCCAGCGCGAGCCCCACGAGCTGGGGCAGATGCAGAACCGGCATCCCCAGGTCGCGTTCGACGAAGGGTCGCGCCTCCGGCTGCTGGAGGTCGAGGTTGAGGTGGCAGAGGGGACACGGGGTCACGACGCAGTCGGCGCCGGCGTCGAGCGCGTCGGCCATGTGGCGGCCCGCCTGCCGGAGCGAGTTCTCCCGATGCAGCGTGACGATCGGGAAGCCGCAGCACTTGTGGCTGCCGGCGTACTGGACCGGCTCCGCGCCGCAGGCCTCGATCACCATCTCTAGGTACCGGTCGCGCTCGGGGTAGAACTCGAACCCGAGCCGCCGCGTCGGGCGCACGATGTAGCAGCCGTAGAACGGGCCGACGCGCAGGCCCTCGAGCGGCCGGACGACGCGGTCGCGCAGCACGTCCAGGCCGATCTCCTCGACCAGCAGCCACAGGAAGTTCTTGTTCCACCAGGCGCCGCCCTTCTCGTACTCGAGTCCCTCGGGCTCGAGGTGCTCGTTGATGTGCGCGCGGTACGCGGCGTCGGCGTCGAGCCGCTCCTGGCACTCCGACTGGGCGCCCTGGCAGGTGGAGCAGATGTTGACCATGCCCGCGGCGCCGTCGACGCTCTGGGCGAGCGCGAAGGTTCGCGCGTTGAGGGTGTCGACCAGCTCCTGGTTGTGCTCGGCGATCACGCCGGCGCCGCAGCAGTTCGCGCGGTCGAGCTGGACCAGCTCGAGCCCGAGCTTCGGGGCGACCGCCGCCATCGCGCCGTGCAGCTCCGGCGTGAAGCCGCGCGACACGCAGCCGGGCCAGTAGGCGAGCTTCACGACTCCTGCCCGCCCTCGGCCATCGCGCCCTCCTCGGCGCCACCGCCGGAGCCGGCCGCCTCGCCCTCCTCGCTGCCGTCCTCGCCGATGATGTACAGGTTGAGCTCGAGGCGGTCGTCCTTCGACTCCACCTCGTCGTAGATCCGGCGGATCTCGTCCTGGTCCCTCAGCTTGTGGTGGATGAGCGCGGTCTTCGGCGAGACCTTCCCGGACGCGAGGCCGCGCACGATCGTGGGGAACTTGGCGGCGAGCTCCCTGACCGCCGCGGGCTTGAGCTGCGCGCGGATGAGGCTTCCGTCGCCGTAGGACTTCGGCAGGAGCTGCGCTTCCGACAGCCAGCCGTACTTGTGGATCAGGTCCGTGAACGCCTTCTCGTGGCCGTAGCCGTTGTTCGCGTCCTTGATGCCGTAGTCCCCGGTGGCCCGGCGGCGCAGCCGCATGATCTGGTTCATCGGCGCGACGTCCTTCGGGCAGACCTCCACGCACGCGAAGCAATGGGTGCAGTCGTAGATGCCGTGCGGGTCCTCGGCGAGGTCGAGCAGGCGGTCCTCGGCGTGGGCGTCACGCGGGTCGCCGACGAACCGGTACGCCTTGGCAAGCGCGGCGGGGCCGATGAAGTCCGGGTCGACCTCCATGGAGAGGCACGCCGAGACGCAGACGCCGCAGTGGATGCAGGCCATCGCCTGGGTGACGTCGATCATCGACTCGGGGTCCACGATGTACTCGCGCTCCGGCGGGTCCCCCTCCGGAAGCAGCCACGGCACCACCCGCTGGACCTTCTTCCAGTGGACGGCATCCATGTCGACGATCAGGTCCTTCAGGACGGGCATGTTCCCCATCGGCTCGACGACGATCGCCCCGTTCGGCGCCGCCTCCGCGGCGAGGCCGATCTTCGTATTGCACGCGAGGCGGGACTTGCCGTTGATCCGGACCCCGCACGAGCCGCAGATCGCGGCCTGGCATGAGCAGCGGATCGCGATCGAGCCGTCCTGCCGATCGCGCGCCTGGAGGATCCCGTCGAGGACCGAGCGCTCGGGCGGCAGGTCGACGCCGAACTCCTCCCAGTAGGCGGCGCTCCCCGACTCGGGGTCGTAGCGGCGGATCTTGAGCGTGTAGGTCTCGGTCATCTAGTACTTCCGCTCCTCCGGCTCCCAGCGGGTGAGCGTGACTTCAGAGTAGGTCACGTTCGGCCGGTCCCCATCCAGCGTGAGGTCGATGTGCTTGAGCCACTCGTCGTCGTCGCGCTCGGGGTGGTCGGTGCGGAACTGCGCGCCGCGGCTCTCCTTCCGCTCGAGCGCGCCGACGATGACGCACTCGGCGTTGTCGAGCATGAAGCCGAGCTCGATCGCGCCGAAGAGGTCCTGGTTGAAGATCGTGCCCTTGTCGTCGATCGCGACGGTCTTCGCCTCCTCCTTCAGGCGCTGGACCGTCTGAGCGGCCTCGAGCAGGCCGTCCTCGTCGCGGAAGACCGCCACGTGCTCGTCCATCACCTTCCCGAGATCGGCCCGGATCTCCGAGACGCGGCGGCCGTCGCGATCGCGTCCGACCAGCTCGCTCAGCGTCGCCTCCTCGTCAGAGACGTGCGAGTGCGGCGGCTCGGGCATCCTGTGGTTGCGCGCGTGGGCCGCCGCGTCCTTCCCGGACCGGCGGCCGAAGACGAGCGTGTCGAGCAGCGAGTTGGCGCCCAGGCGGTTGCCGCCGTGCACCGACACGCACGCGACCTCCCCCGCCGCGTACAGGCCGGGGACCCCGGTGTGCCCATCCTTGTCGGTCTTGACACCGCCCATCGTGTAGTGGTTGCCGGGCTTGATGTGGATCGGCTCGCGCGTGATGTCGACGCCGGCGAAGTCGCGCCCCACGTTCACGATCTCGCGGAGCGCCTCGTGGATCCGCTTGCGCGGCACCTGCGTGATGTCGAGCGCGACGGTGCCGTCGGGGAATCCGCGCCCTTCGTCGATCTCGGTCTGCTCGGCGCGCGATACGACGTCGCGTGAGGCGAGCTCCATCTTGTTCGGCGCGTACTTCTCCATGAAGCGCTCGCCCTGCGCGTTGTAGAGGTGCGCGCCCTCGCCGCGGGCGCCCTCGGTGATCAGCAGTCCGTTGCCCGCGAGCGTGGTGGGGTGGTACTGGACCATCTCCATGTCCATCAGCGGCGCGCCCGCGCGGTAAGCCATCGCGATGCCGTCCCCCGTGCAGATCAGGGCGTTGGTCGTGGGGTTGTAGATCTGCCCGTTTCCGCCGCAGGCGAGGATCACGGTCTTCGCCGCGAACAGCTCCATCGTCCCGTCGCGCATCTGGCGCGCGACGCAACCGGCGGCATGACCGTCGTCGTCCAGGACGAGCTTGGTGGTGAAGTACTCCTCGTAGCGGTAGACCTCGTCGTGGCGCATCAGCTGCTCGTACAGCACGTGCAGGATCGCCTGGCCGGTGATGTCCGCGACGTAGTAGGTGCGCGCGGCGGATGCGCCTCCGAAGGCGCGGGTGCCGAGCCGCCCCTCTTCGTTGCGGTGGAAGGTGACGCCGAGGTGCTCGAGCGTGAGGATCTCGTCAGGAGCCTCCCGGCACATCACCTCGATCGCGTCCTGGTCCCCCAGGTAATCGGAGCCCTTGACGGTGTCGAAGGCGTGCGATTCCCAGGAGTCCTCCGGGTTGAGGGCGGCGTTGATCCCGCCCTGCGCCGCGTTCGAGTGCGAGCGCACGGGGTGGACCTTCGACAGGATTCCGACGGAGGCGCCTTCCTCCGCCGCCGCGAGCGCCGCGCGCTGGCCGGCGAGTCCGGCTCCGATCACAAGGACGTCGTGGCTGGGCATCTTCGAGGGGTTTTGGCTCCCGGCAAACGTCGCGCCGGCCGCGCCGGCGCTTGAAATCGATTCTATGCGAGTACCCTGCCCGCTCGATGGGCGGCAGGACCCGGCTCGACATGGACGTCCGGCGTCAGCAGCTCGTGGAGGTAGGGCGCGAGCTCTTCGCCAAGCGGCCCTACGACGAGGTATGGGTCGAGGAGATCGCGTCGGCGGCCGGGGTGTCCCGCGGGCTCCTCTACCACTACTTCCCCACGAAGCGCGACTTCTTCGTCGAGGTCGTGCGGGCCCAGGTCGACCACATCGCGGAGCTCACCGCCCCGGACCTCTCGAAACCGCCGCTCGAGGGCCTGCGCGAGACGCTCGATGCCTACCTGCGGTATGTCGAGGAGAACGCGCAGGGGTACATCAGCATCCACCGCGCCGGCATCGGGAGCGACGCCGAGATCCGCGCGATCCTCGAGGAGAGCTACGCGCGTGATGTGGATCGGATCCTGCAGCGGATCACGGCGGGCGGTGCGGCGCCCGCCATCGTTCGCGTCGCGGTGCGCGGATGGCTGGCGTTCACGATCGGCACCGTGATCGATTGGATCGAGCATCCCACGATCGAGCGCGACGAGCTGCGCGAGCTCCTGGTTCAGGCGATGAAGGGGTGCGTGACGGCCGCGATGGAGGTCGAGCCCGGAACGAAGCTGCCGGGGATCCAGGACGACGCGGGGGTTGGGGCGGAGGCGGCGCGTTAGCCTTCCCCGACGAGGGCTCGCCGGGCTCGGGGTCTACCGCGCCGGCGCCTGCAGCGCCCGCCGCAGCTGGTCGAGCGTCACGATCCCGCGCAGCACGCCCTCGCGGTCCACGGCCATCAGGGCGCCGAGTCGCTGCAGCCCCTCGGAGCCGAGCAGCGCCTCGAGTGGCTCGTCCATGCCCACGCGGTAACGCCCGGCGTCCTCCACGGTCATCACCTGGTCGACGCTCGTCCCGGCGCGCAGCGCCTCGGGCACCGCCTCTGCGCGCTGCCGGCTGGCGAACCCGAGAAACCGTCCGTGGACGTCCACGACGGGGAACCAGGGCCAGCGGTAGCGCAGGAAGTAGTCCTCGAGCGCGCGATCGAGCCGCGTCTCCGCCGGCAGGACGACCGGCTCTGCGTCCATCACGTCCGCCACGCGCAGGCCGGCGATGTGAGACTTGATCCGGCTGCTCATCTCCTCGGCGCGCGCGGCCTGCGAGAGCATCAGCCCGATCGCCGCCGTCCACAGCCCGCCGAAGGTGTCGGCGGTCGGTCGCACGAAGGAGTAGAGGCCGTACGCGATCAGCAGGTACCCGAGCCCGCGCCCCAGCAACGCCGCGTAATGGGTTGCGCGGTCGCGGTCGCCGATCCGCCACCACAGGATCGCGCGCGCGACGCGTCCTCCGTCGAGCGGAAAGCCCGGCAGGAGGTTGAATACGAGCAGCGCGAAGTTGATGAACGCGAGAAACGAGAGCACCGCGCCGGCCGTGCTCACCTGCGCGCTCTGCTGGAGCTCCGCCGCGCTCGTGAAGTGGCCTGGGTCCACGAGCTGGCCGGCGCCGTAGCAAACGGCCGCGATCACCAGGGTGACCAGCGGTCCGGCGATGGCCACCCGGAGCTCCTGCCCGGGCGTTCGCGTGTCGCTCGACATCCTCGCCACCCCACCGAACATCCACAGGTCGATGCCGGCGATCCCGATCCCGCTTCGGACCGCGACGAGCGCGTGGCCAAGCTCGTGCAGCACGACCGAGGCGAAGAACACGAGCGCGCTCACGACCGCGAGCAGGAATGCCTTGGTGTCCTGCCCCGGGAAGATGTCCTTGAAGTGCTGGGACATCCACCAGATGACCAGAAACAGCACGAAGAACCACGTCAGGTCGACGCCGATCCGGATGCCGAACACCCGGAACAGCTGGATCGAGCGCCCGCCGAACATCACTTCATCGTGGCATAGCGCCCACGCGAGCCCCCGCGGCTCGTGCCGCGCATCGAGTGCATGGCATGATGCGGCGATGAGCTATCCCGTCACCTTCATCCGGGGCGACGGCACCGGTCCCGAGATATCCGAGGCCGTCCGCCGCGTGCTCGAGGCCACCGGCGTCGAATTCGAGTGGGACTGGCAGGACGCCGGCGCCGACGTCTACGAGGAGGAGGGCACGCCGCTGCCCGATCGGGTCATCGAGTCGATCAAGGAGCGCGGCCTGGCGATCAAGGGACCCATCACGACCCCGGTGGGCTCGGGCTTTCGGTCGATCAACGTCGCCCTTCGCAAGGAGCTCGACCTCTTCGCCTGCCTTCGTCCATGCAAGGCCTACGAGGGTGTGCGCACGCGCTTCCCAGAGACGGACCTCGTCGTGGTCCGTGAGAACCACGAGGACCTCTACGCCGGGGTGGAGTACGAGATCGGCGACGAGAAGACGGAGCGGCTGCGACAGTTCATAAAGGACACCGAGGGGACCGAGCTGCGGGATGACATCGGAGTGTCCATAAAGCCCATCTCGGTGACGGGCACCAAGCGCATCGTGCGCGAAGCCTTCGAGTACGCAAAGGCGCACAGCCGCTCGAAGGTAACGGCGGTGCACAAGGCGAACATCATGAAGTTCACCGACGGGTTATTCCTAAAAACCGCTAGAGAGGTCGCGGAGGAGGAGTATCCCGATATTGAGTTCGAGGACCGAATAGTGGACAACCTGTGCAACCAGCTGGTGTCACGTCCGGAGGAGTACGACGTGCTCGTACTGCCGAATCTGTACGGCGACATCGTGTCCGACCTCGGCGCCGGGTTGATTGGTGGACTTGGCGTGGCGCCGGGGGCGAACGTCGGCGACGACTACGCCGTCTTCGAGGCGGTCCACGGATCGGCCCCGAAGTACAAGGGACAGAACAAGGTCAACCCGATGGCGTTGATGCTCTCGGGTGTGATGCTGTTGCGCCACATTGAGGAAACTGAGGCGGCGGACAGTCTCGAATCGGCCATCGCGGACGTCATACGCGAGGGCAAATCGGTCACGTACGACATGAAGCCCAGCCGGGACGACCCCGGAGCGGTCGGGACGTCGGACGTCGCCGACGCCGTCATCGCGAAGATGGAGACGGTGGCCGCCGCCTAGGCGACCAGCCGCGTCAGCGCTTGGCGGTGAAGCCCCTACCGCTCTTGCTCACCGCGCCGTCGGCCTGCAGCTGGTTCATCACGCGGTAGAGGTAGTTCTTCTGCTTCACGCCCATCTTCGACGCGAGATCCGACACCGTGATGCCGGGGTTCTCACGCACGACCTTGAGCGCCTGCTCGCCCCGGGTTCCGCCACGGCGCCCGCGCCGACGGCGGCCGTTGGCGCTGCGGCGGCGCGTGCTTCCGGCCGGCCGACCAGGTGCGCGCCTGCTCGTCGATCGCCTGCGGGCGCTCGTGCTCCCGCGCGGGCGACCGGGCCGGCGACCGGCGACTCCCTGCAGAGCGTCCCGGACGCGCTCGAGGTTGAGGTACTCGTCGTACAGCGGGCGCAGTTCCTCGAGCCGCTTCTCGAGCGCGTTACGTTGCTCGGTCAGGAAGTCAGCCATTGTTTGCCTCCATTCGAGAGTGAAAGGTGAGTGAATGAGACGAAAGGTAACTGTAGTCGGTGGAGGAAATGTGGGTGCAACGACTGCACAGCGACTCGCCGAGCGTGACTACGCCAACGTCGTCTTGGTGGACATCGTCGAGGGGATGCCGCAGGGCAAGGCGCTCGACCTAAACCAGTCCGGGCCCGTTGTCGGCTACGAGCCGAACCTCGTCGGCACGAATGGTTACGAGGAGACCTCCGGCTCGGACATTGTGGTGATCACCTCGGGCTTCCCGCGCCAGCCTGGCATGAGCCGCGACGATCTGCTGGCGAAGAACAAGGAGATCGTGGGTGGCGTGGCCTCGCAGGTCAAGGACCGCTCGCCCGACGCAATCGTGATAGTCGTGACCAACCCGCTCGACGCGATGTGTCACGTGGCCTACGACACGACTCAGTTCTCACGCGAGCGTGTGATCGGCATGGCCGGCATCCTCGACTCCGCACGGTTTCGCACCTTCCTGGCGTGGGAGCTGGGCGTGTCCGTCCGCGACGTCACCGGTTTCGTGCTCGGCGGTCACGGCGACACGATGGTCCCTGTCGTTTCGTACACCAACGTCGCCGGCGTCCCGGTGCGGCAGAAGATCTCCGACGGTCGCCTCGAGGAGATCGTGCAGCGCACCCGCGACGGCGGAGCCGAGGTGGTGAAGCTCCTGCAGAAGGGGTCTGCCTTCTACGCGCCGGCGGCGGCGGTCGCTGAGATGGTCGACGCGATCGTGTACGACCAGAAGCGGGTGCTTCCCTGCGCCGCGCTCTGTCAGGGCGAGTTCGGCATCGACGGCCTCTTCGTCGGCGTGCCCGTCCGGCTCGGCGCCGAGGGCATCGAGGAGATCGTCGAGATCGACCTCGACGACGCCGAGCGCGAGGAGCTGTCGAAGTCCGCCGGCGCTGTCCGCGAGCTGGTGGAGGCGCTCGCGAACGTGTGAGCGATCCCGGCGGTCATTGGTGGATTTCCCACGCCATAGTGTGGGAGATCCACCAACCAACCCAGGCACGGGGGTGAAATCAGCGGTCTACGTGCGGGCGCGGTTCTCTACGAGGTCGCGGAGGCGCTCGAGGGTGCGGTCCGCCTCACGCCCGGACGCCTTCGCGATCGCACCGCCGGCCAGGCGGCCCGCCGGACCACCGGGGAGCGCGTACTCGTTGCAGTACGAGAAGTGCGTGCCCTCCGAGCCGTTCTCCGACAGCTCGTAGGTCGCGCTCGCCTTCGTCCCCATCGGCCCGCGGCCCGCCCACACGATTCGCTCGGGGCGGTCCGCCTGGAGCACCTTCCACGTCAGGTGAAAGCGCCGGCCGGCGACCTTCATTCGCTGGCGGAGGGTGTCGCCCCGGGCAAGCGTGCCCTCCGGCGCCTCCTCGAGCTCCTCCTGGATCGTGACCCACGCTCCGAGGCAGGCGGGATCCGCCAGCACGTCATACACCTCCTCGCGGGGGGCGGCGATGTCGATCTCCCGGCGAAGGAGCGTCACCGCGCCGCCAGCGGCTCGGCTCGCTCCCAGTCGGCGAGCGCGTGCTCGACCGCCCGCGAGAAGGTGCGCGGCCGCAGGCCGAAGAGCTCCGCGGCGCTGCCGTCACGCGGGAGGAGATCGGTGGCCAGGCTCTCCATCAGGGGCCGGACGAGCTCGACGGGGCGGCCGGTCACCGCCGCGACGACCGCCGCCGCCGCGGGCGTCTGACCGCTGCCGAAGCCGACGGGCAGGCGGCCGACCCCCATGAGCTCGGCGATGCGGCGGATCATCTCGCCGTACGACAGCACGTCCGGACCGGCGATGTCGAGCGACCGGCCCGCCGCCGCGCGGACGGCCGGCGCACGCGCCAGGAACTCGATTGCGTCGCGCTCGTCGATCGCCGCCGTGCGGTTGCGGCGCCACGTCGGGAACGGCAGCATCCGCAGGCGCTCGACGAGCCTGACCAGGATCCGAAACGAGTCGGAGTGCGCTCCGATCACGATCGACGCCCGGAACGCCACGGAGTCCGCGAGCCCGTTCAGGAGGATGTCCTCGACCTCCAGCCGCGACGCCATGTGCCGCGACGGGCGCGTGCCGCGCGGCGGCGCGATGCCTCCGAGGTAGACCGCGCGCCGCACGCCGGCCGCAGTCGCCGCCGCCACGAAGTTGCGCGCCGCGGTCCGGTCCCGCGCGGCGAAGTCACCATCGCGCGAATCCGTTCGCTCCATCGAGTGGACGAGGTAGTAGGCGGTCTCGCAGCCGTCGAGCGCCTCCACGAGGCCCTCGCCGCTGACCAGGTCGAGTCGGACCGCCTCGACCCCCTCGCGGGGCGCGAGTCGCGCCGGGTCGCGAACCGCTGCCCGCACCGGCCGGCCCTCGGTCGAGAGGCGGTCGACGAGGAGCCCGCCGATGTACCCGCTGGCGCCGGTCACGAGGTCCACCCACAGAGCGTATGGGCCGTCTCGGTAGGGCGCACGGACTCTGCTCGGCGGGCCCCCGGGGCGGAGCCGCCGCGCCCTTGCCCGCAAGGAGCGCGATCATCTTGCGCCGCCGCGGAGCTCGAGAAACAAATGTCTCCGATTTGCGAGGTCGCGGCTGGCGAGCGGGCCGAAGAGGAGGCATAGTGGCCACCAGCCGGCGGACTTCGACTCAGGGGGAGGCAAGGAACGGATGGCGAAGGCGAAGCGTGCGTCCTGCGAGGACTGCTACTTCGGGAAGAACATGCTGTGCGCGCTGAACCTCGGCAAGCCCTGTCCCACCTACCGCCCGGCCGACCGGGGGCTAAAGCCCGAGCGCCAGCTCGCGTTCGCCTTCCGGACCGAGCGCTCCCGCGCTATTTACGCGTTTCCGCAGCCGCAGTAGCGCCGGCTTCTCAGGCGTAGACTCGCGCCCACATGCGGCTCACCGTTCTGGGCAAGTCGCCGTCCTGGCAGGACGCCGGGGGAGCCTGCTCCGGCTACCTGGTCGAGGAGGACGGCACGGCGGTGGTCGTCGACTGCGGGAACGGCGTCTTCTCCAAGCTGCGGCGCTTCCGCGACTACACCGCGGTCGACGGGGTCGTGATCTCGCACCTGCACGCCGACCACTTCCTGGACCTCGTCCCGTTCGCGTACGCCCTCACCTACGCCCCGCGCCAGCAGCCCGTGCCGGTCGACCGCTGGCCGGGTACCACGGCGCCCGCGCGTCCACGCCTGATCGTGCCGCACGGCGCCACCGAGACCTTCCGGCGGGTGGTCGGCGCGTGGGGGAACGAGGACCTGATCGAGAACGCCTTCGAGATCGAGGAGTACGCGCCCGACGCGCGGCCCGCGTTCGGGCCCCTCGAGTTCAGCTTCCGGCCCGTCCCGCACTTCACCGAGACGTTCGCGATCTGCGTCACGTCGCACAACGGGGGCGGCAAGCTCGCGTTCGGCGCCGACAGCCGGCCGACGGTCGAGCTCGTCGAGTTCGCGCAGGACGCCGACCTCCTGCTGATCGAGGGCACGCTTCCGCGGCCGGAGCGCTCCGGCCAGCGTGGCCACCTGACGCCTCGCGAGGCCGGCGAGCACGGAAAGGCGGCGGCGGCCCGGCGGCTGGTGCTGACGCACATCTCCGACGAGCTCGACGTGCTGTGGGCACGGGCGGAGGCGGCGGA
This sequence comes from Actinomycetota bacterium, assembly GCA_019246335.1. GTDB lineage: Bacteria > Actinomycetota > Thermoleophilia > Solirubrobacterales > Thermoleophilaceae > AC-37. Next base: position 1,105 of record JAFAQQ010000207.1, on the reverse strand, counting down.
CGCGTTCGGCGGGCCCGTGGACATCGCGCGCGAGGGCGCCATCTACACGGTCTGAACGCGGGTCCGTTGCCCCGCTCGAGCGGGGGACGCCTGGGGATAATCTTGCGCCGTGGCCCGCGAGCGCGACCTCTTCGGCAACTTCGAGCGCATGCGTCGGGAGATCGACGAGCTCTTCGGGGACGTCTTCGAGCGCACTGGGCTCGCGGCCCGGCGCGAGTTCTCACCGGAGGTCGACGTGTATTACTGCGGCGAGCCCCCGCGCGCCGTTGTGACGGCCGACCTCGCCGGCGTCGACACCGACGACGTGACGCTCGAGATCCGCGGCCGCCAGCTCATCATCGAGGGGGAGCGGCGCGCGAACGCATCCGAGGGGCGCGTCTACCAGCAGATCGAGATCGCGCACGGGCCGTTTCGCCGGATCGTCGAGCTCGGCGCCGATGTGGTCGCGGACGAGGCGAACGCCACCTACGAGGACGGGATGCTGCGGGTCGAGATCCCGCTGGCCGCGGGGCGCCGGGGCGCCAAGCAGGTTCCGATCGACGCTCGCGAGCCCCAGAACGGGGACCGGTGAGCATTCACATCGGCCAGCCGGACGCGGGCGAGCGCCCGTCGTCCGCGCCGCCCCTGCCGGACGGGCTGCCCGTGCTGCCGCTGCGCGAATCGGTCCCGTTCCCGGACACGCTCACGCCGCTCGCGATCGGCCAGGAGCGCTCGATCCACCTCGTCAACGACGTGCTCGGCGGGGAGCGGATGCTCGTGATGGTCGCGTCCCGCGACCCGACCCTCGAGAACCCCGGCCCCGACGAGCTCCACCGGGTGGGCGTCGCGGGGACCGTCGCGCGGATGCTCAAGGTCCCCGATGGCACGCTGCGGATCCTGGTCCAGGGAGGACCGCGAGTGCGCCTCACCGAGTTCGTGGCGACCGAGCCCTATCTCGTCGCGCGCATCGCGGAGGAGCCGGACGTCGTGAAGCAGTCGCCGGAGCTCGAGGCGCTCGCGCGCAACGTGCAGACGACCTTCGCCGGGATCATCGAGCAGGTCCCGTACCTGCCGGAGGAGCTCTCGATCGCCGTGGCGAACGTGGACGACCCGGCGGAGCTCTCGT
>JAFAQQ010000174.1 GCA_019246335.1 Actinomycetota bacterium | reverse complement strand
GTGGGGCACGCCGTCGTAGAGGTAGGTGGTGGGGGAGCCGGGCACGAGCTTGAGCTCGAACGGCGTGAATCGGAACGCCGTGGACACCGTGTGGCTCCACGCCAGGCCATCGGTGTGCCCGATCAACACGGCGGGCACCCCGAAGAGGCTGGCGCCGAAGACGTTGACCTTGCCGGGAATCGTCGCCTGGGCCTCGTAGAAGCGCTCCGTCCCGACCCAGGGGAAGTGGGGGTTTGCGAGCATCAGGCCGTGGCCGTTCTTCGTCGCGGCCCTTCCCACGCCCACCGCGTTGCTGCCGATGCCGAGGGTGTCCTGGAAGCGACGGCCGAGCTGCTGCAGCTGCGCCTGGCTCGGGCGGCCCGGCACGACGGGGTCCGTCGGAAGCGGCGGGGTCGGCGGCGCGGCCGCCGCGATGCCGTCGATCGCGACGCTCTGACTGGCCAGGATGCCCAGCTGGTAGAAGCGGCGGTAGGCGTCGATCTGGCGGATCGGGGTGACCCACGGCTTGCCGCGGCAGGTCGCGTCTGGCAGGCGGTTGACGCCGGTCCGCCTCAGGTAGAGGTTGTAGCCCTCTACGTATCCCTTCACCGCCTGCCTCACCGCCGACTCGGGCCCCAGCGGTGGCTTCTGGGCCACCAGCTTCTCCACGATCCGCTTGTCGATCACACGCTGGTAGAAGAAGTCGCTGTTCAGGTTGTTCGGGGTGGTCCCGTTGCCACGCTGCTCGTAAGTCCCGCTTGGGCCGAACCAGCGCGAGCGCTGAGCGCGCACCGTCACGTAGTCCTCGGCCATCGGGCAGATGTCGTCCTGCGCGAACGCGTAGCCGTAGCCGAGACCGATGGCCTCCCAGCTACGGCCGATGATGTGCGGGATGCCGTAGGCGCTCCGCCGGACGACGACGCTGAGCCTGCGCTTATGCGGCTTTGTCGCCGCGATCCCCGGCGTTGCGGCTCCCAGCGCCGCGGCGAGTCCGACCGCAAGCGCCGACATCCGGAGTACCCCTCGAGCCATCCCCGCTCAACGTATCCGATCCGGCGGCGCCCCGAGGCAACTCAGGGCTCCTGGTACTCCCCGAACTCCTCTCGCATCACGCCGCAGACCTCCCCGATCGTGGCGTGCTCGGCCAGCGCCGCGCGGATGGGGCGGAGCAGGTTGCCGTCGCCTCGTGCCACCTCTCGCAGCTCATCTAGCCGCCCCGCCACCGCATCCTGGTCGCGGTCGGCCTTGAAGGCCTTCAGGCGCTCCACCTGCTCGCGCTCCGACTCCGGGTCGACGCGCAGGGTCTCGACGGGCTCCACGTCCTCGGTGACGTACTCGTTCACGCCGACGACGATGTCCTGCTTGATTCGGTATCGCTCCTCGTAACCCCAGGCCGATTCCTCGACCTCGGCGCGGATGAAGGGGATCGCCTCGACGGAGCCGCCGAGCTCCTCGACCTTGTCGATCAGCTCCTGGGCCCGCTCCTCGATCTCGTCGGTGAGGGCCTCGACCACGTAGGAGCCCGCGAATGGATCGACCGTGTCGGCGGCGCCCGACTCGTGAGCCACGATCTGCTGCGTGCGCAGCGCGATGCGGGCGGCGCGCTCGGTCGGCAGGGCCAGGGCCTCGTCGAACCCGTTCGTGTGCAGCGACTGCGTCCCGCCGCAGACCGCCGCGAACGCCTGCAGCGCCACGCGGACGATGTTGTTCTCCGGCTGCTGCGCGGCCAGCGTCACGCCGCCCGTCTGGGTGTGGAAGCGGATCGTCTGCGAACGCTTGTCCTCGGAGCCGAACCGCTCGCGCATGATGCGCGCCCACATCCGCCGCACGGCGCGGAACTTCGCGACCTCCTGGAAGACGTTGTTGTGGCCGTTGAAGAAGAACGCGAGGCGGGGACCGAAGTCGTCGACGGCCAAGCCGCGGTCGATCGCGGCCTGCACGTACGCGATGGCGTTCGCGAGCGTGAAGCCGACTTCCTGAACGGCCGAGCAGCCCTTCTCGCGCATGTGGTACCCGGAGATCGAGATCGTGTTCCACTTCGGTACGCGCTCCCGGCAGTAGTCGAAGAGGTCGGTCGTGAGGCGCATCGCCGGGCCGGGCGGGTAGATGAAGTTCCCGCGCGCGATGTACTCCTTGAGGATGTCGTTCTGGGTCGTGCCCCGCAGCTCTTCCGCCGGGACGCCCTGCTCCTCGCCGACCAGCTCGTAGAGCAGCAGCAGAACCGACGCCGGCGCGTTGATCGTCATCGACGTGGAGACCTCGCCGAGTGGGATCGCCTCGAAGACACGCCGCATGTCGTCGATCGAGTCGATCGCCACCCCCGTGCGCCCCACCTCTCCAGCGCAGAGCGGGTCGTCGGAGTCGCGCCCGAGCTGGGTGGGGAGGTCGAAGGCCATCGACAGCCCGGTGGAGCCGTGCTCGATCAGGTAGCGAAAGCGCTCGTTGGTCTCCTTCGCCGTCGCGTAGCCCGCGTACTGGCGCATGGTCCAGCGCCTCGACCGGTACATCTCCGGGTGGATCCCGCGCGTGAACGGAAACTCACCGGGATCGCCGAGCCGCTCGTCGAGGCCCGGAGCCACGTCGGCGTCGTCGTAGACCGGCTTGACCTCGATCCCGGAGTCGGTGAAGCGCCGCGGATCGTCGGGGCCGACGATCGGTGCGATCGACGGCTTGTGCTCGGGCGTCGTGGCCATCGGGCGGTCCGCAGAGGATATTCGCCCGTCGCGGCCGCGCCGGGGCGAGGCCCGACGCCACTAGCCGGTTTGAGGTATGGCAGCGCCCCCTCCCGCGCGCCGATGAGGTTGAACGTGACGGGTGTCCTTCGCCACACGCTCGCCGCCGCCGCGGTCTGCGCGGCAATCGCGATCGCCGCGGCGCCCGCCCAGGCGGCCGGGACGTGCTCGAACGGGACCGCGTCCGGCCACTGGTCGTCGCTCACAGCCAGCCTCGCCGCGTTTTGCACGGGCGCTCCTGCGAGCTACACGCTCGGGTCGGCCGCCGGCATGATGGACGGCGATTTCACGCTCAGCGCCGACGGAAGCGTCACCTACGAGTTCGACCCTGCGCTGGGACGGATCGACACCGCGAACGACAGCTTCACGTTCCAGGCGCACTACTCGGACGGCACGCAGGCGTCGGGTTCGATCACCTTCCATCCAGTCGACGTGGCGCCGATCTGCTCCGTCGCCGGCGCCAGCACGACCGCGGGGCAGCAGCTGACGCTGAGCCTGCCGTGCAGCGATTCCGGCGAGGCGGTCGGCCAGGCGGATCCGATCCGCGACGCCATCGTCAGCCAGCCCGCGCACGGGAGCCTGCTCGGCGATCCCTCCAGCGGTTCGATCACCTACGTTCCCGCCGCCGGATACGCCGGGCCCGACTCGTTCCGCTTCAAGGCGAACGACGGCGTCGAGGACTCGGCCGTCGCCACCTACAGCCTCACGATCGCGCCGAAGCCGCTCACGCTGAGTGAGACCTCGAGCCGGCTGGGCGCGACCCTGAACGACCTGTTTGCCGCGCTCCGAAGCCGGCCGCTCACGGTCTCCGGGCGCAAGGTCGCCGTCGGGTCGGTCCCGGCGGACGCCTGCCCCGGCCCCTGCTCGGTGCGCGCGGCGCTCGACGTTAAGTCGTCCGGACGCAGACGTGAGATCGGGGTCGCGTCGGTCACGTTCGCGGGCGGCGAGCGGGCCCCCGTCGTGATCAGGCTGAGCCGCGCCGGTGGGAGGCTTCTCGCGAAGTCGCGGAAGGTGCACGCGCTGTTGTCGGTCACCCTCACGAGCGGGCAGGTCACACGCGGCCGCTCGGCCAAGGTCGTACTCCGCCGCCGCTAGGCGATGTCTCCGGATCCAGCCGGCCAGGGCGCGGCGGCTCGGCATCGTCATCTCGAGTCGCGAGACACCGCCTACCCTCCCACGGGTGCAGGTCACCGTGCGGCTGTTCGCGATGCTCCGCGAGCGCGCGGGGGCGGACCACGTGGAGCTCGAGCTGCCGGACGGCGCGCGCGTGCGCGACGCTCTTGCCGAGATGGAGGGCCTTGCCGCCGGGATGCCGCTGGTGATGGCGGTGAACCGCGAGTACGCAGCGGGCGACGTCCCGCTCGCGCCAGGTGACGAGCTGGCCCTGATCCCGCCGGTCAGCGGGGGGCGCGCCGCCGCCGCGCATGCCCGCGTCGTGGATGCCCCGCTCGTGCTGGACGATCTCGTCGAGAGGGTCCGTGACCACCGCGCGGGCGCGGTGGTGACCTTCACCGGGGTGACCCGCGAGGTCGGTCGGCTCGAGTACGAGGCCTACGTCGAGATGGCGGAGGAGCGGATCGCTGGGATCGTCGCGGACGCGGTCGAGACGCATCGGCTGTGCGCGGCCGCCGTTGAGCACCGGGTCGGCCCGGTGCCGCTGTCGGAGCCGAGCGTGGCGGTAGCGGTCTCGGCGCCGCACAGGGAGGCCGCCTTCGCGGGCGCGCGTGAGATCATCGATCGCGTCAAGGCGGAGGCGCCGATCTGGAAGAAGGAGGTCGAGGATGACGGGGAGCGCTGGGTCGAGGGCCGCCGGCCCTGACGAGCCCGCCCTCGCCGCGCTGCCCTCGGTCGAGACGCTGGCCGCGCGGCTACGTTCCGAGGGGGCGTCGCACGCGCTTGCGGTTCGGGCCGCCCGCGCCACGATCGACGCGCGCCGAGATGCCATCCGGGACTCTCACGCGGCCGCGAATGAGGCGCTAGGCGAGTCTCTGCTCGACGACGCGCGCTCCCGCCTCAGGGGGCTGAGGCAGCTCAGCCTCAGGCCGGTCCTCAACGCGACCGGCGTCGTGATCCACACGAACCTCGGCCGCGCGCCGCTCCCACAGCCGGCGCTCGACGCGGCGCTAGAGGTCGCCTGCGGGTATTCCAACCTCGAGTACGAATTGCCCGCGGGGCGCCGGGGCTCGCGCCAGGCGCACGTCGAGGGCCTGCTGTGCGAACTGACTGGGTCCGAGGCGGCACTCGTGCTGAACAACTGTGCGGGCGCGGTGCTGCTCGCCGCGGCCGCCCTAGCCGGTGGGCGCGAGCTGATCGTGTCGCGTGGCCAGCTCGTGGAGATCGGGGGGTCGTTCCGCCTGCCCGAGGTGGTCGCGCAGTCGGGCGCCGGCCTGGTGGAGGTTGGAACGACGAATCGAACGCGGCTGGCCGACTACGAGCGCGCGATCGGGCCTCTGACCGGAGCGATCATGCGCGCCCACCGGTCGAACTTCCGCACGCTCGGGTTCGTCGAGGAGGTCGAGGTCGAGCCTCTCTGCTCGCTCGCCGCGGAGCGTGGGGTCCCGGTAGTGGACGACATCGGATCGGGGGCGCTGGCGGTGGGGGTTCCGGAGCTCGGCGACGAGCCTTCGGTCCGCCGCTCGGTGGCCGCGGGCTGCGCCGTCGTCTGCTTCTCGGGCGACAAGCTGCTCGGGGGCCCGCAGGCGGGTGTGATGGTGGGCAGGAGCGAGGAGGTCGAACGTTGCAGGACCCATCCTCTGGCACGGGCGTTGCGTATCGACGGCCTCTCCCTCGCGGCGCTCGAGGCCACGCTGCGCCTCTATCTCGACCCCGCCGCGGCGGTGCGCGAGATCCCGGTCCTGCGCATGCTGACGGCCACGGAGCGGGAGCTCGGCACGCGTGCGGAGCTGATGCGCCGGATACTCGCGGAGGGCGGCGTCGACGCCCGTGTGCTGCGCGCCGCCGCGAAGGTCGGCGGGGGCGCGCTCCCGCTGCTCGAGCTCGATGGTCCCGTGTGCGCCGTGGACCCCGGACCGCGGGGCGTCGACGAGCTCGCGCGCCGGCTTCGCACCGGCGATCCCCCCGTGATCGGGAGGGCCCGGGAGGGGTGGCTTCTCCTCGACCCGCGCACGCTCGACGACGACGGGGCGCGCGCGGCGGCAGCCCGCGTCGTGGCCGCCATCTAGATGACTGATCCCAAACCCGTGCACCCCTGGATGCGGCTGCAAATCTTCGCTGGGCGTGCGTCCTCGGGCTCGTCCATGCATTCATGCATGAACTTCGCCCTGCGTCCTTCGCCAGCTCGA
>JAFAQQ010000058.1 GCA_019246335.1 Actinomycetota bacterium | reverse complement strand
TCGGCCGCGGATGGTGCGCGCCCCCGCCCCCGCGGCTGTCGAGCTCCTGCTCGTGCTGCTGGTCGGTGTTCTTGACCGCCCACCACACCAGCGCCAGGAGCATGACGATCGGGATCTTCAGGACGAACATCATCCAGATGAACATCGCCACGGGCCGCATGGTACCCGGCTCCGCGGTTTACGATCCACAGATGGCCGACGCCGGTCTGTTCGGCCCAGGGTCCATGACCTGGCGCGTCAATAGGGAGGGCGTCCTGCTGCTCGGCGGCGGCCGCGCGCTGGTGCTGCAGGTGGCCCATCCGCTCGTCGCCGCCGGGGTGGCCGAGCACTCGAACTACCGGGAGGACCCATGGGGGCGGCTCTACCGCACGCTCGACTTGACGACGAAGATCGTGTTCGGCGGCGCCGAGACCGCGGAGGAGGCGGCCGCACGCATCCGCGCTGTCCACAAGCGGGTCCACGGTGAGACGTCCGAGGCCGGTGGCGGATACCCGGCTGGCACGCCGTACGACGCCCAGGACCCCGAGCTTTTGATGTGGGTCCACGCGACGCTCGTCGATACGTCGCTGCTCGTCTACACGCGCTACGTCGGACGCCTCACGATCGCGGAGCAGCGCGCTTACTACGAGGAGCAGAAGCTGCTCGGCGAGAAGTTCGGGATTCCGCGTGAGCGGCAGCCGGACAGCTTCTCGGACTTCAACCTGTACGTGCGCGACATGCTGGCGAGCGATCGCCTGGCGGTCACCGACGCCCTGCGCGACGTGGTCGACGCCACGCTGCGGCCGGACCTCCCGTTCGTCGCCCGGCCCCTCCTTGCCGCGCTGAACCTCGTGACCGTCGGCCTGCTCCCCGAGCGCTTGCGCGCCGAGATCGGGGTGCCGTGGAGCCCTGGTCGCGAGCGCCTGCTGGAGGCCTCGCGCGTGATGATCAGCTCGCTCCTCCCCGTCCTGCCGCGGATCATGCGCGAGTTTCCGCCCGCCCGCAGCGCGGACCGCCGCGTGGACCGCGCGGCGGCGGCCGCGTAGCCCGCGCCCGCCCCGCTCCGGGGGGCATCCGGCGCACGGCGAGCGACGCTCGTATACCGTCGCCTGGGGAGTGAGCGTTCCAGGGGAGGAGCCGCTTGCCGATCGGTAGGGGCGCGCAGCTCGCGCGCCGCCTGTTGACCGGTGCCGCGATCGCCCTCGCCATCGTCCTCGTCGCGCTGCTCGTCCTCGGCTCGGGCCCGTCCTACCGGGTGCACGCGACGCTCGAGAACGCGAGCCAGCTGATCGCCGGCGACCAGGTCAAGGTCGGAGGCGTACCGGTCGGGTCGGTCGACTCGATCACCCTCGACCGAAGCGGCCAGGCGCAGCTCACCCTCTCGATCGACGATGGCTCGCTGGTGCCGCTGCACCAGCCGAGCCGGATCGAGGTCCGCTCGGTCGGGCTGGCGAGCATCGCCGGGCGCTACGTGACCCTCACGCCCGGCCCGAGCAACGGGCCGCGGATCCCGAACGGCGGCGAGATCGGCGCGAGCAACTCGGGCGCCGAGGTCGACCTCGACGAGGTGCTGAACTCGCTCGATCCGCGCACCCTGAGCGACCTCCAGGCCGCCGTGCGGGGGCTGGGCCGGGCGAGCGGCGGGCATGCGCCTCAGGAGTTCAACGCGGCGATCCACGACCTCAACCCGGCGCTCTCGCAGACCGCCACGACAGCGGCCGAGATCGTGCGAGACCAGCCTCGGTTCGAGCGGTTCCTGCTCGAGTCCGCGGACGTCGTGGGCGCGGTGGCTTCGCGAAGCGGCGCGGTCGAGCGGCTTGTTCCCGCTGCCGGCCAGACCCTCTCCGCGGTTGCCTCGCAGACCGCGGCGCTCGACGACTCCCTCCGCCAGCTGCCGCCGACGCTGCGCGAGGCGAACACGACGCTCGTCAACCTCCGCAGCACGATCGAGGACGTCCGGCCAGCGGTCCGCGAGGCGCGGCCCGTGGCGCCGCTGCTCAACGAGTTCCTCACGCGGCTCCAGCCGGTGGCCGAGCAGGGGGTGCAGGTCATACCGGCGCTGCGCGCCCTGATCGACAGCCCGGGCCGGCTCGACCTGCTCGGGGTCCTGCGCGCGCTTCCGCCGCTCGAGCGCATCGCGCTCCCAGCGCTGCGCTCGGGCGTCCGGACCACAACGCTCTCCCTGCCGATCCTCGACGAGGTTCGCCCCTACACGCCCGACTTCGTGGGCGGCCAGCTGAACGGGTTCGGCGGCACCACGAGCACCTACTACGACGCCAATGGCCGCTACACGCGAATCTCCTTCCAGGGAAGCGGCTACACGCTCAACAACCAGGGCTCGCTCGTGCCCGTGCCGCCCTCGCAGGGCGGTTTGACCGGCTACCGCAAGGACATCCTTCGTCGCTGCCCGGGAGCGGCGACCCAGACCAGCTCGCTCGACCACTCGAATCCCTGGATCCCGCGCAAGGGGTTCCCCTGCCGGAAGTCGGACTCGCCGAAGTGAGGCGCGCGCTTGGCATAGCGGCGGTCGGCGCGGCGGTCGCCGTGGCGGCGGCGCTGACGGTGGGCGCCGGCGGCGGCTCGGACCAGTACAGCGTGGCCGCGATCTTCGACAACGCCGACTTCCTGATCTCCGGCCAGGACGTGGAGGTCGCGGGCGCCCGCGTGGGCCAGGTGACGAAGGTGACGCTCACGAACGACCGCCGTGCGCTGGTCGAGATGGAGGTGGGCCGGGCCTTCGCGCCCTTCCGGACGAACGCGGACTGCGCGATCCGCCCCCAGAGCCTGATCGGCGAGAAGTTCGTGGAGTGCGATCCGGGCACGCCGGACGCTCCGGTGCTCCAGGCGCCCCGCGGCGGAGTGCCCACCGTCCCCGTGACGCACGACCACTCGCCGGTGGACCTCGATCTCGTCTTCACGACTCTGCGCCGGCCGCTTCGTGACCGGCTTTCGATCATCGTGAACGAGCTCGGCACGGGCCTGGCGGGCCGACCCGCGGAGCTGAACGCGGCAATCCGCCAGGCGAACCCGGCCCTGGAGCAGGCGAACCGCACCCTGGCGATCCTCGACTCCGAGCGCTCCACGCTCGGCCGGCTGATCGACGCGTCGGACACCGTGCTCCGCGAGCTGGCCAACCGGCGCGGCGACGTGGCCGGCTTCATCTCGCACGCGAGCCGCGTGGGGGAGACGGTCGCCGCGCACCGCGCCGGCCTCGACGCGGGCGTGCGCCGCCTGCCGACCCTGCTGGCCGAGCTCGAGCCCGCGGCCAACGAGCTGGCGGGCTTCGCGACCGACGCGCGTCCGGTCGTGCGGGCGCTGGGCGCGGCGGCGCCCCAGGCCCGCGCGCTCCTCGCGGACTTCCAGCCGCTCGCGAATGCCGTGAGACCGACGCTCGTGAACCTCTCCGCCCTGTCGTCGAGCGGGTTGCGCGCGGTGGGGGCCCTGCAGCCGGTGGTCGACCTGCTCGATCCGGTCTCGCGCAAGCTGCCGCCGACAGTCGCGATCGCGAAGGGGTTGGTCGACTCGCTGGTCAGCCGCGGCGTCCCCGAGCTCTTGCTGCGCTTCGTCTGGCTCTCCACCGCGGCCTCGGCGCGGTTCGACCAGGTGTCGCACGTCCTTCCCTCCTACCAGCTCGGCGGCACGTGCAACACGTACGCGACGACCCCCACGGCGGGCTGCTCGGCGCACTTCAGCGGCACCGGCAAAGGCGCGCCGCAGACCGCTGCAGCGGGCGCATCGAACGGCTCGCCCTCGAGCCACGGCGCCCGCGCCCGCGCCGCCCCGGCCGGCTCGCCGACTGGCCCGACCGCGCCAGGTGGAGGCGTGCCCTCGGGCGGCCTCGCGAGGCGCGCCGCGAGTGCGGCGTCACGCGCTCTCGAGCAGCGGCCGGGCTCGCCTCCGACAGACCCGTCACAGCTCCTCGACTGGCTGCTCAGACCGTGAACCCGCGCCAGCCACAGAGCATCGCCGGCTCTCCGATCCTGATCGGTGCGGTGACCGTGCTCGTCACCGTGGTGGCGGTCCTGCTCTCGTACAACGCGAACTCGGGCCTGCCCTTCGTCCCGACCTACCACGTGAAGGCCGAGGTCCACGATGCGTCCGGGCTGGTCGACGGCAACGAGGTCCGCATCGGCGGCAAGCGCGTGGGGGTGGTCGACGGCATCGCCGGCCGAGTCGGACGGCACGGGCCCTACGCCGTCCTCAAGCTGAAGCTCGACAAGACCGTCGAGCCCATCCGCAGCGACTCGGTGGTGACCGTGCGGCCGCGCTCGCCGCTCGGGCTGAAGTACCTGGAGCTCGTGCCCGGCGGCCGCGGCCGCGCGGTGCCCGAAGGCGGACGCCTCTCGCTGGCGCAGTCGCGTCGCAGCGTCGAGCTCGACGAGGTGATCGACGCCTTCAACACCCAGACCCGCAACGCGCTGAGCCAGGCGCTCGACCAGCTCGGGCCCGGGCTCGCCGGTCGCGGCGCCGGCTTCAACCAGGCGCTCGCGGCGGCTCCCGAGCTCCTTTACCACCTGCAGCGGGTCGCAGCGGTCCTCGCCGATCCGCGGACCGGGCTGCGTACGACGCTGCGCTCGCTCACGTCGCTCACGGGCCAGGTCGCCACCGTGGCGCCCGAGCTCGGCTCCCTCGTCACCGGCGCGAACCGGACGGCGGCCGCCCTCGACTCGGTGCGACCGCAGCTGGGCGCCGTGCTCGACGAGCTGCCGGGCACCGAGCAGACAGGGATCGACGCACTGGCTGCGGCTCGGCCCGTGCTCGCGGACGCGCGCGGGCTGGTCCACGACCTCCGCCCGGGGATCGGCGTGCTCCCGGTCGCGGCCGAGCGGCTGCACGAGGCGCTCCAGCGCGGGATCCCCGTGCTCGGCCACGCCGCGCCGCTCTATGACCGCTTGCGAGCGGCGCTCGACGCCGTGACCGCGCTCGCCTCCGACCCGCGCGTGAGAGACGCAGCACGGCGCCTGAACGTCGCCCTCGACTCCGCGCTGCCGCTGCTCCGCTTCATCGTCCCCGCTCAGACGCAGTGCAACTACCTCGGCGTCTACCTGCGAAACCTGGGCTCAGCGATTTCCGAGGGCAACGACGCCGGCACCTGGCTGCGCACGGTCGTGATCGCGCAGACCAACCAGTTCGTGGCCCGCTCGGCGCCGTCGCCGGACCTCCACACGAATCCCTACCCCTACACCGCTGCGCCCGGGCAGCACGGCCTCTGCGAGGCGGGAAACGAGCCGTACCTGCCGGGACAGCGGTTCGGGCACGTGCCGGGCGTCACCGCGCGCTACACGGAGGACACGTCGCCGCCACCGGGGGTCGGGAAGTGAGCGTGCTCTCGAGGGTGCGCAATCGCGCGAGCAGGATCTCGACCTTCCAGGCGGGCCTGATCGCGATCGCTCTGACGGTGGTCGCCCTGTACTTCGCCTTCGGCGGCTCCCTCCCGTGGCAGTCGAGCTTCCAGCTCCGCGCGGTGGTGACCTCGGCCAACCAGCTGCACTCCCGAACGCCGGTGCGCATAGCGGGAATCGACGTGGGCCGGGTCGAGGGGATCAAGCGCGGGCCGGGGCGCCTTGCGACGGTCACGATGTCGCTTCAGGACAGCGCGCTCCCGATCCACCGGGACGCCACCCTCAAGATCCGCCCGCGGATCTTCCTCGAGGGGAACTTCTTCGTCGACCTCCAGCCGGGGACGCCGGCCTCGCCGACGGTGGGCTCCGGATACGAGATCCCGGTCACCCAGACGGCGATCCCCGTCCAGCTCGACCAGGTCCTCGACGTCCTGCGCCGCGGGACCCGCGAGGACCTCGCGTCGGTCGTGCACGAGCTCGCCGCGGCGCTCGGGAAGGGCGGCGCCGACGCCCTCAAGCAATCGCTGCCCTACTGGCAGCCGGCGTTCCTGAGCTCGGCGATCGCGGCCGAGGCCACGCGCGGGCTCCACGCGCACGACCTCTCCGGCTCGATCGCCGACCTCGAGCGTCTGGCGGGCACGCTCTCGCGGCACCGCGCCTCCCTCACGTCCCTGATCTCGTCGCTCGACCTGACGCTGGAGGCGCTCGCCTCGCGGAGCACGGCGCTGGCCGCCTCGCTCCCCGAGCTCGACGCGCTCCTTCGAGAGGCGCGCCCCACCTTCGTCGAGCTCAACGCGCTGTTCCCGATCGCGCGCACGTTCGTCGCGGCCGTCCGCCCCGGATTGCGCGAGGCTCCCGCCACCCTCGAGGTGGCGAACCCGCTGCTCGCGCAGCTCCAGGGGCTGCTCTCGCCACCTGAGCTGCCGCGGCTCGTGCAGGTGGGCACGCCCGCGATCAGGACGCTCGCAAGCGCGGAGCCGCACCTCCGCACGATCCTGCGGCTGCTCTACCCGGTGACGGAGTGCCTGCGGCGCGACGCGGTGCCGACGCTGGGGACGCCCGTCCAGGACCCGCCGCACACGACCGGCGACCCCCCTTACCGGGAGCTCCTCCACGCCTGGGTCGGCCTCGCCAGCGAGTCCCAGAACTTCACCGGGGACGGGCCCGCCATCCGCTACCACGCGGGCTTCGGCGACCAGACGTTCCTCACAGGGACGATCCCCGCCGAGGGCCAGCAGCTGGTCGGGATCACCGAGAACAAGCTGCTCGGCTCGCGGCCGCGGTTCACGCACGTGCAGCCACCGCTCCGGCCGCACGCGTCCTGCCTGAAGCAGCGCCGTCCGAACCTCCATGCCGATACCGGGCCGGCGGAGCAGTAGCCATGCCGAGCCTGCGCAAGATCGCCACGCAGTACCTGCAGCACCTGCTCGCTTTGGCCGGGATGGTCGGACTCGCCCTGGCCGTGACCGTGTACGTGAGCGTCCACGAGCGCCTGCGCTTCCCCTGGCAGCACGAGACGCGGATCTACGCGGAATTCGAGAACGCGCAGTCGGTCACGCCGGGCCAGGGACAGACCGTGAACGTCGCCGGCGTGAAGGTGGGCGAGATCGGCGGGGTGACGCTGAAGGAGGGCCGCGCCGTCGTGGAGCTCGACATCCAGTCGCGCGTCCCCGGCGGGATGTACCGAAGCGCGCACCTGCAGCTGCGGCCGAAGACCGGCCTCAACGACATGGCGATCGAGATGGACCCGGGCCGCCCGGACCCGTCGCTCCCCGACCGCGGCCGCCTGCACGACGGGAGCACCCTCCCGATCGAGAACACGCGCCCGAACGTCAACCCGGACGAGGTCCTGGCGTCGCTCGACGCCGACACGCGCGCCTACCTCGCCGCGTTCGTGGACGCAAGCGGTCAGGGGCTCCGCGGACGGGGCGCGGACCTGCGTCGCGTCCTGCGCGCCACGCAGCCGACCTTCGCCCAGACGTCCCGCATAGCTCGGGCGATCGCCGACCGGCGCACGAAGCTCGCCCGGCTCGTCACGAATCTCCACCGGCTGGCGTCCGCGGCGGCGGGCCGGGATGCGGACCTGGGCCGGCTGGTCGACTCTTCGTCGGCGGTCTTCGGCACGCTCGCCGCGCGCGACGCCGACCTGCAGTCCGCGGTGGCGCGGCTGCCGGGCGCGCTCCACGCCACGCGCAACGCGCTCGTGGCAACGCGCGGGCTCGCGGTCGACGCCAGGCCGGCGCTCACCGCGCTGCTGCCGGTCGCGCAGGAGCTCGCGCCGGCACTCGTCCAGGCCAGGCCGCTGCTGAGCGAGGCCACGCCGGTTGTCGCGAACGGGGTGCGCCCCTTCGTCCGCGCCGCGATCCCCCTGCTCGCGAAGTTCGGGCCGGAGCTCGCGCGCGTCGACTCGACGACGCCCGGGCTGGTCGACGCGGGCCATGCGCTCAACCGCGTCGCGAACGAGCTCGCGTACAACCCGCCCGGCAAGGAGGAGGGCTACCTGTTCTGGCTCCCCTGGTTCATGCACAACTCGAACTCGGTGCTCTCGATCGAGGACGCGCACGGCGCCGCGTTCCGCGGCCTGGTGCTGGTCGGGTGCACGAGCCTCCCGGCGGTCATCCTCGCCAACCCGGCGCTCTTCCCGTTCCTCCAGCTCCCGCTCTGCCCGATCCACCCGGCGCCGCCGAAGTTCAAGCCGGGCTCCCCCGACCAGATCAGGAGCGCCATCGAGAAGTGGTACCGGCAGACGCAGGGCGCCGCAGCGCGTCCGAAGGCGCGGAGCGGATCCTCGACGCAGCCGCCGCCGCCCGCCGGATCGGAGCCCGCGCGGCCGGCGAAGCCGTCCTCACCCACGAAGGTCGGGGGCCGGTAGATGCAGAAGCGCCCGCCCTCCGCCGTGCAGATCGCCGTGATGGTCGCGTTCACGCTCACGTGCTTCGGGATCCTGCTGTACGTCTGGCGTTCCTTCGGCGGCCCGATCCCGCTCGCTCCGAAGGGGTACCAGGTGGTTGCGGGGTTCGAGGAGGCGACCTCGCTCTCGGACACGGCCGACGTGCGCATATCGGGGGTCAGCGTCGGACGGGTGGTCAAGCTGTCCGAGGGTGGCGGGCGAACGCAGGCGACCATGCAGATCGACCCGCGCTACGCGCCGATCCCGCGCGACACGCGCGCGATCCTCAGGCTCAAGACGCTCCTCGGGGAGACCTACGTCGAGCTCACGCCCGGCGACCCGCGATCGGGCTCGCTCCCGGACGGCGGCCGCATCCCGAACACGCAGATCGCCAGCACGACCGAGCTGGACGAGGTAACGCGCGCCCTCGACACGCGCACCCGCCAGGACCTCCAGCATTTCGTCCACGGGCTGTCCGTCGGGCTCGCCGGGCGCGGCCAGGACCTGAACTACGCGCTCGGGAACCTCCCGGCGCTGACCGACAGCGGCACGACCCTCCTGCGCACGCTGGACTCGCAGCAGCGCGCCGTGCGCAAGCTGATCTCCGACAGCGGCGTGGTGTTCGGCGCGCTCGGTCGCCGCCAGGGGGAGATCGCCGGGCTGATCCAGGCCGGTGACCGCGTGCTGTCGACCACCGCCGCGCGCGACCGCGATCTGGCGGACACGGTCCGCATCCTGCCGGTGACGCTGGCCGAGCTGCGTCCGACGCTCGAGCAGGTGCGCCTGCTCTCCGGGGAGGCCGGGCCGGTGGTGCACGACCTGCGGCCTGGGGCGCGCGCGCTGGGGCCCGCCCTGCAGGACGTGGCGGTGCTCTCGCCGCAGCTCGAGGGCCTGTTCGGGGACGTCGACCGCGTGATCGCGGCGTCGAGGCGCGGCGTGCCCGCGCTCACCCGGATCGTACGCGCAGCTCACCCGCTCCTGCGGCTCCTGGTCCCCGTGCTCCGCGAGGCGCAGCCGGTGGTGGACTACCTCGCGCTCTACAAGGAGGAGCTCGTCTCGCAGCTCGCGGGGGTCGCAGCCGCCTCGCAGGCCTCGACGGCCTCCGGCGCCGCGACGCCGCTCCACTACCTCCGCGTGGTTGCGCCGTTCACCTCGGAGGGGGCGGTCGCCTACAGCAAGCGGCTGGGCTCCAACCGCCACAACCCGTACTTCCTGCCGCTCGAGCTGAGCCGGATGAGCGCCGGGAACACCGGGCTGCGCGCGTTCGACTGCTCGAACGTCGACAACCCCGGCTTCGAGCCCGCGCCGCCGTGCCTGGTCTCGCCGCCGTTGCTGTTCCGTGGTCGCGCGACGCACTACCCGCACGTACGCAAGGACCGGTGACGGCGCGCCGGCGGAGCCGCGGATGGCCGGGATGGCGCCGTGTGCGACGCGCGATCGTGGGTCGACCGGGGCGATCGTCCACGAGTGCAAGCTATAGGTGGTACGGATGGACGACGGATCGCGCGCGCGCCCGGGAGCCGGGCCTCCGGCGCGGCGGACGACTACGGGGCCGGGGACGACCCCGCGAGCGCGGTCATCGACCTGAACTCCTCATACCGCTCGTCGATCTCCTCCCGCGTCAACGCCACGACGCGCTCTGTCCCGAAGCCCTCGACGTTGAAGGACGCCAGAACCGAGCCGTAGGTCATCGCGCGCCGGACCTCGGCCTCGTCCGCGACGTCGGCCGCCGGGCGTGAGGCGAGGTAGCCCATGAAGCCGCCCGCGAACGAGTCGCCCGCGCCGGTCGGGTCGACGACCGTCTCGAGCGGGTAGGCGGGTAGCGAGAAGAAGCGGTCGCGGGCGAACAGCGCCGCCCCGTACTCGCCCTGCTTGGCGACGACCGCGCGCGGTCCGCGGTCGAGCAGGTGACGGGCGGCGCGCACCAGGTTGGGCTCCTCGGTCAGCATCCGCACCTCGGCGTCGTTCATGAACACGAGGTCGACCTCCCCGATCGCCCGCAGGAGCGAGTCTCGGGCCGCCTCGATCCACAGGTTCATCGAGTCGAGCCCCGCGAGCCGAGCGCCGCCGCACTGCGCGCGGACGGCGCGCTGGAGGTCGGGCTGGATGTTGGCCAGGAACAGCGTGTCGGTCGCCCGCGCCTCCGCGGAGAGCTTGGGGTCGAAATCGCCGAAGACGCCGAGCTGTGTGTCCTCGGTGTGCGCCGTGTTGAGGTCGAACTCGTAGCGGCCCCGCCAGAAGAACGTCCGCCCGTCGGGGATCCGCTCGACGTCGCTCGTGTCCACTCCGCGCTCGTGGAGCACGGCCAGCTCGCGATCGCCGAAGTCGTCGCCGACCGGGCCCACCACGCGCGGGGGCGTGAAGAAGCTCGCCGCGAGCGAGAAGTGGACGGCGGAGCCGCCGAGCATCCGCTCGCGCTCCCCGAACGGGGTGCGCACGGAGTCGAATGCGATCGATCCGACGACGACCAGGCTCACGGCCGGCGGAGGCTAGTGCCCATCCATCCGACACGGGCGCTCCTGCACCCGGGATAATCGCCGGGTGCAGGCGGCGACGAGCTGGGTGCGGGGGTAGCGCTCGCGTGCGCGCGGTCCAGATCACCGAGTTCGGCGGCCCGGACGTGCTCGAGCTCGTGGACCTCGACCCGCCCGAGCCGGGGGAGGGCGAGGTGCTCATCCGGGTCTCGCGGGCGGGCGTCAACTTCGCCGACACCCACCAGCGCGAGAACGCCTACATCGCCAGGCAGGAGCTTCCGCTCGTGCCCGGGGGCGAGGTCGCCGGGGTCGTGGAGCGCGGCGCCGGCGGGCTGGCCAAGGGAACGCGGGTGGTCGCGATGACCGGCGGGCGCGGGGGTTACGCGGAGCTCGCGGTCGCGCCGGCGCTCACCACATTCCCGTTGCCCGACGGCGTGGAAGACGGCGCCGCCCTGGCGCTCCTCATCCAGGGGCTCACCGCGTGGCACCTCTACCGCACATCGGCGCAGATACGCCCCGGGGAGAGCGTGGTCGTCCATTCGGCGGCGGGCGGCGTCGGCAGCCTCGCGCTACAGCTCGCGAAGCCCTTCGGGGCTGGGCGCACGATCGCAACCGCCGGTTCGGAGGACAGGCGGTCGCTGGCGCTGGAGCTCGGTGCGGACGCGGCGATCGACTACCGCGTGGAGGACCTGACCGCCGCGCTGCTCGAGGCGAACGGCGGGCGCCACGTCGACCTGGTGCTGGAGCAGGCCGGCGGCCGGACCTTCGAGCAGAGCTACGCCGCGCTCGCGCCCTTCGGGCGCGTCGTCGTCTACGGGATCTCGAGCCGCGAGCAGGTCGAGCTCTCGACCGGCTCGCTCCTGCGCGGCAGCCGGGGGGTCGTGGGGTTCTGGCTCATGCACTGCCTCGAGCGCCCCGAGATGTTGCGCGAACCGCTGCAGGACCTCTACCTCCGCGCCGCGCGCGGCGAGCTGCGAACCGTGGTTGGCGGCACGTATCCGCTCTCCGAGGCGCGGCGCGCGCACGAGGACCTCACGGGCCGCCGAACCTCCGGCAAGCTGCTCCTCGACCCGTCGGCCTGAGCCGGCGCGAGTACCCTCGGAGCGTGCCGACCTTTGCGGACCTCGGGCTTTCACGGCCCCTGCTCGAGGCTCTGGCCCACCTCGGATACGAGCGCCCGACGCCGATCCAGGAGCAGGCGATCCCCGAGCTCCTCGCCGGCCGGGACGTGATCGGGCAGGCTCAGACGGGCACCGGCAAGACCGCCGCCTTTGGGCTGCCGCTGCTCGAGTTCGTCGAACCGGCGGACCCCGAGGTCCAGGCGCTGGTCCTAACGCCAACGCGCGAGCTCTGCATCCAGGTGACGCAGGCGCTGCGAGCGTACGGGGAGAGGAGAGGGGTGGAGATCGTGGCGATCTTCGGAGGCGCTCCCATCCGCGACCAGGCCGCCTACCTCCGCCAGGGCGCGCAGGTCGTGGTGGGCACCGTCGGTCGCGTCATGGACATGATGAGCCGCCACTACCTGATGCTCTCCGATGCCCGCTACGTGGTCCTCGACGAGGCGGACGAGATGCTCGACCTCGGGTTCCTGGAGGACGTTGAGACGATCCTGTCCAGGTGTCCGTCCGGACGCCAGACCGCGCTCTTCTCGGCCACGATGCCGCCCGAGATCCGCCGTCTGGCGGAGACCCGGATGTTCGACCCGATCACGATCAAGGTCCGCGCCGAGACGCTGACGATCGACACCGTGGACCAGTTCTACGTCGAGGTCGGGGAGCGCGAGAAAGCTGGGGCCCTGGCGCGGGTGCTGAAGTCCGAGCGCCCTGACCAGGCGATCATCTTCGTTCGCACGAAGATCGGCGCCGACCGCCTCGCACGCGCTCTCGGCGACCGGGGGGTGCGCGTGAAGGCTCTCCACGGCGACATGACGCAGGGCTCGCGCGACGGCGTCATGCTCGCCTTCAAGGGCGGCCGCGAGCGGCTGCTCGTTGCGACCGACATCGCCGCGCGCGGGCTGGACATCTCCGGCGTAAGCCACGTCGTGAACTACGACCTGCCGAACTCGCCGGACGTCTACGTCCACCGCATCGGCCGAACCGGGCGGGTAGGCCGATCGGGCCGGGCGATCTCCCTGATCACACACAAGCAGCGGCGCGAGCTCGCCGCGATCGAGCGGCATGCGAACACGCGGATCGGAGAATGGTCGTCGAACGGCGGGCCCCCCGAGCGGAGCGACGATCAACCGCGGCGCCCGCGGCATACGAAGCCGCACGCCCGCGACGGCGCGCAGGGCCGCCGCGTGAAGCTCATGATCGGCGCGGGCCGCGCGCAGGGGCTGGAGCCGGCAGACCTGATCGGCGCGATCGTGGACCATTCGCACCTGGATGGGGAGGACGTGACCGGCGTGCGGGTGCTGGAGCGGTTCAGCTTCGCCGAGGTCCCGCCGGCGAAGGCGGACGAGGTCGTGCGCAGCGTGGCGGGGAAGAGAGTTCGTGGAACCGAGCTGAAGCTGGAGGTGGCTGGAAGATGAGCCAGGCGACGATGCACACGAGCCACGGACCGATCCGGCTCGAGCTGTTCGACGGGGACGCGCCGAAGACGGTGCAGAACTTCCGCAAGCTCGCGGCCGACGGCTTCTACGACGGCCTGGTCTTCCACCGCGTGATCCCCGAATTCATGATCCAGGGCGGGTGTCCGCAGGGCACCGGGACCGGCGGCCCGGGCTACACGTTCGAGGACGAGATAAACGACCACAAGGTCGTGCGCGGCGCCCTCGCGATGGCGAACTCGGGGCCGGACACCAATGGGAGCCAGTTCTTCATCGTCACGGCCGACGCCGCCCCCTGGCTCGACGGAAAGCACACGGTGTTCGGGCGCGTCGCTGACGGCATGGATGCGGTCGGTGCCATCGAGTCGCAGCCGACCGGCCCGCGCGACCGTCCGGTGGAGGATTGCGTGATCGAACGCGTCGAGCTCGCGGACGCGCAGGCGTAGACTCCGGCCTGGCCACCGGGCCAGGAGCGCGCGAACAGAGGAGGAGCGGGAGATGGCGACCGTCGAGCAGAAGACCGTCGATACGAGCCGGAACGGAGGTGGCGACGGGCGCACGTTTGCGGTCGAGAACCCGGCGACCGGGGAGACCATCAGCCATCTCCCGGACATGGACGCCGACCAGGTGCGCGAGCTCGTGGCGCGCGCGAGGGTGGCGCAGAAGGACTGGGCGGCCCGCAGCTTCGACGACCGCGCCGCGGTGATGTACCGCATGCGCAAGTGGATGATCGACAACCGTGACCGAGTGGCAAGGACGGTCATGGAGGAGAACGGGAAGACGCGCGAGGACGCGTTGCTCGCCGACGTCTTCATCACGGCCGACGCCCTCGGCTTCTGGGCGAAGAAGGCGGCCCACTACCTGGCGGACGAGCGCGTGCGCTCGCACTCGATGTTCACGCTCGGTCGCAAGCTCGTGGTGCGCTACCGGCCGCGCGGGGTCGTGGGCGTGATCGGTCCCTGGAACTACCCGATCGCCAACTGCTTCGGCGACGCCATCCCGGCGCTCATGGCGGGGAACGCGGTGGTCATGAAGCCCAGCGAGGTGACCCCGCTCTCGTCGCTGCTCGTCGAGGAGGGGCTGCGCGAGGCCGGCCTGCCGGGCGGCGTCCTGCTCGTCGCCACCGGCACCGGGGAGACGGGAGCCGCGCTGGTCGACGAGGCGGACATGATCATGTTCACGGGCTCGACCAGGACCGGCAAGAAGATCATGGCGCGCGCGGCCGAGACGCTCACGCCCGTGTCGCTGGAGCTCGGCGGCAAGGACCCGATGATCGTGCTCCGCGACGCCGACGTCGAGCGGGCGGCGAACACCGCCGTCTACTGGGGGATGGCCAACGGCGGGCAGATCTGCCAGTCGATCGAGCGCGTGTACGTCGAGGAGCCCGTGTACGACGAGTTCGTCTCGAAGGTGATCGAGAAGACGCGCGCCCTGCGCCAGGGCCGGCCGGAGGGCGCCGGCTCGGTCGAGGTCGGCGCCGTCACGTTCGCGCCGCAGGTGGAGATCATCGAGCGCCACATCCGTGACGCGGTGGAGAAGGGCGCCAGGGTCGAGCTCGGCGGGAAGCCGGCCGACGGCCCCGGACGGTTCTTCCAGCCGACCGTCCTCACCGGGGTCGACCATTCGATGGAGATCATGACCGAGGAGACGTTCGGTCCGACGCTCCCGATCATGAAGGTCCGCGACGAGGACGAGGCGGTCCACTACGCGAACGACACGCGCTACGGGCTCAACTCGAGCGTGTTCACCCGCGACGTGGAGAAGGGGGAGCGGATCGCGCGCGAGCTCAGTGCGGGTAACGCCTGCGTCAACGACGCGCTGGTCAACTACGGCGCCACCGAGCTGCCGTTCGGCGGCACGCACGAGTCCGGGATCGGGGTGCGCCATGGCGCGCAGGGGATCCAGAAGTACTGCGAGGTGCAGTCGGTCCTCGTCACACGCTTCGCGCCGAAGAGCGACATCTACATGTACCCGTACACGCCGACCAAGAGCAGGATCGTGGAGCGGCTCTCGGTGCTGCTCTACGGGCGGGTGCCGCGGCGGTTCCGAGGCCGCGGCTGACGCGCGGCACCGGCGCGCGTTCCTGGAGTGGGCGAGAGGGCGAAGCGGCGCGCCCCTGGGAGCGACCGCCGCACCACGGACGGTGATGCAGCTCACGTTTGGGACGGGCCGGTACGGGATACTGACTGAACGGTTAGTCAGTTATCCTGGGCCGGTCGGCGTGCGGGCTGCGGCGGTGTCGGCGGCGCGCGACCCGCGACGATCCAAGGGCCCCGACCCGCAACGGCGCGCATGTCACGTAGCAAGGCGAACAACAGGGGGCGAGTGCAGATGAAGCGAGCAGGGCGCCTGGCAAGCCGAGCTCTTGTAGGGGCGGTGGCCGCCGCAGCGGCGAGCCTCGCCACTCCCGCCGGCGCGCTCGCGGCCGGCCAGCCGCCCGCGGCCGGGGCGGGGATCGGCCAGGTCATCGGCGCCACCGCCGGCGCGACCATCGCGACGCTGGTGCTCCTCTGGGTCATCAACGCCCATCGCAGCGGCCGTATCCAGTGGCTCGGCCGGCTCGCCGGCGTCGCGGAGCGTCTCACCGGCCTTCCGAGCTGGGCTTCGATCCCGGCGACGGTCCTCGGGGCCTCGCTGCTTGTAGCGGTCTTCGGGATGTACTGGGACATCTCCCTCCACCTCGACAACGGCCGCGACCCCGGGCCGCTCGCCAACCCGGCCCACTACTTCATCCTCGTCGGGCTCTTCGGCGTCTTCGTCTGCGGCGCCCTGACCCTCGCGCTGCCGCGGGAGCGGCCGAGCAACGTCGCGAAGAACTTCGCGACGCAATGGTGGGCCCCGCTCGGCGGGATCCTGATCCTCGTCTGTTCCGCGGTCTCGCTGCTGGCCTTCCCGCTCGACGACATCTGGCACCGGCTCTTCGGCCAGGACGTGACGCTCTGGGGCCCGACGCACCTGCTGCTCTTCGGCGGCGCGAGCCTGTCGATCATCGGGCTCTGGGTGCTGCAGGTCGAGGGCGCCAAGGAAACCGGCCATTCGCCCGTCGCCAAGACGCCGCTACAGCGCTTTCGTGACCTCAGCCTCGCGGGCTCCCTGCTCGTGGGCATGTCCACCTTCCAGGGCGAGTTCGACTTCGGAGTGCCGCAGTTCCGGCTCGTCTGGCAGCCGGTGCTGCTGGCGCTCGCCGCGGGCATCGCGCTCGTCACCGCCCGCGTGCGGCTCGGGCGCGGGGGCGCGCTGGCCGGCGTCGTTTTCTTCATCGGGCTTCGCGGCTTCCTGGCCCTGATGGTCGGGCCGATCCTCGGCCAGACCACGCCGCACTTCCCGCTCTACATCGTGGAGGGCCTGTGCGTCGAGCTCGTGGGGCTGCGCTTCGGCCGGCGGCGGCCGATCGCGCTCGGGGCGGTGTCGGGCCTTCTGATCGGGACCCTGGGCTTCGCGGGCGAGTTCGGCTGGTCGCATGTCTGGGGCTACAACCCGTGGCCCGCCTCGCTGCTGCCGGAGGCCATTCCGTGCGCGATCGTCGCGGGCCTGGCAGGAGGCGTCCTCGGCGGCTTCATCGGCCGTTCGATCACCCCCGAGACCGGCACCGAGCGCTACGGGCGCTGGGCGATTCCGCTGGCGGCGGCCGCGGTGGTGGGCCTGGTCGTCTGGTGCGTACCGATGCCGGTGCCGTCGAACCCGCCGTCGGCGACGGTCGCGCTGCGCAACATCCCGAGCTCGGGGTCGACGCGCAAGGTGTCGGCCACGATCCAGCTGCATCCGGCGAACGCGGCAAAGCACAAGTACTGGCTCACGGTGACCGCATGGCAGGGCCACGGCGCGGTCGTCGATCGTCTCAAGGAGATCGGGCCCGGGAAGTACAGGACGACGCAGGCGATCCCCGTCTCCGGTCCGAAGTGGAAGTCGACCCTGCGTCTGGCGCGCGGCCGTGAGGTGCTCGGCCTGCCGCTCTACATGCCCGCCGACTCGGCGATCCCCGTCAAGGGCATCCCGGCGCCGGCGCAGTTCACCCGGCCGTTCGAACGGGACAAGAAGCTTCTGCAGCGGGAGCAGAAGCCGGGCGTGTCGCCGTTCCTCACGACGTTCGCGTACCTGATCGTGCTCGCGATCGGGCTCGCGGTGATCGCCCTGCTGACCTGGGGGCTGCGGAGCATCTCGCGGGAGATCGGGTCGCTGCCGCCCCCGCGGCGCCGGCGCCCGCAGGCGTCGCCGCGCGTGGCGCCGGCGCCGGGCGGCGGGTCGGTCGGCGCGGCGTCGTAATCGGCCGGGAGTACAGTTGAGGACGCGATGAGTCGCGGATCCGCGACACGTACCGCGTTACGCCGGCTCGGTGCCGCAGCGCTGATGCCCGCCGCGGCTCTGGTCGTCCATCAGGCGCGTTATTACCTGGCCTACGGGTCACATGCCGACGGCCAGCTATCCAGGCAGGGCCATGCCTATCTCAATTGGGTGACTCCGTGGATCGTCGCGCTGACCGCTGTTGCATTCGGTCTGTTTCTGACGCGCGTTGCGCGTGCATGGCGAACGCAGGAGAGTTCGGGTGCCGCGCGTCCGGTGGCGGCACTCTGGCTCGTGACGGCGCTGGGGCTCGTCCTCATCTACATCTGCCAGGAGCTCCTCGAGGGGGCCTTCGCCGCCGGCCACCCACCGAGCCTGGCGGGCGTTTTCGGGCACGGCGGGCTCTGGAGCGTGCCCGTTGCGATGACCGTGGCGTTTGCCATGACGCTGCTCATGCGTGGTGCCCACGCGGTCGTCCGGTTCGCATCGCGAGCCCGTGTCCGCTCCGCTCCGACCCGCCGCGACCAGCCGGCAGGGAAGCGGCAGCCCACCGCGCCCATCCGCTTGCTCGACCCGCTCGCTGCATCTGCGGCAGGGCGGGCACCCCCCGTGCGCAAGCTGATAGCGACGTAGCGCGCCGGCCCCTAGGGACCGGGCGCTGCGTGAAGCCCCGACCCGAAGGAGCAGCGATGTCGCGTCTTCGACGGGCAGTCGCAATCGCGGCCGTGCTGGTCGCGGCGTCTGCCCAACCAGCTGCAGCACACGAAGGGAATCCCGACTACCGGTCGGTGGTCAACGGCGTCTTCCCGAACATCCAGGGCCTGCAGGTACAGGTACTGGGCTATGACAACCAGCTCGAGCTCGTCAACAAGACCGGGAAGCCGGTCGTCATCCGGGACTACAACGGCTACCCGTATGCCGAACTCCTCCCGAACGGGACGGTCGAGCAGAACAAGAACAGTCCCGCGGTCTACCTGAACCAGGATCGCTTCGCCACGACGCCGGTGCCGAAGAGCGTGACGGGTAAGGGGGCGCCCCAGTGGCAGGTCATCGACCAGTCCGGACGTTTTGTGTGGCATGACCATCGCATGCACTGGATGGCCCACACCATCCCGTCACAGGTGAAGGACAAGCACAAGAAGACCAAGATCTTCGACTACACGATCCCGGTGAGCGTCGGCGGAAAGCCGGCTGCCATCAACGGAACGCTGTTCTGGGCGGGGCAGCCGAAGGGGTTCCCGGCCGCCGCGATCGTCGCGTTGATAGTGATCGCGCTGCTGGGGATCGCCCTCGTCTGGTTCATCCGGCGCCGCCGCACGGCTGATGAACGTGAGGCGACACCGAGGGGGGCCGCGGAGGCCTGGTGACGGCGCTACGCCAACGCGCCGCCGCCGCTGCCGTCGCGGCAGCGGCGGCGTTGCTCGTCGGCGCGCCGGCGGCGTGGGCCCATGCGCAGCTCCAATCGACGTCGCCGACTCGAGGCGCCGTCGTCAAGCGGGAGCCCTCGGCCGTCGTGTTCAAGTTCGACCAGACGGTCGAGGGGAACTTCGGCGCCGTGCGCGTGTTCGACTCCTCCGGCAAGCGGGTCGACCAGGGCGACGCCTTCCACCCGAACAGCACTGGGTCGGAGCTCGGCGTTCACCTCAAGCCGCATCTGGCGGAGGGAACGTACACGGCGACCTACCGCGTGATCTCCGCGGATGGGCACGTGGTGTCCAGCGGGTTTGTGTTCTCGATCGGGAAGCCCGGTACGGCACCGGGTCAGACCGTCGCCCAGCTAACCAAGGGCTCGAAGACCGGGCCGCCAACGGAGATCGCGTTCGGGATCGCCCGCGGCTTGCAATACGCATCGATCGCGGTCGCGGTTGGCGCTCTGATGTTCATGCTCTGGACCTGGCTGCCCGCGCTTCGGGCGACGGGCGGCGGAAGCCCGGAATGGGCCGGTGCATCCGAGGCCTTCCTGCGACGGCTGCGGACCGTCGTCATCGTCGTCGCGATCGCGGGCGCTGTGACCGCCGCGGCGCTCGTGGTACTGGAGGGCGCGTTCGCCGGGGGCATCTCGGGCTGGGCGGCCCTGAAGCCAAATATCGTCCGCGAGGTCCTAGGGACGAGGTTCGGCCGGTCGTTCGGCCTCGGCGTGGCCGCATGGGCGGTCGCGGCCGCGTTCGCGATTCCGCTGCTTTCGCCGCGCCGTGAGCGCGCGCCCGTCCTGCGGCCGGCCGAGCTCGGAGCGACGGGGCTGGCGATGAGGCGAGGCCCCGGTCCGGTTGGCCTCTTGGTGGTGGCGCCGCTCGTCTACCTCGTGCTGATGCCCGCGCTCGCCGGCCACGCGTCCACGCAGAGCCCGGAGGCGGTGCTCTTCCCGGTCGACGTCATCCACGTCGTCGCGATGAGCGTGTGGGCGGGCGGCCTTGCGCTCCTGCTGTTCGCTGTACCTCGAGCCACGCGCGCGCTCGAGCCGGCGGATCGGACCCGACTGCTCGGGGCAGTGCTCGGCCGCTTCTCGCCCCTCGCCCTCGCCGCTGTCGGCGCGATCGCGGTGACCGGAGTGATCCAGGCCTACATCTACGTCCGCGATCCGGGCAACCTCATCCACACGGCGTTCGGGCGTGCGGTCCTGATCAAGTCGATCGTCCTACTCGGGCTGATCCCTCTCGCTGCCTACAACCGGCAGCGCAGCGTCCCACTCATGAAGCGGTTGGCGGCGGAGGGCGCCGCACCCGGCCGCGGTGGCCTGCTGCTCCGTCGGGCGCTTCGCGGCGAGGTGATGCTGGTCTTCGGCATCCTTGGCGTCACCGCTGCGCTCGTCATGTACGCGCCGTCGATCGTCGCCCAGACAGGTCCGGTGAACAAGACGACCAACGTAGGACCGGCGCAGCTCCAGATGACGGTGGACCCGGCGAAGGTCGGATCGAACGAAATCCACCTCTACCTGCTCAACCCGAAGGACGGCACGCAGTTCACCCGTGCGCAGGAGGTCGACATCGCGGAGAGCCTTCCTTCGAAGCGGATCGGTCCCCTCAACCAGGGCGCGAGCAAGGCAGGGCCCGGGCATTACATCGTGCCCGGAGCCCTGCTCAGCGTGCCTGGCACGTGGCAGCTGACGGTGACCGTGCTCGTGACGAAGTTCGACGAGTACACGACGACGGTGAAGGTGCCGATCCGATGACGGCCGCACGGTGGCGCCTCGCCGCGTTCATGGCAGCCGTGGTCCCCCTGGCGTGCGGCCTCCTGGTCGCGCAGGCTGGGGTGGGCCTGCTGTACGGAGTCCCGGTCGCCCTTCTCGCGCTGCTCCTGCTCGTAGGGCGATTCCCCGGCGAAGACCTGCTTGTGAGGGCCGCGCTGCGGCGTCGCAGGATCCGGCGAGGGCTCACGCTTGCCAAGACGCGTCGCCGCCCGCCGATGGCCCTGGTCCCGCGGGGGGGCCTGCTCCTCGCCACCGCTCTCGCCGGGCGCGCCCCACCGTCGCGCGCCGTTGCACGCGCCGGCTCCGTGTGCATAGGCGGGCCGGCAATTCGATGACTCTTCAAAGGAGACAGAACATGAAGAAGAGAGCCGTACTTGCCGCGGCGCTGACGACGATGGCGGTGCCAGCGGGTGCCCAGGCGCACGTCAGCTTCCATCCGAACGACGTGCCGGCGGGCGCAAACGTGACGTTCAACATTCGGGTGCCGAACGAGGAGACCAACGCCGACACGACAAAGGTCGACGTGGCCGTTCCTCCAGGCTTCCTGGACGTGGCGACTCAGCCGATCCCCGGCTGGAACGCGAAGGTCCTGACTCGCAAGCTCGCGAAGCCGGTCCAGACGGACCAGGGCAAGGTCACCGAGGAGGTCTCGGAGATCATCTGGAGCGGCGGGAAGATCCCGCCGGGGGGCTTCCAGAACTTCGCGATCGCCACCGCGATGCCGGATGACGCCACCGGAACGCTCACGTTCAAGACGCTCCAGACCTACAGCAACGGCAAGGTGGTTCGCTGGATTGGCCCGCCAAGTGCGAATGAGCCGGCCCCGACGATCGCGGTCGCGCCCAAGGGCGGGGCGATCATCGACGTCGCGGGCGACGAGGCGGGCCCCGGGGACGCGGCAGCGAAGGTAAACAAGCTGCTCGCGGCCAACCCGACGTCCGCCAAGTCGAGCACCAAGGGCGCAAGCAAGGGGCTTGGAATCGCTGCGCTCGTGGTCGCGATTGTCGGCCTCCTCATCGGCCTCGCCGCACTCATGCGGCCGCGGTCGCGGGGAGCCGCAGGCTGACAGCAGCGATGGTGCGCAGGTTCGCACTCGGACTGTTCGCCGCCGGGCTGGCCGTACTGGCCGGGCCGGCGGCGGCGTCCGCGCACGGACTCGTCGGGCGAACGGACCTACCGATCCCGTCGTGGCTGTTCGGCTGGTCGGCGGCGATCGTTCTGATCATCTCGTTCGTGGCTCTCGGGTCGCTCTGGCGCGAACCGCGGCTCCAGCACTCCCCCAAGAGGCGCTTGTTCGCGATGCCGCGTGCAGTCGTCGCTGCATGCGGGCTGCTTGGGATCGGATGCTTCGTGTTTCTCGTCTACTGCGGATTCGCCGGAACCTCGCAGCCGCTCCAGAACCTCGAGCCGACGTTCATCTACGTCCATTTCTGGGTGGGCACCGTGATCCTGAGCGCGGTCTTCGGGGACGTCTTTCGCGCCTTCAACCCCTGGCGCTCGTTCGCGCTCGCCGTCTCGTCGACATGGCGCAAGCTTGGGGGCCGTCCGATTCGAAGCCGCGAGTATCCAGCGTGGCTCGGCCAATGGCCGGCCGTCGCAGGCGTGATCGGCTTCGCGTGGCTGGAGCTGGCATACGCAGATAAGGACGTCCCCTCGACGCTCGCCTGGCTCTCGATCGGCTACGCAGCCGTCCAGCTCGCGGGCATGTCCGCGTTCGGCATCGAGACCTGGACCCGCCGCGGCGACGCGTTCTCGTGCCTGTTCAACCTGTACTCACGGATCTCGCCGCTCGAGCGGCACGCCGACGGCGCGGTGTACCTGCGCCGTCCGCTTTCGGGAGCTCCGCCTCTCCAGATCATTCCCGGCACCGTCGTCCTCTTGTGCGCCGCCATCGGGACTACGACGTTCGACGGTCTCTCGAACGGGCCCGTCTGGCGCTCGCTCGGCGGCGACCTCGCGAAGCTCTTCCGCGACCTTGGATTCAGCACGACGGTCTCGGTCGAGCTGGCGTCGACGGTCGGGCTTCTGTTCTGCGTTCTGCTCGTCGGCGGGGTGTACGCCACCGGGGTACGCGGAATGGTGACCGTCGATCACCACCACCGCCAGGCGGAGCTGGCGCATCGCTTTGCCCACACCCTCATCCCGATCGCCTTCGCATACGCAGTAGCGCACTACTTCTCGTTGCTCGCCTATCAGGGCCAGGCGATCGGATACCTCATCTCCGACCCGCTCGGAAACGGCGCAAACATCTTCGGGACCGCGAGCGCGACGGTGAACTTCAAGGTGATATCCGCGGCGGGAATCTGGTACGTGCAGGTGGCGGCACTCGTGTGTGGGCACGTCGCCGGGCTGACCCTCGCGCACGATCGCGCCCTCGCGGTCTACTCGCGAGTGCGCGACGCGGCTCGCTCGCAGTACTGGATGTTGTGCGTGATGGTGGGCTTCACCAGCCTCGGACTCTGGTTGCTGTCCGCGGTCAACACCTGAGGCGTGGCGTCGCGGGCGGAGGAGATTCCGAGCACGTACTCATGACCGCCCTCGCGACCCCTGCGATTATCCGGTAATGGCGCTACTCGGGTTGATGGTCCCGCCGATCGCGCACTTCGGACACTGGTACGTGTCGCTGCCAGTCTTCATGGGCCCGGTGGTGGCGCTGTTCGGCTACATCTACATCGGAGAGTGGCGCAACAAGCGGAAGGAGCGGCGGAAGGCGAAGAAGTGAGGCGCCGGGCGCGGCCTGCTTCGGCGTCGGCTCAGCCGGACCCCGAGCGGAGCTCCTCGAGCTCCTCCTCCTCCTGCCCCATCCTGCGGTAGCTGAAGACGACGAGGGCGATCACGAGCAGCACGATCGGCCCGGCGAAGATCAGCGCGGTCGACGACTTTCCACCCCCGCTCCCGCCGGCCTTGTAGCTGCCGATCTTGTGGCCCGCTGCGGTCGCCATCTGCTCGATCGTCTTCACCGCGGTGGTGGCCATCCCGTCCGGGCCCGCCCCGGGCGTCATGCCCCGGGCCACCGCGGCCGCCTTCGGCGGCACCTGATAGGTCCCGAGTCCCGATGGCATCACCACGAGCAGCGGCTGCGGCTTGCTGAAGCTGATCTCGGAGCCGAGGTAGCGCGCGTAGGGCTGCGGCTTTCCGAAGAAGTCCGGCACCCCACCGAGGTCCTGGGCCGTGGCGACGATCGCGACCTTTATCGGGAACCCGGACTTCGCCGCCGCGGCGGTCTCCGCTCGGAGCGTCTGCTGGAGCGACTGGGAGACCTGCGGCTGGTAGGGGACGAAGACGTTCTGGACGGGGAGGACGTCGCTCGCGGGGTCGGAGTCGGCGCGCGCGAGCGGCACTGCGGCGAGCACGGCGGTGAGGGTCGCGGCTGCGATCGATGTGCGGCGTCGCGCGCGCATCGACGCCAGCGTAACGCCGGCCGCCGTGGAACTCCTAAATCCCGCGCGGGAAGGCGTACCGCGGGCGCGGGGGCACGAACCGGCCCAGCTCGAGGGTCACGGCGCGGTGACGGCGAAGGACGATCTCCCGGGGATCGCCGGGCCACCGCGCGCGGCCGACGTACGCGCGCACCATCGACCCGCGCCGCGGCGCGAATTCGAGCAGCCTCTGCCTCGTGAGCGGCTGTTGCCAGACCGCGAACAGCTCGCCGAGCGTGATCCGGCGCGAGCTTGCGACCTCGAGGAGGCCGGTCGGCTCATGCGTGCGAATCGGGTATTCGCATCGGCCGCGGACCACGTAGGCCCCGCGGCGGACCTGGGGCGGCGCCACCCCGATACCCGCCGGGACGATCGCCACGCGGCCGTCGACGATCACCTCGACGTGGGCGAGGAACCGCGCCGGAGGGGCCGCCGCCTCGCATCGAAGGCGCCCGATCGTGCGAGCGCTAGCGACGCGCGGTCCGTACGGTGCGGGCCGGTAGAGCGCGCCCTCACCGAAGAGGAGCGGTCTCGGAAGGGGCGGGCGGCCCTGGCCGCACCCGGCGGTCGCGGCGACCGAAAGGCCGAGCGCGACAGCCACGACCCGTCGGCGCAACCGGGTCCTACCGCAACTGGACGCCGAACAGCCGCCCAAGCTCGGGAAGCGTCCCGTCGGCTCCGCGGTGGAGGATCGCGGTCATCCCCACCGACTCTGCGCCCTCGCAGTTCTCGCGCAGGTCGTCGACGAACACGCAGCGGTCGGCCGGCACGCCGATCCGCTCGGCTCCGAGGCGAAAGATTTCCGGATCGGGCTTGTGGAGCCCGACCTCGCCTGAGATCACGACGCCGTCGAAGAGCTCCTCGATCAGGGCGGTGTCGTAGGTCACCCCGCCCCAGGAGTTCGAGATGAGCCCGGTGGGTGTCCCGATGTCGCGCACGGCGCGCACCGCCGCGATCATCCTCTCGTCGGGCTGGACGCCCGCGAACAGCCGATCGACCATCCCATCCGCCCGCTGAACGCCGAGCAGGGGGGCGAACCGCCGCTCGAAGTCCGGCACCTCGATCTCGCCCTTCTCCAGCTGGCGCAGGAGGTCCAGGCCCTCTCCGCGCTCGCGGAACAGCGACCTGACGGCGTCCGGGTCGAGCCCCTCTGCCGCGCAGAACGCGCGGAAGGACTCGAAGACATTCGTGGTCAGGACCCCGCCGAAGTCGACCAGGAGGCCCGCCGGACGGCCGTCGCCCTCGACGCTCACGCGCGCGGGGCCGGCAGCTTCGTGATCTGGTGCGCCGCCTCGGCGAGCTGCGGAACGCCCTTGTCGAACAGGGCCAGGTACGGGTCGTCCGTGGTTCCCGCCAGCGATCGCTTGTAGTTGCCCTCCATGAACACCGCGGCCTTCCAGAGGGCGAGCGCCTGGTACCAGCGCAGGTCGGACATGGACCTCCCGGTGCTCTCCTCGTAGCGGGCTATCAGCTCATCGCGCGCGAGGAAGCCGTCCTGGTGCGTGATGGTGAGGCGGTCGAACATCGTCTCCTTGCGATCCTCGCCGCGCGGCGGCTCGGACCACGTCGCCGTCATGTACCCGAGGTCCGCGAGCGGATCGCCGATCGTCGCCATCTCCCAATCGAAGATCGCGATCAGCTGCGCGGGCGGGTCGTTCGCGAACATCGTGTTGCCGAGCCGGTAGTCGCCGTGGACGATCGTGGCCGGCGGGGACTCCGGCTTGTTGGCCGCCAGCCACTCGCCGACCTCCTGGACGAGCGGCAGCTCGCGCGTCTTGTTGATCTCCCATAGGCCGCCGAAGCGCCGCAGCTGGCGGTCGAGGTAGCCGGTCGGCTTGCCGAAGCCCTCGAGGCCGCACGCACGCCAGTCGACCGCGTGCATCTCCACGAGGGAGTCGACGAGCTCCTCCGAGATCCGCCGCCTTCCGGCGGGCGTGTCGAGGGCCTCGGGCACGGCGCCGGTGATCACCGTCCCCTCCAGGTACTCCATCACGTAGAACGGAACTCCCAGCACCGACTCGTCGTCGCATGCGTCGAGCACGCGCGGCGTTCGAACGTCCGCGTCCTGGACCGCGGACAGGAGGCGGGCCTCGCGCAGCACGTCGTGCGCGGTCGGCGGAAGCGGCGGCCGGGGCGGACGGCGCAGGACGAAGCGCTCGCTGCCTCGCGTGATCAGGTAGGTGACGTTCGAGTGGCCCTCGCCGATGCGGTGCGCCTCGAGCGGGCCGGAGCCAAGGCCACGCTCGTCGAGGTAGCCCGCCAGCGGCTCGCGGACGATGAGCGGAGCGAGCTCCTGCCCCGCGGCCGCAGCATGGGTATCGACGATCTCGAGGGCGGTCGGCACGGCTCGGGAATCCTAGATATCCAGGCCCGGGCCGCCCGAGACGACGGATGGCGGTTGCCTCAGCGCGTGGATTGCGGTATGAACATGGGTGGGATGAGGAGGATGCGTCGGGCTTTGGTCGCGGGCGCGCTTGTCGCGCTTGCACTCGCCGCAGTCGCGGTGGCTCAGGACGCCGTCGTCCCGAAGTTCGAGAAGTTCAAGGTGACTCCCACCACGGTGTGCCGCCATCGGTCCGACACGTGCCAGCACCCGGGCGGGACGATCCGATTCAAGATCAGCGAGTACGCCGAGGTGCGGGCGGCCACCCGTCCGCTCGGGCCCACCCTGGGCCCGATCATCCTGTTCAAGAAGAACTTCACCGCGGGATGGCACCAGCGGCACTTCTCGGCGAAGAAGCTGTATCCCGGCCAATGGGACATGCAGCTCACGGCGATCGACACGACGAACAACGCGTCCCACCCCGTCGATAAGACCTACCACGTGGTGAAGTAGCGCCGCGGCCGGCCGGGGGCTCGGCATTGGCGCGCCCGCGCGTGCTCAGTTAGCCGGCCCGGCCTCCTCGGATCTCGTCGACGTGTCGGACGTTGACGGTGTCGTCCTCCTCGTCGCTCGGCCGGGCCTCGAACCAGGCGTCCAGGATCTCACCGAGCACCGGCGCGCTCGTGGTCCGCAGCGACAGGGCCAGCACGTTGGCGTCGTTCCACCTGCGTGCGCCACGCGCGGTCTCGGCGTCGCCGCAGAGCGCGGCACGGATGCCGTCCACCTTGTTCGCCGCGATCGACGCACCGGTTCCCGTCCAGCAGCAGACGATGGCCTGATCGGTGCGCCCGTCGGCGACGTCGCGCGCAGCGGCCTCGCTCGCCCACGCCCAATCCTCGCGCTCGCCGTCGGCGAGCGCGCCGTGCAGGACCGGGTCGTGTCCCCGCCGGCGAAGCTCGGCGACCACCGCCTCGGCCACGCCGGTTCGCTCGTCGCTTGCCACGGCGATGCGCACGGCGTCCAGCGTAGTTGGGGGACCGGCTCGCCGGAGGTCGACGCGCTCCTAACCTCATCTGGGTGCCCGAGCTCCCCGAGGTCGAGATCGCCACGCGGCGTCTCAGCACCGCGCTGGCCGGGGCCGAGGTCGAGTCCGCAGTCGCGCCGGGGATGGTCACGATGCGCACGATCGACCCACCGCTCGAGGCGCTGTCGGGAGAGACCATCGAGGCGGTGAGGCGGGTGGGCAAGATGCCGGTGGTCGACTTCGGCGGCCTCGTCCTCCTCGTCCACCTGATGTCCGCCGGCCGGCTCCAGCTGTTCGGCGACCGCGCATCGGTCCGGGACCGCCGGTCGCGGCTGCTGATCCGCATCCGCGATGGCCGCGAGCTTCGGCTGCGCGAGTTCGGCACGCAGCAGCGCGCCTGGGCGAAGCTTCTGCCTGCGGAGGAGCTCTCAGCCGACGAGGCGGTGGCCTCGCTCGGGCCGGAGGCGTGGCCGCCGCCCCCGGCGGACGAGCTCGCGGGGCTGCTCGATCAGCCGCGCCCTCTCCACCCGCTGCTGCGCGATCAGCACGTGATCGCCGGCATCGGGCGCTCCTGGGTCGACGAGATCCTGTGGCAGGCGCGGCTGTCGCCGTTCCGGCGAGGCGACGACCTCGGTGAGGAGGACGTCGCAGCCCTACATGCCGCGATGAGCGAGGTGCTCGGCGGGGCGCTTGAGCACTACGAGCGGGTCGTTGGCGAGTCGCTCCCGGACAAGGCTCCGATGCCCCTGCGCGTCCACCGCAAGGCCGGCGAGCCGTGCCCGCGCTGCGGGGCGCGGATCGAGGCCGTGCACTTCAAGGATTACGTCATGTGCTACTGCCCCGCCGAGCAGACCGCCGGCCGCGTGTTGAAGGACCGCCGGCTCTCACGGCTGCTGAAGTAAGCGCCTAGGTGCCGAATCCCTCGCGGGCCTCGCGCACGAGGGTGACCGCCTCGGGGAAGAGGAGGCGCACGGCGTCGCGCACCTCGGCGGCCTGCTGCTCGGCGTTGCCCTGGAGGTTGAGCCGGGTGATGCCCGCCACCGTCATGTCCACGGCGAGCTTGATCGCGTTGTCGGCCCAGGCGACCCGCTGCGCTCCCTGCATCTGCTCCGCAAGCTCGGCCATGCGGCGCCGCAACTCCTCGGGATCGCCGAACAGCCCGCCGAACGGATCTTCCTCGGAGGCCATACGCGCATGTTACGGCTCGTATAACGTGGGCCGCCGCCGATGGCGTTGCCCCCGCCCAGCGACGGATCAACCTGCCTAGTGACCGGCGCCTCCGCCGGCATCGGCGCCGAGTTCGCACGCCAGCTCGCGGAGCGCGGCTACGGCGTGACGCTGACCGCCCGGCGCAAGGATCGGTTGGAGGAGCTGGCGCGCGAGCTCTCGGAGAGCAATGGAATCGAGGCGGACACCGTCGCGTGCGACCTGTCGAACGCGGCGGCGCGCCGCCGGATGATCCAAACGGTCGAGAAGCGCGGTCGCTCCGTCGAGATCCTCATCAACAACGCCGGCTTCGGCACCGCGGGGCGGTTTCAGGAGCTCGACCCCGAGAACGAGATCCGCATGCTGCGGACGAACGTCGAGGCGGTCGTCGACCTCTGCGGGCACTACGTGCCGGAGATGGTCGAGCGCAGGCGCGGCGGGATCCTCAATGTCGCGTCTACGGCCGCGTTCCAGCCGATCCCGCGGCAGACGACGTACGCCGCCACCAAGGCGTTCGTGCTCAGCTTCAGCGAGGGGCTTCACAAGGACCTGGGCGGCACCGGCGTGACCGTCACGGCGCTCTGTCCCGGCCCCACGAAGACGGAGTTCGCCGAGGTCGCCGGGATCGACGAGGGGCTGCTCGAGCTGCCGGGGATCGTGTACTCGGCGGAGCAGATGGCGCGCGCCGGCCTGGGCGCGCTCGACCGCGGGCGCCGCACGTCCGTGCCGGGGCCGACCAACCTCGCGGGCGCCGTCGCCGGCCGCGTCTCGCCGCGCGCGGTCGTGCTCGAGGTGCTCGACCGCTTCTACCCGGTCGGCAAGTAGGCGCCGCTCGGCGGCGCCGCGCCGCTAGCCGTAGCTCTTGCGCCGGAAGACGTCCGTCGCCAGCGAGTCCACGCGGTCGAGGAACAGGATCCCGTCCAGGTGATCGATCTCGTGCAGCAGGCAGCGGGCCTCGAACCCCTCCGTGTCGATCGAGCGCTCGCGGCCTTCGGGATCCACGGCCTCGACGGTGACCTCGGTCGCGCGCCGGACGTTTGCCGTGAGGTCCGGGATGGAGAGGCAGCCCTCGCGCGCGACGACCGAGCCGGAGGAGGCGACGACCCTCGGATTCACCAGCACGAGCTCCCCGTGACAGGCGGTGGCCTTCGGATGGTCGGTCACGTCGACCACGATCATGCGCACGAGCTCCCCGAGCTGCGGCGCCGCGATGCCCACGCAACGCGGAAACGACCGCATCGTGTCTACGAGGTCCTGTCCGACGCGCAGCGCCAGCTCGCTCTCGTCCGACCCGAGCGGCCGCGCCTCACGCTTCAGCACCGGGTTCGGGTATCGCAGGACCTCGCGGACGGCCATGCCGTCAGGCCGGCCGACCGGCGCCGGCCACCTACAGGACCTCCTCGTCGAGCTGGCGCACCGTCAGGTCCACGCCCTGCTCCCGCGCCACGGCCCCGAGCGCGCGCTCGAGCTCACCCGCATCGCTCCCGGGCGGTGGCGAGATCTCCATCATCAGCGCGTAGATGGGC
This sequence comes from Actinomycetota bacterium, assembly GCA_019246335.1. Classification (GTDB taxonomy): domain Bacteria; phylum Actinomycetota; class Thermoleophilia; order Solirubrobacterales; family Thermoleophilaceae; genus AC-37. Next base: position 23,179 of record JAFAQQ010000058.1, on the reverse strand, counting down.
GTGCTGGCCCCCTCGACCACGAGCTTCGTGGTCAGGTCGGTGATGTCGACGCCGCGCTCGGCGAGCACCGAGGTTGCCGCGTGCACGATCCCGGGGTGGTCCGCGCCGTAGAGCGTGACGATGTGCGTCGGCGCAGGCTCGGAGGCGGGATCCGCCTCGGCGAGCGGGCTCAGAGCAAGTACCTCGAGCTCCAGCCGCTCGCGCACCCCTTCGAGGTCGCCGCGCAGCCGGTCGAGGTCGGCGCCATCCGGGGGCGCCACGACGAGCACCATGGCGAAGTGCCCCCGGAGGATCGTCATCTGCGAGTCCTCGATGTTCACCGAGTGGTCGAGCAGCGCCGCCGAGACGGCCGCGACGATCCCCGGCCGGTCGCGGCCGACCGCCGTGAGCGCGAAGTGCGTCATCGCGAGGCACGTTAGAGGCTGCACCCGCGGCGCGGCGGGAGCCTCCACCCGGGCGTAGACTCGCATCCGTGCAGATCGGCGAGGTGATGACGCGCGATCCTGTGTCCGCGCCGGGCCACGCGACTCTCGCCGCGGTCGCCGGGCTGATGCGCGACCGCAACGTCGGCTCGGTCGTGATCGTCGACGACGGCCGTCCCGTGGCCCTGATCACCGACCGCGACGTGGCGCTCGTCCTGGGCGCCGATGGCGCCAACCGCTCGGACGAGGTTGGCCCCCATGCCAACCGGCCGCTCGTGACCGGAGAGGCGGGGATGGACCTCGAGGAGGCCGCGGCGCTCATGGTCCAGCACCGCATCCGGCGGCTTCCGATCACCGACGGCGACAGGCTTGCCGGGATCGTCACCCTGGACGACCTCGCGGTACGCACCGGCGACGCGTCGCTCGCCCAGCAGATGACCTCCGACGTGACCCGAGCGGTCGTGCCGGGGTTCTTCTTCCATCAGAGAGGAGGTTGACCCAGATGCCGTTGACCCCCGAGCAGCGGCGTACGCGCGATCGCGTGGAGACCGTGATCCGGCTTATCGCACCCGGCCTCAACCTCGTCCTCGCCGCCGGCGAGCGCCTGTCGCGCGTCGTATCGCGCGAGGACGACGACTACTACCCGATCAGACCGGCCACCGTCCCGCCCAACGCGCAGCCCGAGCAGCCGCCGGCGCAGGACTGAAGGCGCCGGTCGCGCGTCTGTCAGCATAGGCGCCGCCGTGGCGCCCGAGGCACAGGTCGAGTGGGAAGCCCGGGCCGGAAGGCCTGCCGGCGCGGCAGCGATCGCGTCGGCGGTCACCGGGATGGGGGGACTCGTCTACGGCAACGCCACGCTGGCCACGACCGGCGGCGACGACACCGACACCGCGTTCCTCGTCCATCATCACCAGGGGGCGCTCGTCCTCACCGCCGTTCTCGAGGCGCTCTCCGTGCTCCTGCTCGGAGCCGCCCTCGCCTACCTGTACCGCGCTGCGAAGCATCGCCATCCCGGCCTGCAGAGCTTCGCGCTTCCGGCGCTGTTCGTCGGCGCCCTCGGGTATGCCGTCGTGCTGATCGCTCAGCAGATCGCCTTCATCGACGCCGAGAACCGCGTGGTTTCGAGGCTCCAGGCGAACCCGCTACCGCCGGCCGCGGCGAACGACGTCGTGAAGCACGAGCTGACGCACGGCGCGGTTGCGACGACGACGTGGGTGCAGCTCGCCCTTGGGCTCGTCCTCGCGGTCGGGGTGGTCCTGATCGCCCAGGGCGCCCGCCGCGCCGGCCTGCTCTCGAACTTCTTGGGCATCCTCGGGATCATCGTCGGCGTCCTGCTGTTCGTCCCGCTGTTCGGGCGCCCGCCGGTCATCGCGTACTTCTGGACGATCGCGCTCGGCTTCCTGTTCATCGACCGCTGGCCGCAGGGACGCGGCCCGGCCTGGAGGTCGGGGGAGGCGATCCCCTGGCCGACCGCCGCCGAGCTCCGTGAGCGCCAGGAGGCGGAGAAGGGCGGCGGCGACGGGCGCCCGAGCGATCGCGCGGCGATGAGGCGGGTGGAGCAGAAGGCGCGCGAGCGGGCGGCTCGGGCCCAGGCGGAGTCCGCCGCCAGGGACGACGCAGGCGCGGCGGAGGAGCTTGAGGAGGCCGGCGCCGCCGGTGCGACCAGCCCGCACCCACGGTCGAAGAAGCGCAAGCGCAAGCGCCGGCGGTAGGGCCGGTCTCGAGCGGGCGGCGGGCGCAGGCGATCAGTCGCGATCGCCACACCGCGCTCCTCCCCTCGCCACAACGGCGTGCAGGGGCAGGTCGCGCGATGAGCGCCCGACGGAGATGAGGAAGCAGCCGCGCGGGATCGCCCAGCGGCTGTGCGCCACGTCCCAGTAGGAGAGCGAGCGCGCGTCCAGGCGCAACCGGACCCGCGTGGATCGGCCGCGCCTGAGCTTGACCGCCGCGAAGCCCTTGAGCTGGCGCGGGGGCTCCACCACGCCGAACCCGGGCGACGGGATCGACACGTAGAGCTCGGCGACCGTGCGCCCGGTCCGGCGCCCGACGTTGCGGACGGTGAACGTCACGGTGTTGGCTCGCACGCGCAGATGCGAGTACCTGAAGCGCGTGTAGGACAGGCCGAACCCGAACGGGTACGCGGGCTTGATGCGCCTCGCGTCGTACCAGCGGTAGCCGACCAGGACCCCCTCCTTGTAGTAGACGTTGACGCCGATACCGGGGTACTTCGCCTGGTCGCCGGCTGTCGGGGTGTCGCCTTCGTTCTGCGGAAACGTCACGGGGAGGCGACCGCCCGGATCGACCTTCCCGAACAGCACCCGCGCGAGCGCCGGACCGCCCTGCTCACCGGGGTACCACGCCTCGAGCAACGCCCCGACGCGATTGCGCCACGGGGTGAGCACAGGCGCGCCGGTCTCGAGCACCACGACCGTCCTTGGGTTCGCAGCGGCCACCGACTGGATGAGCGAGTCCTGATCGCCGTACGCGTTCGGGCACTCGAGGGTCAGGCACTGGCGGTCCGCGCCCTCGGTCTCGTAGTCGGCGGCGAAGACGATCGCCACCGAGGAGGCCTTCGCGTGCGCCGCCGCCGTCGCCGGGTCGGCACCGTCGTCGTAGCTCACGTTCACCTTGCGGCCGGCGGCACGGCGGATCGCGGCGAGCGGGCTCGCGTACGAGAACGGGGAGACGTTCCCGGACCCGCCCCCCGTGACGAACTTCGTCGCGGGCGAGCCGATCACCGCGATCGACTTCAGCCGCCGGCGCCTGAGCGGGAGGAGATGCCGGTTGCGCAGCAGCGTGATGCCGGATTCCTCGATCCGCCGAACGGCGCGCGCGTGAGCCCGCTTGGGGATCTGCGCGTCGTCGTCGCGGTAGCTCGCGCGGTCGAAGAACCCGTACGCGAAGAGCGTGCGAAGGATGCGTCGCACGTGCCCGTCGAGCGTGGCCTGGCTGGCCTGGCCGGAGAGCAGGGCGAGCTGGATCTCCTGCGGCCGGTACGACCACGGCGGCCAGGCCTCGAAGTCGAGGCCGTTGTTCAGGTTGTTGATCGTGTTGTGGGCCGCCCCGTAGTCGGCGATGACGTAGCCCTTGAAGCCCCACTCGTGCTCGAGGATCTGCTGCAGCAGATGCCGGTTCTCACACGAGAAGGCGCCGTTCACCTGGTTGTAGGCGCACATCACCGTCCCCACATGCGCCTGCTTCACCGCCGCCTCGAAGTGCGGCAGGTAGATCTCGCGCAGGGTCCGCTCGTCGACGACGTCGTTCACGATGTACCGGCTCCCGAAGGGCCCCGCCCCGAGCGGCGCGCCCGGCGCTCCGCCGTGGCCCGTCGGGTCGGCGCCCTCCTGGTTGTTGGCCGCGAAGTGCTTGACGTCCGCGATCACGCCCTGGGACTGCGCGCCGCGGATCCACTGGACAGCCATCTGGGCGTCGACGAAGGGATCCTCCCCGTACGCCTCGAAGCTGCGGCCGCCGAGCGGGTTGCGCATGATGTTGACCGTCGGCGCGAACACGACGTCGTTGCCCTTGAACTTCGCCTCGTTCGCGACGACCGAGCCGGCCGAGAACGCGAGGGTCGGGCGGAACGTGGCGGCCAGCCCCATGGGCGCGGGCAGCGCCGTGGCCTGCCCCTGCCGGGGCCCGAGCGGCCCGTCGCTGTAGTAGGTCGTGGGCAGGTCCACCCTCGGCACGCCGTCGCTCGTCCCGGTGTGCGCGTGGGGGCCGCCGGACACCCCGCCGTTGAAGTCATCGCCGCCGAGCAGGCCGATCTTCTCGTCCTCTGTGAGGGCGCCCAGCAACAGGTTCGCACGCGCATCCGGCGACAGGTGCGTGTCGCACCATGGATGGCTGCCGCAGCGGCCCCGGGCGGCAGCCCCCGACGCCAGAGCGAGGAACAGGCAGGCGGCGAGGAGGCCTAGAAAGAAACGACGTCGGAAGTGAGAAGGCGGGTCGGTGACCCTCATCGAGGGGCTCCCTGAGCGAGCGTCAGCGAGCGTACCCGAGAGGAGGGTCACCGGCCCGCCGGCCACCCCACGAGCAAGCGCCCTACTCCTCGTCAGCCTGACCCGCAGCGACCTTCTCCTTGATCTTCTCCGTGACCGCGGGATCGCGCAACGTCGTCACGTCCCCGAGCTCGCGCCCTTCCGCGATGTCCTTCAGCAGCCGCCGCATGATCTTGCCCGACCGCGTCTTCGGGAGGTCGTCCGCGTAGATGATCCGCTTCGGCCGCGCGAGCTTTCCGATCTTGTCGGCCACGTGCGACCTGATGTGGTCGTCGAAGCCGTCCTCCTCCTCGGCGCTGCCCTCCAGGGTGACGAAGGCGACGATCGCCTGTCCGGTGTCCTCGTCCTGTGCGCCGACGACCGCGGCCTCCGCGACCTTTTCGTGCGAGACGATCGCCGACTCGATCTCCATGGTCGACATGCGGTGGCCGGAGACGTTGATCACGTCGTCGACCCGCCCGACGATCCAGAAGTACCCCTGATGATCTACCTTCGCCGCGTCGCCGACCTCGTAGACGTCCTTCCCGTACTTCGACCAGTAGGTCTCGACGTAGCGCTCGTCCTCGCCGTAGAGGGTCCGGGCCATGGCCGGCCACGGGCGCCGCAGCGTGAGGAAGCCGCCGCCCTCCTCGACGATCGAGCCATCCTTGCGGACGACGGCGGCCTCGACGCCGGGGAAGGGATTGGTGGCCGAGCCCGGCTTGGTCTCGGTGATGCCGGGCAGCGGCGTGATCATGATCTGGCCCGTCTCGGTCTGCCACCAGGTGTCGACGATCGGGCAGCGCTCGCCGCCGATCACCTTGTGGTACCAGGCCCACGCGCGCGGGTTGATCGGCTCGCCTACCGACCCGAGCAGTCGCAGCGTGGAGAGGTCGTGCTTGCCCGGGTACCGGTCGCCCCACTTGATGCAGGCCCGGATGGCCGTCGGGGCCGTGTAGAAGATCGTGACCCCGAGGTCCTCCACGATCTCCCACCAGCGGTCCTTGTCCGGGTAGTCGGGCGCGCCCTCGTACAGCACGGACGTCGCCCCGTTGCAGAGCGGGCCGTAGACGATGTACGAGTGGCCGGTCACCCAGCCGACGTCGGCGGCGCACCAGTACACGTCGTCTTCGGGCTTCAGGTCGAACACGACCTTGTGGGTGGCGCTGACCCCGGTCAGGTAGCCGCCGGTCGTATGAAGGATGCCCTTCGGCTTGGCCGTCGAGCCGGAGGTGTAGAGGATGTAGAGGGGGTGCTCCGCGTCGAGCGGCTCGGCCTCGCACTCGGCGTCTGCCTGCTCCACCGCCTCGTGCCACCAGACGTCGCGGCCCTCCGTCATCGGGGCCTCCGTGCCGGCGCGCTTGACCACGATGACGTGCTCGAGCTGCGGCAGCTCGTCGAGGATGCCGTCGACCTTCTCCTTCATCGGCGTGGGCTCGCCGCGCCGCAGCGTGGCGTCGGCGGTGACCAGCACCTTCGCGTCCGAGACCTTCATGCGCTCCTTCACGGACTCGACCGAGAAGCCGCCGAACACGACGTTGTGGATCGCGCCGATCCGCGCGCACGCGAGCATGGCGGCCGGAGTCTCCGGCACCATCGGCATGAAGATCCCGACGACGTCGCCCTTCTCCACGCCGAGCGACTTGAGCACGTTCGCAAACCGCTTGGTCGAGTCGAGGAGGTCCGCGTAGGTCAGGTCCTTGCGATCGCCGTCCTCGCCGATCCAGTGGAAGGCGACCCTGTCGCCCCTGCCGCTCTCGACGTGCCGGTCCAGGCAGTTGTGGGACGCGTTGAGCTTGCCCTCCTTGAACCACTTGGCCCATGGCGCGTTCCACTCCAGGACCGTCTCCCAGGGCTCGAACCAGTCGAGCTCCCTGGCCCAGCGCTCCCACCAGGCCTCGAAGTCCCGCTCGGCTTCCTCGTAGATCGAGGGATCGGAGAAGCTCGCCTGCTCCACGAAGTCCCTGGGCGGCGAGAAAGTCTCCTCCTCACGGAGGAGTACCTCCAGGTCCTCGCGTTCCTCGGTCGCCTCGGCCATCTCAGCCTCCCTGTCGATCGCTGTTGGGGTTCGGTTGCTCCCGGGGTGAAGTTTGCGCTATCCGCGCCGTCTTCGGCATCAGACGGCGCCCGCGGCCTCCGCGAGCTGACGATACGCCTCGGCCGGGTCCGGCTGGCCGAAGACCGACGAGCCCGCCACGAAGAGCCGTGCGCCCGCGTCGGCGCATGGACCGGCGGTGTGGGTCTCGATTCCGCCGTCCACCTCGATCGCCACGTCGTCGTCCAGGATGCCGCGCAGCTCCGTCACCTTCGGGAGCGTCTCCGGCAGGAACGGCTGGCCCCCCCAGCCGGGGTTGACCGTCATGCAGAGGGCGATGTCGATGTCGGGCGCGATCGCCGCCAGGGCCGACGCCGGGGTGGACGGCGTGATGGCCACCCCCGCGCGGCAGCCGTCCTCGCGCACCTTGTGCACGGCGAGGTGAACGTGCGGGGTGGCCTCGAAGTGGACGCTGATCGAATCGGCGCCGGCGCCCGCGAACTCCGTCACATGGCGCTCGGGCCGATCGATCATCAGGTGCACGTCGAGCCACCCGCCGGCGGCGTCGACCTGTCCCTTGAGGCCCTCGACGATCTGCGGCCCGATCGAGATCGGAGGCACGAAGTGGCCGTCCATCACGTCGACGTGGATCACGCGAGCGCCGGCGTCCATGACCTCCTCCACGGCGGAGCCGATGCGCGCGAAGTCGGCCGCGAGTATCGACGGCGCCACCCGCCGGTCCCGAAGGAGCTCCGCCTGGCTCATCGGCGTGACGCTAACGCATCGTTTTCCTCCGTCCCCGATTCGCACCCGCCAGCCGTCCGCGCGGGGACGTACGCTCGGCCCGATGATCGAGCTGGATGGGAACCGGGTGGAAGGAGCAGGCGACGACTCGGCAGACTGTCCCGCGTTGAACGAGACCACGCCGCAGGTCTTCCTCGTAGCCCGTCCGTCGATCGACCTCGACGGCATGCGCGGCTATCTCGAGAGCGTGGGGGGCGCCTCGTGGCTCGAGCGGCGAGCGGGCGAGGCCACGGACGCGGATGGGCCGAACCCGGCCGAGACGCTGGTCGAGTTCGCCGGGCGCCTGTGCTACCGCAGCTGGGAGCCCGGGCTCAACCCAAACGTCACGCGAATCCGCACCGACCGGCGGGAGTACTTCGAGAACATCCTGCGCTCGGCGCACGGAAGCGTGCTCGAGCACGCGAGCTACTCGTTCGCGCTGCGAAACGTAAGCCGGACCTTCACCCACGAGCTCGTCAGGCATCGCGCGGGCTCGGCCTTCAGCCAGGAGAGCCTCCGCTACGTGCGGCTCACGGAGATCGGCTTTCGCGTCCCCCCCGCCCTCGAACCGGTCCGCGACCAGGTCGTCTCGATCGTCGAGCGGCTCGAGGAGTTCCAGCGGACCGCCGCCGGCGAGCTCGGCATCGAGGACGAAGGCGTTCCGTTTCACGTCAAGAAGGAGGTCACGTCGGCCCTGCGCCGGCTGGCTCCAATCGGGCTCAGCACCGACATCCTGTGGACGGCGAACGTCCGGACGCTGAGGCACGTGATCGAGATGCGCACCGCCCCCGGCGCCGAGGAGGAGCTGAGGATGGTGTTCGACCGGATCGCCCGGATCGCGGTCGCCGAGGCGCCCAACCTGTTCCAGGACTTCCACCGCACCGGCGACGGGTCGTGGGTCCCGGAGCACCGGAAGGTCTAGACCGTCCAGGGCCTACCAGGCCCGAGCGCAGCCCGCCCGAGTACTCACCGCAGCGCCGGCCCGACGGTGCCGCGGCGCCTGCCGCCGTGCCCGGCGCAGGGCCGCTTGATGCCCGACCTGCTCCACATCTGGTCGTTGCACTCGATCGCCTTGCCCTTGGCGGTCGCGAAGGCGGCCACGCAACGGTGGGTCGTGCAGAAGTTGGCGGGCGGGCGCGCCGGGTCGCACGGAGGCGAGGTGTTCACCGCCAGCCCGCACCCGAGTCCGGTAGCCGCGCCGCGCTTGAGTCTGGAGGTCCTCGTCACGGTCGTGGTGATCGCCGTCGTGGCCGTGCTCGTGACCGTGGTCGTGCGGGTCACCCGCTTGGTCTTGGTGCCGAGCCCTGCCGCCGCCACGATCCCCGCAGCGATGCCCGCGCCCGCGAGCAGGGCGACCGCGGCGACCAGGAACGCCCTCCTCCTCGACATGCCGGGTCGCTGAACGCGGCTGTGCGTGCTCCAGCTCCAGCCGTCCCACCAGCGCGCCACGCCGGGCTCGACCGGGTCTCGGTACCAGCCGGGCGGCGGGTTGGAGAAAGGAGCGCCGGGAGCCGCGGCACGCTGAGAGGGGTCCGGCGCGGGAAATGAGGGTCCGTCGCTCAACGCGGAGTGGACCCTAGCCTGCCCCGGCGGCGTTGCATTACCCGCCGCTCGGGCCGCACCTTGGACGTCGCTCCACAGAGCGCGACGACCAGCTCCCGTTGAGCCCGGCGGCCGGCCCGCCGGCCCGTCGCCGGCCTACGCCTGGCCCGGGCCGTCCACGTCGCCGTCGCGATCGGGGTCCTGAGACTTCGGCGGGCACCACGCGTTCACCGGGACCCCGGCGCAGACATGCGGCATCGACTTCAGCCCGTGCGGCAGCGGGTGCATGACGACTTGCGACTGCCGGGGATAGGTCGAGCCCGGCGTGCAAGGGCTGCTGCCACCGGGGACGAGCCCCGCGAAGAACTGAGAGTCGCACGCGATCTGGTTGACCATGGACGGGTTTGGGTCCGGCGGCACCGTCTGACGGTTGCAGGTCGGCTTCGACTGCTGGAGCCCGGCCGGCGAGGTTGTCACCGTTCCGCCTCCCTCTTCGACGTTGCCGTGGAAGCAGTTCGTTGGCGCCGACGTCGAGGTGATCTCTCCGATGTCGCCGTTCGTGTCGTTGCCGAAGAAGCCGTTGTTCTTGAACGAGTTGTTCAGGATCGCGTTGCCCCAGTCGTCGTACAGGCAGCCGTTCGACGGGGGCCCCGTGTTGATGCCGCCGCGGCAGGCAGGGGCGTTGTCGGGCGGGGTCTCGGTGTCGGGGTAGGGGACCAGGACGATCCCCCAGGCGCCGTTGTTGACGAAGCGGTTGCCTACGACAGTGTTGTCGCGCCCGCCTGAAATCGACATCCCGGTCCCGACAGGTCCGGCCGCCGCCACGCCCGCGCCGGGGACGTTCGGGTTGTTGTTGTCGTGGACGTAGTTGTTCCTGAAGACCCAGCACGAGTACGTGTGGGTGATCGAGCTGGTCCCGTTGTTAGGGCAGGCGCCGTCCTGCGGCGAGGGTGCGTCGTCGTTGTTCTGGCTGTTCGTGTCGAAGCCGTCCTTGTTGTGGTCGAACTCCGAGTTCTCGATGAGCAGTGGACCGCCGGCGTTCGTCCCCGAGTACCCGAGGGCGGAGTACTGGGACCACGAGTGATTCAGGATCTGGTTGCAGACCTGCTGGCAGGCGCCGATGTAGTAGTTCGAGTCGTCGAAGTTGCTCGCGTAGGTGTGGTCCCACACCCCTGGGCCGCTCGCGTTGCTCGAGAAGATCCCGTAGGCCGCGGCTGTGTCGGTCCCGCTGTAGTAGGTGGAGGTCGCGTTGAGGTAGGTGCCGCGGAAGGCGCCGAGCCCGATCTTGCCGCTCCCGTCGCCGCCGTTCCACCAGATCTCGTTGCCGGAGCGGCCCGAGCCGTTCAGGAAGTTGCACGTGGTCAGGTTGTCGATCTCCACGCCGTCGGTCTTCCAGACGACGATCCCGTTGCGGCCGAGCGCGTTGCTCGACGAGTCCTTGACGCCGAAGTCCTGACGCGCTGCCGCCGAGCTGCAGGGCTTGCCCGTGCCGGGCAGGGTCCCGTCGACGATGACGCGGTTGCGGCTCATTCCCCTGAGATGGATTCCGGGCTTGGTGATGATCACCCCCGCCGGCGTGTCGGACGGCTGCGGCCCGTGCTTGTGCCGGTGGTCCGCTCGCTCGTGGTAGTCGCCGGGGGCCACCAGGATCCAGTCGCCGGGCTGCGCCGCGTTAACCGCGGCCTGGATCGTCTTGTACTGCCCGGCCTGGCCGTGGTAGGTGCCGACGAGCAGGACGTGCGGGTGCTTCGACTTCGCGGTGGCCGCGGACGAGGAAAGGACCAGGGCCAGTATCGCGCCCATGATCACCGTCGCCACCACGCCCGGCCGCCCGGCTTGCCTCCGCATCTGAGCAGTGTGTCACGTCCGCGCCGATCGATGTCGAGGCGGGCGGCCGGCGCAGTAGCTTTCGAGCCGTGCCGGAGGCCGCCGCCGCGTGATCTCGGAGAACACGATGTGGCGCGGCCTGGTCGTCGCGTAGATGCAGGTCACCCGGTCCCGCCCCCCGGTTGGGTTGGCCATGCTGCTCATCGCGGGGGTGGCGGCGCGCGTGTTCCTGATGCTCGCGTACCGGCCCGCGGCCCTCAGCAACCCCGACTCGGCACGGTTCCTCTACTACGGCCACGACGCCGAGCGGTTCTTCCATGACTCGTTCGGCCCGGTCGGATACGAGGCGTTCCTCCGCGCCCTGCGGCTGGTCACGACCCGGCTCGAGGCGACTATCGCGCTACAGCACCTCCTCGGGACCGTGGCGGCGCTCTTCGTATACGCCGCACTGCGACGGGCCGACGCCCCGCGCTGGGCGGCTCTGGTCCCTGCGGGCGTCCTGCTGCTGTCGGGCGATCAGCTTTATATCGAGCACGCCCTCCTGTCCGAGCCGCCGTTCATCGCGCTCGTCGCGGCCGGGCTCTACGCCGCCGTCCGGGCCATCACGGCGCCGCGTGCGCAACGGCCGGCGTGGCTCGCCGTCGCCGGCGCAACCCTCGCCGCCTCGGCCACGTTCAGGAACGTCGGGCTCGTACTGGTGCCCGCGCTTGTCGTCTGGGCGCTATTCGCGCTGCCGGCGCCCTGGCGCGGGCGGCTCATCGGCGCCGCAGCCGGAGCGGGCGCCGCTCTGCTCGTGATGCTCCTCTACCTCGGCGCCGCCCACGCCGCGAAGGGCCACACCGGCTGGACCAGCGTGAGCGGGTGGAGCATCTACGGCCGCGCAGCCCCGTTCGCGGACTGCCGGAAGTTCACGCCCCCGCGTGGCACCCGGAGGCTGTGCCAGAGGACCCCGCCCGCGCGCAGGCCGGGCTCGCTCTTCTACCAGTGGTACCGGGGATCGCCGGCGCGCGCGCTGTTCGGAGGTCCCCCGAGTAACGACGCCCTGCTCGGGACGTTCGGAAAGCGGGCGATCCTGGCCCAGCCGGGGGCATATGTCGACCAGGTGACCGCGGAGCTGCCGCGGTTCGTCGACGTCGACGCCTACCCCCGGCGGTTCAGTGGCGGCGGTCCGTTCCTCATCAGCCGTCGCGACGAAGGGACCGAGCGCGCCGTGCTCGCGGACGTCCGCCACGACTACTCGGCGGCGCCCCTGCAGGTGGACGAGGGCGTCAAGCGGATCGCCGAGTGGCAGACCACGCAGCGGCTGGGGGGCCTCGTGCCCGGCGCTTTCGTCGTGCTGATGATCCTCGGACCGTTGCTCGCACGCGGTCCCGCGCGCCGAGCGGCCCTCCTTTTCGGCCTCGCCGGGACCGTCCTGGTGCTGATGCCCGCGATGACGCTCACGCTGATCGTGCGATACACGATCCCGGCGATGCCGTTCGTCGCGGCGGCGGCGGGGTTGGGGGCCGCGGCGACGCTCGACGCGGTCCGAGGGTGGGTCCGTGCCGGGAGGAGAGCTAGAGCGCCGAGCTGATCGCGCTGCCCACCTCGCGTGCCAGGTGGAGCAGGGGCTCCGGCACGATCCCGAAGAAGACCGTCGCCGCCGCGCAGGCGATGGCCACGAACGCCACCTCCGGCTGCGCGCGGACGTCCGCCTCGGGGGACCAGCCCGCGACGGACCGGACGCGGCGGCTCGGCGACGCGCGCGCCGGGGCCGGGGCGGGCACCTCGACCTCGCTGGGCGACATCCACATCACCGCGATCACCCGCAGGTAGTACACGAGCGAGATCATCGAGCCGATCACGATCGCCACTCCGAGCCAGGCGTAGCCCCCCGCGACCGTGGCGTCGATCAAATAGAACTTTCCGATGAACCCGGCCGTGGCCGGGAAGCCGGCCAGCGCGAGCATGGCGATCGTCATCGGCCAGGCGAGCCACGGACTCGATCGACCGAGGCCTTCGAGGGCGGCCATGTCGTCGCCTCGCTCGGAGACGCGCATCCGCGCGATCACCACGGCGAACGCCGCCACGTTCATGGGGAGGTAGATCGCCAGGTAGAACGCGCTCGTCTGGATCCCCAGGCGGGTGCCGACCACGACCCCGGCCAGGATGTAGCCCGCCTGAGCCACGCCCGACCACGCGAGCAGGCGCTTCATCGACCGCTGCCCGATCGCCCCGGCGTTCCCGATCACGATCGACGCCACCGCGAGCGCGGCGAGCGCAGGGCCCCAGTTCGTCCGGTCCGAGATGAGGCCCTCGTCGAACAGCCGGAGCAGGATCGCGAACGCCGCGGCCTTGGTGGCGACGGCCATGAACGTCGTGACCGGCGTCGGCGCCCCCTGGTACACGTCGGGCGTCCAGGTGTGGAATGGCGCGATTGACGCCTTGAAGGCCAGCCCGGTGGCAGCCAGGGCGACCCCGGTCAGGACGAGCGGGTCGTCGAGCGGAACGCGCGTGCCGACCGCGTGCCCGATCACGGAGAGGGAGGTGGACCCGGTCGCGCCGTAGAGGAGCGCCAGTCCGTAGAGGAGCGTGGCCGATCCGACGGAGCCGACGATCAGGTACTTGAGCCCCGCCTCGAGCGAGTGCTCCTGCCGGACCCGGCTGCCGCAGAGGATGTACAGCGGAATCGACAGCAGCTCGAGCCCGATGAAGATCGTCACGAGGTTCTGGGCGCCCGCCAGCAGGACCATCCCGCCGATCGATCCGAGCAGGAGCGAGGCGTACTCGCCCGCGCCGCACTCGCGCACGACGGCCGAGCGAAGCGAAAGCAGGATCGTCGCGATGCCCGCCACGTAGAACAGGACGGAGACACCGAGCGCCAGCGTGTCCACCGACAGCGCGCCCGCCACGATCGGCCGTACGCCGCCGGGCTCCCAGATCCACACCGTGAGGCCGATCGCCGCGATGAGCGCCGCGATGGCGAGGACCGGGACCACCACCCGCTGGGTGCGCCGGCCCGGGAAGAGGCCGGCGATCAGGACCGCCGCCGAGCCGCCGAGCACGGACAGGAGCGGCGACATTCCCTTCCAGTCCACGTGCGGCGCGTGGAAGGGCCCCAGCTGCGAGTGGACGGCCCCGATCACGGCGCCCTCCCGAGCGGCCCGAGCTCGGCCGTGCCTGCGGGCGGCACGGACGCCTGCCCCCCGGTCTCGCTTGCGTGCTCGAGTGACGCCGCGGGCCGCTCCTGACGCACCGTCGACCGCTCCGTGCGCGCCACGACGAAGTGCGGATAGACGCCGAGCGCGACGATCACCGCCACAAGCGGCGCGATCGTGACCAGCTCGCCGCGCGTGACGTCACGCGATTCGACGGCCGCGCCCACGCGGTTGTGCATCGACCGCTGGTACATCCGGATCATGTAGACCGCGGCCAGGGCCACCCCCGCGCTTGCGACCAGGCCGAAGGCGAGCTTGGTGGAGAACGTCCCGAACAGGATCAGAAGCTCACCGACGAAGTTCGCGGAGCCGGGCATGGCGAGCGTCGCCAGGGCCACGATCAGGAACAAGCCCGCGAGCGCGGGTGCGCGGAACGCGACGCCTCCCATCCTGCCGAGCGACTCCGAACCCCCCGCCCGCGCCGAAAGCGCCCAGATGATGAGGAACAGGGGGGCCACGACGAGCCCGTGGTTGACCATCTGCAGCACCGCGCCCTGCGCCCCCTTGCCCTCGACGTCGAGAGCGAAGATCCCGAGCAGGATGAAGCCGAGCTGGGCGACGGACGAGTAGCCGACGACGAGCCGCGCATCGTCCTGGGAGAACGCCAGCGCCGAGCCGTACAGGATCGACACCACCGCGATGACGATCATCAGCGTCTGGTAATGCTGCGCCGCCTGCGGGAGCAGCGGCACGACGATCCGCAGGAACCCGTACATCCCGACCTTCGACAGGACGGCCGAGAACACGACCAGCACCGGGATCGGCGCCGCCCGGTAGGCGTCCGGCATCCACCCGTGGAACGGGAAGGCCGGCGCCTTGACGAGGAACGCCGCGGCGAACAGCAGGAAGATCCACTCCTGCGTGCCCTTCCCGACGAGGCGGTGGGCCAGCACCGGCAGCGCGAACGACACGTGTCCCCCCGCCGGCGTCGCCAGCACGCCGAGAGCCACCGCGCCCGCGAGCATCAGCAGCGAGCCGACGAGGGTGTAGATCACGAGCTTGGTCGTGGCCCGCACCCGCTGACGGCCGCCCCACGAGCCGATCAGGAAGTAGAACGGGACCAGCATCAGGTCGAAGAAGAAGACGAACAGCGCCAGGTCCTGCGCGCAGAACGCGCCGAGCACGGCGGTCTCGGCCAGCGCCATGTGGAAGTAGAAGAGCCGCGGGCGGTCCCACTCGCGGAAGCAGGCGGCCGCGGTGGCCGCGACCCAGAGCAGCGCGGTGAGGGCGATGAGGAAGACGTTGAGGCCGTCCACCCCGAGCGAGTAGCGGATGCCGAGCTCCGGGATCCACTGCTGGTTCGTCAGGTCACGGAGGCCGGCGCCTCCCGCGGGGTAGTCCGCCACCATCCAGATGGCGATCCCGAGCACCGCGAGCGCCGCGGCGAGCACGGTCCAGCGCGCCCATCCCCGCGGCAGCACGGCGCCCGCGAGCCCGGCCGCGAGCGGCAGGAAGATCGTGACCGACAGCGGGACGCTCACGACGACACCAGTAGGAAGTAGAGGGCGAGACCGCCGAGCCCCGCCAAGAGCAGCAGCGCGTACCCACGGAGCAGGCCGGACTCGAGGCCGCGCGCGATCGCGCTCGCGCTTCGCACGACCCCCGACGCCCCGCCGATCACGACGCCCTGGACGAACGCGCTCTCCACGACCGTCCGGCCAAAGCGCCCGAAGCGCGCGGCCGGCCGGACGAACAACGCGTCGTAGAGCTCGTCGAAGTACCACGTGCCTTCGAGGAACCCGTGCAGCCGCGGGAAGCGGTCACGCAGCTCGAGCGTGAATCCGCGGCGCCGGACATAAAACGTGTACGCGAGCGCGATCCCCGCGACCCCGACAACGGCGCCGGCCGCCAGCCCGACCCACTCGGCCGAGTGCGTCGGGGCCTGCTCGAAGTAGCGCGAGTCGGAGAACGCCGGACGCAGGAAGTTCTCGAGCCAGCTCGTGACCCCCGGAATCGCCACGACCCCCCCGACCACCGACAGGACCGCCAGCAGGCCCATCGCGAATCGCATCGGCACCTCCCGCTCGGCGATGTGGTGCTCGGGCCCCGGGAAGCCGACGTCCGTGTCCTCCTCCTCGCCCGTCGCCGGGTTGAAGTGCTCGCCGTGCCAGAGCTCGCCGCGCTCGAGCGATTCCGCCTGCGGCACGCGATCACCCCAGAACACCCGGAACACCATCCGGAACGCGTAGAAGGCGGTCACGAGGGCGGCCAGGTAGCCGAGGACGGCGAGAACGGCGTATCCGCCGCCTCGGTGCAGCGCGAAGGCGAGGATCGCGTCCTTCGAGAAGAGGCCGGACATCAAAGGGAAGGCCCCCAGCGCGAGGGCCCCGACGGTGAACGCCACGAACGTGAACGGCATCGCCCGCCGGAAGCCGCCCATCTTGTCGAGGGACTGCTCGCCGCCCATGGCCCCGATCACGGAGCCGGCCCCCATGAAAAGGAGCGCCTTGAAGAACGCGTGCGTCATCAGGTGGAAGAGCCCGGCGGCGTACGCGAACGTCGAGACGCCCAGGACCATGTAGCCGATCTGCGAGATCGTCGAGTACGCGATCACACGCTTGAGGTCGGTGACCACGAGCGCCACGGTGGCCGCGAAGATCAGCGTCGCGCACCCGATCACCGCGGCGACGTCGGCCGCGGTGGGCGCGCGCTCGAAGAGCGGGTGCAGCCGCGCGATCAGGTACACGCCGGCGGTGACCATCGTCGCCGCGTGGATGAGCGCCGACACCGGCGTGGGGCCCTCCATCGCGTCCGGTAGCCACGTGTGCAGCGGCAGCTGCGCCGACTTCGCGAAGGCGCCGACCAGGAACAGCAGGCAGGCCGCGACGAGCGTTCCGTCGTCGACCGAGAACACGTGGGCGCTGCGCGCGAAAACATGCCCGTAGTCGAGCGCGTGGACGTGCCGGAACAGGAGGAACGCCCCGACGACCATCCCGACGTCGCCGATCACGTTGATCACGAACGCCTTGATCCCCGCGGCCGTGGCGGTTGTCCGGCGGTACCAGAAGGAGATCAGGAGGTACGACGCCGCGCCGACGAACGCCCAGCCGACGATGAGCAGGACGAAGTTGCCCGCCATCACCAGCAGCAGCATCGAGAACACGAAGTAGTTGAGGTAGGCGAAGTAGCGCGCGTAGCCGCGGTCCGACGTCATGTACGAGACGGAGTAGACGTGGATGAGGAACGAGACGCCGGAGACGACGAGCGCCATGAACACCGAGAGCGGGTCGACGAGGATCCCGAGGTCGACGTTCACCCCCGCGGTGTGCGCGTAGGAGTAGGCGATCGACACGACGTGCCGCGCGGCGGGCGGACGCTGCTGGAGTGAGACGAAAGCGCCGATCGCGCTGGCAAAGGCTCCGAGGACCGCGGCACTCGCGATCCACCCCGCGGAGCGACCCGGCAGGGCGCGCCACCCAAGGCTTACGAAGACGCACCCGGCCAGCGGGATCGCGAGGATCAGCCAACCCCAGCCGGCGGCGGTCACCCGCGCAGCTCCGAGACCTCGTCGACGTCGATCGGCAGCCGCCGGCGGTACATGGCGACGATCAGCCCGAGGCCCACGACCACCTCACACGCCGCGACGACCATCACGATCAGGGCGAACACCTGCCCGTCGCGATTGCCGACCATGCGCGAGAACGACAGGAGCGCGAGGTTCCCGGCGTTCAGCATCAGCTCGAGGCAGAGCAGGATCACGAGCGGGTTGCGCCGCGTGATCACACCGCCCGCGCCGATGCAGAAGATGAACGCCGATAGCGCCAGGAACCACGCGATGCCCATCTAGGCGGTCCCCCCTGCGGGCTGCGGCTCGGGATCCCGGACTGGGTCGGGCCGCTCCGCATCGCGCTCGGGGGTCGGGTCGCCCGGCCCCTCGGCCGTGCCGGCGGGCGGCCCCTCGTCGCCGCCGTCGGCGCGTTCCCGCCCTGACGGGTCCCCGAGCGGCGCCCGGCCGGCGCGCTCGGGCAGCTCGTCATCGGGCGCGTCTTCGAGCCCGCGCCGGCGGCGCGCGAGCACCACGGCGCCAACCGCGGCCACGAGAAGCAGGAAGGACGCGGCCTCGAACGGGACGAGGAACCGCTCGAGGAGGACCTTCCCGATCGCGCCGGGCGAGCCGAACCCGGCGGGCACGTGGGCGCCGCGGGAGTCGATCGCCGGCAGCGCCGAGCCGACGATCGCGATGCACAGCTCGATGAGGAGCGCCCCCGCGAACAGCGGTCCGAGCCTGCCGATCGCCCCCTCACCGCCGACGGCCTCCTCGATGCCCCCGACGTATGCGACCACGAACACGTAGAGGACCATCACCGCGCCGGCGTACACCACGAGCTGGGCCGCCGCGATGAACTCGGCGCGGAGGAGGAGGAACAGGAGCGCGAGCGAGATGAGGTGACCGACGAGGGCGAGCACACTGAAGAACGGGTTGCGCAGCAGGACGACCCCGAGCGCGCCGCCGATGGCCCCGGCTGCCGCCACGAAGAACAGGATCTGCTCGAGCAACACCGGCCGCGTGCCTCTATTCGCCCTCTCGCCGCAGCGGCGTCCGCTCGACGGGGTCCGCCAGCAGCATCTCCTTCGTGAAGATCAGGTCCGAGCGGGTGTAGTCCGCGAGCTCGTAGTCGTTGCCCATCGTGATCGCGTCGAACGGGCACGCCATCTCGCAGTAGCCGCAGAAGATGCAGCGCGTCATGTTGATCTCGTACACCGCCGCGTAGCGCTCCCCGGCCGACACCTGGTGCTCCGGAGTGTTCTCCGCGGCGACGACCCGGATGCACTCGGCCGGGCACGCCGCCGCGCAGAGTGAGCACCCCACGCACTTCTCGAGCCCCGTGTCCTCGAACCGGTGCAGACGGTGCCGCCCGCGGAAGCGCGGGTAGACCGGCGTCTTCTCCTCGGGGTACTGCAGCGTCACGGGCCCTTCGACGAGCCGCCCGAACGTGGTCTTGAGTCCGCGCAGCGTCTCGCCGAACGCCCGGTACGCGCCGCCGAGGCCGCCCGGGTCCGGCCCGCGCTGGACCTCGATCACGTCCCTGCTCGGGCTCCAGGTCACGCGGACACCACGATCGCGGTGACGAGCGCGTTGAGCGTCGCGAGCGGAAGGAGGACCTTCCAGCCGAACGCCATCAGCTGGTCGTAGCGGAGCCGCGGCAGCGTCGCGCGGATCCAGATGAACAGCACGACGAACAGGAGCATCTTCACGATCACCCAGATGGGGTCGAGCCACCCGGGACCGGGCCCGTGCCAGCCGCCGAGGAACATCGCGGTCGCGATGCCCGCGATCGCGACCATGTTGATGTACTCGGCCATGAAGAACGAGCCGAAGCGCATCCCGCCGAACTCGGTGTTGTAGCCCGCGACGATCTCGGCGTCGGCCTCCGGCAGGTCGAACGGCGGGCGGTTGGTCTCCGCGAAGGCGGCGACCATGAAGATGCAGAACCCCACGAACTGCGGCACCACGTACCAGATGTGGTCCTGGCTGTTGACGATCTCCGTCAGCGACAGCGACCCGGCGGTGATGACGACGCCCACGAGCGAGAGCCCGAGCGAGACCTCGTAGGAGATCAGCTGCGCGGCAGATCGCATCGCGCCGAGGAACGAGTACTTCGACCCCGACGCCCAGCCGCCGAGCATCAGGCCATAGAAGGCGAGCGCCCCGAACGCGAATGCCCAGAGGATCCCGATCGAGACGTCGATGCCGTACAGGCCGTAGCTGGCGCCGAAGAGCGCGTTGTGGCGGACGTCTCCGAACGGGATGATCGCGAGCGTGACCACCGCCGTGAAGATCGAGATCGCCGGCGCCATGGCCATCATCCACGGGACCGCCGTGCGCGGGGTGAAGCGCTCCTTCGACAGGAGCTTCAGCACGTCGGCCAGCGGCTGCAGGAGGCCGAAGGGGCCCACGCGATTCGGTCCGAGGCGCGCCTGGAACCGGCCGAGCAGCTTGCGCTCGAGCAGCAGGATCAGCGGCACGACGACGAGGACGAACGCGAAGATCACGATCGCCTTGACGATCTGCACGCCCGTCGACTCGACGAACGACACGGATGCGAGGGGGAGCGCGGTCACGCCTTTCGGACCTCCACGGTGCGCGGGCCGCCGTCAGTGAGGGCGTTGGCGTTGTCCTCACGCGTCCCCTCGATCAGGAAGACGCTGCCGGCGGGGACGTTCGAGCGCAGCGCGGCCCGGGCGCGCACGCCGGTGCCGTTCACGGCCACTTCGACCTCGTCGCCGGGGGCGACCCCGAGGCGCTCGGCGTCCTCCGGCGACAGCTGCGCCTCCTGGCGAGGGGCCAGGAAGCGCAGGCTCGCGGCGTGGTCGGTCTCGACGCTCGCCCAGAGCGACGGTCCCGTGCCGAGCCGCAGCCCCTCGGGCGGCTCGGGCGGGCGGGCGAGCTCGCGGTCGGGAAGCGGCGCCTGCGGGAGGCGGCCCGCCGCGTCGGTCTCCTGCCAGCGCAGGCCGCGCCCGCCGATCCGGTCGAGCGTCAGCCCCCGGTAGAACGGGACGGCATCCATCACCAGGTGCGTCAGCTGCGCGGGCGGGGCCTCGAAGCGAGTCCCCGACAGGCGGCTCACGAGCTCGAGCAGGACCTCGGTCTGCGCCCGCACGCCGTCCGGGCGCCCAACGGCCTGACGCAAGCGCTGCAGCCTGCCGTCCGGGTGCGTCACGGTCCCCTCCTTCTCGGCATAGGCCTCCGCGGGGAGCACGACGTCGGCCGACCGCTCGACCGTCTCGTTGCGGAAGTCGCTGAACGCGAGGACGAACCCGGCGTCGTCCACGGCCCTCTCCCAGGCGGAGCGATCCGGGTGCGTCCGCAGTGGATCGGCCTGGAACAGGAGGAGCGCCTCGATGGACCGCCCGAGCGCGGCTGGGAGGGCCGTCGCGGGCAGGCCCTCCTGGTCGACCGCTCCCAGGCCCGGCCCCATGTTCGGTGCGCAGCCGACCTCGCGCAGCCCGCGGCCGTTGGCGCCGCGCGGGATGCCGATCATCCCGCCGCCGTCACCGGTGTTCAGCGCAAGCGCGCGCGCGAGGGCGAGGAGCGCCGCCACGGCCTCGTTCCCGCGCTCGCCGTGGGTGAGACGCTCGCTCCAGATCACGACCGGCCGCTCGCCGCGCAGGGCCTCCGCCGCCGTTCGCAGCTCCTCCTCGCGGGCTCCGGCGAGGCGCGCGCGCTCCGAGTCGCCGGAGGGCCTGCGCATCCCGAGCTGCTCCGCGGCCTCGTGCAGGGAGGCACGCCCGGCGCGACCCTGCCTCGGATGCGACTCGCCGCCGCCGGAGAGCTCCGCCGCGAGCGCGCCGAGCAGCGCCTCCTCGGCGCCCGGGGCGTAGCGCACGACCGCCGCAGCGTTCGGGTCGAGCGAGCTCGGCCTGCTCGTCGCCACTACCAGCGGCACGCCGAGGCGGCGCCCCGCCTTCCGCACACGGAGGTCGAGGATCGGAGCCTCGTCGACGAGCTCGGCTCCGATCACGAGCACGGCCGACGCCGAGTCGAGGTCGGCCACCGCGGCGCTCAGGTCGGGGCGCGACAGGGCGAGCGCGTGCTCGCGATCCAGAGCGGCGCCCGGTCGCGAGTCCACGTGCGGGGACCCGAGGACCGAGCGCATGAGGAACTGGACCAGGAAGCCCTCCTCGTTGGTGGCCCCGCCGCCCACGAGCGCCGCGGCCCGCTCGCCGGCCCGGTCGAGGCCCCGCACCGCCTCGTCCATCGCCCGCTCCCACGACACCGGCCGAAGCTCCCCCGCGTCGCGCACCAGCGGCTGCGTGATGCGGTCAGGCGAGTGGAAGAGCTGGAACCCGTAGCGGCCCTTGTCGCAGAGCCAGCCGTCGTCCACGTCCGTGTTGTCGCGCGCCATCACGCGCAGGACGCGGTTGTCGTCCCGCGTCGTCAGCTCGACGTTGCACTGGCTCGGGCAGAGCGTGCAGACCGTCCCGGCGTTCTCGATGTCCCAGGGCCGCGCGCGGAAGCGGTAGGTGGTGCTGGTCAGCGCCCCGACCGGGCAGAGCTCCGTGATGTTCCCCGAGAACGGTCCGACGTACGGGTGGCCGTCGTGCGTCCCCACGTAGGTGTGGTCGCCGCGCTCGAGGAAGACCAGCTGGTAGTCCTCGGCTATCTCCTGCGAGAACCGGACGCAGCGGTAGCACAGGATGCAGCGCTCGCGGTCGATCGCCACCAGCGGCGAGAGCTCGATCGGCTTGCGGAAGTGCCGCTTGGGCTCGATGAAGCGCGAGCGGCCGGCGCCCCACCCGAACGAGATGTCCTGCAACGGGCACTCGCCGCCCTTGTCGCACACCGGGCAGTCGAGCGGGTGGTTGACCAGCAGGAACTCGACCACGGCGTTCTGCGCCGACTTGACCTTGTCCGACGTGGTGACGACGACCATGCCGTCCTTCACCGCGGTCGAGCACGCCGTCTGGAGCTTCGGCATCCCCTCGATCTCGACCAGGCACATGCGGCAGGCGCCCACGGGCTGCCCGAGCTTCGGCTCGTAGCAGAACACCGGGATCTCCACGTCGCCGTACTTGGCGGCATCGACGAGCATCGCGCCCTCGGGGGCGGTCACCTCCCGGCCGTCGATCTCGAACGTGACGAAGCGCTGTGAGGGCGAGGTCATCGGTCCGGGTCCCTAAGCGGACGGGCTCCCGACGGCCTCGTCCGCGCGCCCCCCGTGGGCGCGCAGCGGTAGACCCCCGTTCTGCAGCCTCGCCTCCTCGATGTGCGCCTCGAACTCGGGCCGGAACTTCTCGATCATCGAGCCCACCGGCATCGCCATCGAGTCTCCGAGCACGCACAGGCAGTTCCCGATGATGTTCGTCTGGACGTCGGCCATGACGTCGAGGTCGGCGGGCGTCGCTTCGCCGTTGTCGATCCGCTCGAGCATCTTCACGGTCCAGTTCGTGCCCTCCCGACAGGGGGTGCACTTGCCGCAAGACTCGTGGCGGTAGAACTCCGCGGTCCGCAGCGCCAGGGAGACGATCGGGACGGAGTCGTCGACGACGATGATCGCGCCGGAACCGAGCATCGAGCCGGCGTCCGCCATCGTCTCGAAGTCGTACGGCAGGTCGAGGTCCTCCTCGGTCAGGAGCGGGGCGGACGACCCGCCTGGGAACCAACACTTCACGCGGCGCCCCTCGGGCGGCCCCCCCGCGAGGCCGTAGACGATGTCGCGCGCGGGGATGCCCAGCTCGATCTCGTAGTTGCCCGGCCGGCGCACGTTGCCCGACACCGACACGACCTTCGTGCCGGTCGACTTCTCCGTCCCGACCTGCTTGAACCAGTTCGCGCCGCGCTCGATTATCTGCGGGACGTTGCAGAGGGTCTCGACGTTGTTGATCAGCGTCGGTCCCTGGTAGAGGCCCTGGTTGGCGGGGAACGGCGGCTTCAGGCGCGGGTTGCCGCGC